>NZ_JAXQGA010000001.1:0-416274 GCF_034438075.1 Acetobacterium sp. K1/6 | reverse complement strand
CCTGTAACCCCAGAATATGCAGCTGAAATCGGCGCTGACGGATTTGCTCCTGATGCTGGTAGCGCGGCTGTTAAAGCGAAAGAAATGGTTGCATAAAAATAAAGGTTGGAAAAACTCAAAAACTAACTTAGACGAATAAATCTTAAGGAGACCGAGAATGTTAACAAAAAGACAGAATTTAATGGAAACCATTAAGGGTGGCAATCCTGATCGGTTTGTAAATCAATACGAATTTATGAATTTGATCATGGAAGCACCATTGGGCGAAATGGCAGGGCCAGGTCAGACAATCGTTAATGGTTGGGGGATTACTTTTAGTTGGCCAGCTGATCAATTGGGTGGATTCCCGGTGCATGATGCGGAACATAAGGTATTAAAAGATATCACTGACTGGAAAAACCAAGTCAAGGCACCAGTTGTTGCCACGTCAGATGAAGCATGGGCCGCCGCTGTTGCGCATGCTAAAGCCGTAGATCGTAACGAAGAATTTGTAACTGCCTTTGTGGCTCCCGGAGTTTTCGAAATGACCCATCATTTGATGAGCATGGAAGACGCCTTAATGGCTCTTTATGAAGAACCGGAAGACATGCATGACCTGATCGACTATCTGGTTGACTATGAACTGGCCTATGCAAAAGAATTGATTAACCGAATTCATCCGGATTGTATCTTTCATCATGACGACTGGGGTAGCCAACGTTCGTCTTTTGTTTCACCAGAAATGTTTGCAGAGTTCTTTTTGCCTGCCTATAAAAAAATCTATGGTTTCTATAAAGAAAACGGCGTTGAACTGATTGTTCACCATAGCGATTCTTATGGTGTTAACCTGGTTCCTTTCATGATCGACATGGGCATCGATATCTGGCAGGGTGTCATGACAACCAATAATGTGCCAGAACTGATAGAGAAATATGGCAAACAGATCGCATTCATGGGTGCGATTGACAGCGGTGTTGTTGATTTTCCAGGATGGACACCAGAAATCGTGGCTGAATATACTGAAAAAGCGTGCAAAGAATGTGGAAAATTATACTTTATTCCTAACTTGACCCAAGGTTTAAACTTTAGTTCATTCCCGGGTGTTTATGAAGAAACAACAAAAGTTATTGATCAATTATCAAAAGAAATGTTTTAACACCAATAATCATAACAAAAAGACCGTTCCCGGCAGTTACCCAGTGGGTTTTGCCGGGATCGGTCTTTTTTGCTGATTGCATCAAGAAACAGTGCTATTTCTTGACAGTATCAATCAATAACAAGAGGGTGGTTTTGATAAAATCATTTTCTTTAACATCTAGAAATTTTAAATATGATTGACCGGAAAGCCCATACATATAGAAAAAACCTGTTAAAGTTGGCCCTATCATTCAAGAGTACAACGAATCCAGTGTATCGTAATGTATTAATTGTCTTAGCCGTCGCTCGGGCACTATTTGACTTGATCGAGAATACGTTGTTAATGGTACTAATCAACAATTATCCTCAGCAAAATATATTTATGGCAACGGTTTGCTCATGGTCCACTACCATGAAGTTTGTTTTTTTGTTTTTATGGGTTGGAATGCTGCTGTTTGTCTGGGGTTTGAACCTTATAAACTAGTTATACATTCGTTATCGTTGAGATTTTATTTTTCTAAGCAGGTACCGTTTCTTATACTTGATCCGGGCGTATGTGCCGATTTTGTTGATCATAAAAGGGTTGACCACACCGCCGATGACGCCCACAATCGGCAGTCCCTGGATAAATTTGGCGGTCAGCAGGGTGTTGGATAAAATGTCGGAGGTTTCCTTCATAACTGTTTCTAAATCAATGCTGGTTTGTGTTTGGGCATCGATATGCTGACCTAAGTGCTCAATTTTTTTGTCATAGGCTTTTCGCCGGTCTTCTTTAGTCATAGCAGCACAGATTAAATAAAGCAGGTATGCTTTTTCTGCTTTGGAGGTGCATAAAAAACCATAGGATAATGCGATTTCATTAATGGTTTTGACGATGACACCAAGAAACAGAGGGATATCAGGGAGTCCAATTCCCAGTAAACCAAGAACGCTACCCTCGATGGCAGCAATGGATTCATTGATCGTTTTGGAATGCTTTGACGATTTATCCAGCGTTTTGAGATGTTTTTTTCGCATGTATTTTCCAATGGCGTAATTACTTAAATCATAGTCCACCGCAATTTTTTCTTTATTAATTGTTTTTTCGATAATGGGGCTTCCTTTTTCAAAGACCATATGAAACCCCATATAGAAAGCCGTATCCAGGGTAGATTGTAATTTATCAGGTATTTTCGCCTGGAGCTTGTTAACCACAGGGGTGAGATTTGATTTACTAAACTGACTTTCTGTTTGATTTAGAAACTTCTGTTCATGTTTTTCAAGAATTGTCATCTGTTTAGATAAAATAAGGTCTTTCTTCATTTTTAAGAGCTCCAATCGATCGATTTATAAACTAGCATCATTCTATCATGATTTCTTTAATAAACGCTGTGGTAGAAACAGATAAGTATTATTGATCATAAAGAGAAATTACTTAAAAAAACAATTGCAAAGCTTAAACTTGTTTAGACTCGTTTAGTCAGGGTAAATAATAAAATAACAATATTTTAAGGAGGAAGAAAATGAATAAAGACATATTTGAAGGAAAATGGGAACAGATGAGAGGCGAAGCTCAGAAAACCTGGGGGAAACTTACCAATGAAGATCTGGAAATTGTCAAAGGTGATGCAAAAATTCTGGTTGGAAAACTTCAGGAAAAATACGGGATGACCAAAGAAGCCGCTGAAAAAGCCATTGAAGATTTAAAAGGAAAAATTAAAAAATAGAATTCTTAAATAGAGCCAAAAACAAAAGCACCCCGATTCGGGGTGCTTTTGTGATTATTTAATGATTGCTTTGAAAAGCCCGTATAGTGGCTCCTGGTGCCGGTGAACCGGTCGGTACGACGATCACTTCGATGGCTTCAAGCCGGTAGCCGAAGCCTTCAGTACCAGAACTGCCACCGTTTTTAGCCCAGTCCAACCAGCCGACGTTCTCGGCATGAACCCGGTAATAAACGTCGTATCGATAAGCATCGGCACCGGTTAGTCTGACCTCAATCGCCTCTAAACGTAAGCCCTGGTTGGAGGTGCCGCTTACTTCACAGTTGCGTTTCCAATCTTGCCAGCCAATGTTCTGGATATGGGTACGATACTCAATGCCGAGATCATAACCCATGTTATCCAATCGAATGCCAATGGCTTCTAGACGTTTGGACTCCCCGGAGGTGCCACTGATCTGACCGTTTGTTTTCCAATCCTGCCAGCCAACGTCCTGGATATGGGTTTGATAGGAACAAGTTATGCTTTTTTGTGCCGAAAGGCTTAACGCTGTAGCAGAACTATTTCCGGCTTTGTCATAAGCATAGACATGAACCGAATAGGTTCCAAATTCATTGTTATGTTGGCTGTATAAAACCCGGAAAGATGCGGTATTGCCACTTATTGAAGCGCGATGCCAGATAATATCATCCTGACCGTTTGCATCGGTCCAGGTTGGGAAATAAACAGAATCGATTCCCGAATCAGTATCGGTCACGTCACAGGTGATCGTAAAGCCGTCATCACTGACATCAGTGATCCGAGCATTAGTTATTGTTGGCGGGGTGGTGTCTGGGGGGACTGCCGGATCAAAATCATCAATATAGATATAGCCCTGGAATCCACCCACAGAGACGGAGTCCTCAGAACCGGCAGTGAAGGTGTTGGTGTAAAAGAACGAGCCGCTCCAGGATGATTCTGAAACAGTGACCTTGTTGCCTTCAATTTTTTCAACAACGGCAACGTGACCATATGAATTGCCGTCCCAGCACAGAATTGCTCCCAGTTTTGGCGTCGTTCCGTGAGGATAGGCACCGCTGTTTTGGTTATATCCCCAGAACTGATTGGCATTACCGTTGCTTAATTTAGGCTTGCTTCCCAGGATCTCATAGGCTCGTCCCCAGGCATAAGCGGTACAGTTTGGCATACCGTAGCCAGCGAGATAAAAAATGTTTTTGGAAAAAAAATAATCATTGTCCGTTGTTGGGGCGGTAAGTCGCGGGGAGAACACCGCTGAAGTGCTCATTGATCCATCTAAATAGGCTTCGTCTGGCCAACCTGGATCTGGGGCAACATCACCGGGGAGCATCTCCCGGGTTTCCACAAGTGGTTGGGCATCGAGGCCTGTGATCGCAGCGCCTTCGACAGTGGTTTCCTCAGCCAATGCAGCAGAAGGAAAAATCCCCAATGACAGAGCAAAAACAATGCATAAAAAAATACTTCTAACAAATTTCATTTCCAGTATCCTCCTGGTCAACAAATTTTTGGTTTATCGTAGATTCGTTCTTAATTATCGTATTAATTCGTATTATTAGGAACAAACGTCTTAAGTTTTTAAATATACTTTTTTCAGATACAATTTGTTACTTAAATTTTACACTCTTATTATAAATTTTGCAATCATTCTTTAAAAAAAATACAAAGATTCAACCAAGCAATAAATATTTTTGTTCCACTGTGTTTTATTAAAGAGAGAATCATAGATAATTAGGTAAGAATCGGCCAATTTTTACATTGTGGTTATTATTGTTAGAAAAATCAATACAAACATTTACAGCTTGTCTATTTACTTATGCGAATAAAGTGATATACTATAAATGAACCAAAGATCAACCTAATCCTTTTCTTGACTCAATGATTTCGGTTATTGAATCATAGACGGTCGCACGACTCACCAGAAAAATAAAAATTGCCAGGGTTAGCTGAGAAAATTAGTTAATGGACAATTGATTCTTTTATGGGCAGTGGGAAAAATTTGAATGAGAAAACAGATTGCTCCGAAATGAAGAACGGATGAAACCTCAAAGACATCAAACAGAGATAGCCAAAGATCATTGGGTATCAAGAAAAACCATTCGGTGAAGATGATGGCAGTATGATTTCTGAATGATGTGAATGAGTTAAACAGATCCATTCTAAAGAGTAAGATGATTCCAAAAAGTTGGCGGAGTTTAAAAGAAAAGCGAAAAAGAAGATTTTTGGTAAAATCAACAGAAGGAGTCCAAACGGATGACAACAGAGATTTTAGACTAGACCGGTTTTACAGATGAAACTGTAAAATCGGTCTTAGTCTTTTTTGTTAAAAAAATCTTGGTTGCGTCTTTATATTATAAAGGTTATAATAAACTTTAATTGTAAAATTATATAATCCGTCGAGACAGCATTGAATATTTGTTGGTAACTCATGGACCATTCAGTGCAATTATGTATACAAATAGTATCGGAGGAAATTTATTTGCCAAGAGGAAACATAGAAAAATTACTAAGCATTCCAGAAGTGGAAGCTTTTTTAAAAAATAGGGTTATTGGAAACAAAGAATTATTTTTAGGTATTCGAAACGAGAACATCATCTTATATTATTGGGGTAAAAACATGATGGAGCTGATCTATACAGAAGATCAGCAATGCCACGTTAAAATCAGTAAATTTTTTATTGATCGAACCGCATTTTGCGGACTGAAATTCACCCAGAAAGCGGATGTGATGATCTTTCCTTTTAACCAGGAATTTGTTTCCGCCTTTGTTGAATCTTACCCGGAACTCAAAGAAAATGTCGAAAATGCCCTGGTTGAAAGTGCTCCCATTGAAGCAAAAGCCGGGCCACTGGGACAAAAATATCAGGGGATCATTGCCTGTAATAACAATGCTAATCCGGATTCGAACTGGTACTGTGTGGATTTAAACTACGCACCTGAAGCCACCTCGTTGGGCCGACTGGATATGGTTGCTATTTCTAAGGTTAAGCAGAATGGAAAGCACGAGATGGTGCTCATTGAATGCAAATATTCATGGCAAGCCTATAAATCGGGGTATCGCAAAAATCTTTACAACAACAAGAAAAATAAAGGGTATTATATTGAAGCCAATGGACTAAAGACCAAGGCAACCGCTAAAGGTCAACAGCATCGTCGACGGTTTGGCTGTAAATATGATGAAAAGAAGCAGCAGATTGTTGCTTATGAATTCGGATCAGGTATCACCGGGGACTTTTATAATTATTCTCAATTCCTCTTTACCGACGGCGGGAAACGGGTGGAGGATTTAAAAGGGGAGTGTTTTGATATTTTAAAGGCTCGGAAAAATCTGGGTTGTTTTGAAACAAACGACCAGATAGGGCCCGAATTGCTACAGCTCATTGAGGGAACCAAAGAAGCTTTTACAAAAACTCTTACCGATCATCCGGCATGTGTTTTTCTCACCGTGGGGTGTGGCGACTCGACGGAAAAAGCAGAACAGGCGATGACCTCTTATCTTCGTCCAGGTCCAACCAACACAGCCGATGTGTTTAGCATCACCCAGGACAAATGGGTGCTTTGTCACAATAATGGCAAGGGCAGAAGCCGTGCTATTGCCCGGGATCTCAGCCTGGCTGAAGCGTTTCCGGAAGCTTTTGAAGAACGGGTTCGGTATTTATTCACTCGAAAAATTGCATTGGAAAATTTAAATATCATTGACCATCTGGATGCGAGCAGTGCGAGCGAGTTAAAGATAAAAGTATTTAAATAAAAATTACTCATGGCGATAAGAAGGATCGTCCAAGTCAATACTTGGACGATTTTTTTTAGATTACGTGTTTGCTGGCATCCAAGTAGTTGGTAAACAACTAAACAATTGTTTGACGCGAAGGCTATACAAAAAATATACAAACGTTTACAAAAAAACTATTTACAGATTAGAAAAAGGTGTTATAATAGAGTTAATCAAAGATCAACTGACCCTATAAAAGTAAATACGAACCGACGCCCTTAAAGATAATTGAGATAACTCAGATCACCTAAAGACTGGTTAAATTGATTAGATTAAAGAAAACAGATTGTTATGAAATTAAGATAAGAAGGTCAACTCACAACGAATTAAATGAACGATAAAAGAAAAGTATGAATGAAAAAAGAAAAGTTCTCACGGTTTCTGAAAACCACATCCAATGAAAAGAATTGGAAACGAGAAAATGTTCTTAGATCAAAGATACCAAGTAAAGAATCCAGTAAATAATGATCAAGTGAGAATAAAACGAATCGGATCTTAAAAGTAAAAACATCAAAAAGTTGGCAAGATTTACATTTAGTAGTGAGAAGAAGAGAATTGATGAAAAAATCAGAGGAGGAATCCAAACGGATGACAACAGAGATTTTGGACTAAGCCGATTCTACAGGTAAAAGCGTGGAATCGGCATTAGTCTTTTTTGTGGTTGTTTTTAATTGTAGCAACGGTTAGGATGCACATTGAATTTGGTTTCGCCCCTTTTCTTTGGCACTATAGAGGCTTGCATCAGCGGCTTCAAACAAGTCAGTTTTACTCATGTTGGGAGTAAACGGGACAAAGCCAATGCTCATGGTTACCACTTCGTCCGGCATGGTTTCAAATACCGCTGTTTCCAGATCGATGCGAATTTGTTCTAAAATGGAGAGACAGGCTTCGGGTGATTTTTCGGTAAAAATAACTGCAAACTCTTCACCGCCATACCGGGCCGCAAAATCATTGGCTTCCAGGTTATCCAAAATAATGGCAGCAGCAGTAGAAATAACTAAATCCCCGTTACAATGGCCCTGTCGGTCATTTATTCCTTTAAAGAGATCCAGATCCATCAGCCCCAACGAAAGGTCAAAGGGCTGATTTTTACATTGATAGACCAGTTCTTCGAGATATTCATGAAAGGTTTTATGGTTATATAAATTAGTGGCTAAATCCATTTTGGTTAGTTTTTCCATATAGATATTTCGATATAAGAGTTCTTTTTCTTTTTCAACGGATACAACCATATCGGTATAAACTACTGAAAATCGTTTTGTCAATTCCCGCGATAAAAAATAAGTGCTCACCAGAATAGCGGCAAAAGTGGTTAGTTCAATAACTGACATAACAGATAAGGGCGGGAAAAACAGTTTCATCGCGATTAACACAACCAGTGTCAAGCAAAAGGTAAAATCAATCAATTTAAGACTCAGAAAAAAAACCGAAATCAGCATGGGCATTAAGAAAAGTGCCAACATCACATAAAAAATGGAAGAATGAACGACAAACAAAATAGTAACAATAGCCTGGGTTCCGATCACAATATAGTAGCGGATGGCTGGAGCATGTGATCGGATCTGCCACTTTAGAATGAAGAGAATTAAAACTTCAAGAACAAATGGCAATAAAAACCGTTCTAAAAAAAAGGTCTTGGTATCTAAACTGGAAAAAAACATGTTTATAAGTGTCACCGATGATGAGACCCCAATGGCAATCCATAGGTAAGTAAGGATATGCGTATGCCAGTTTTTTTTAGAATTCAAAATGTTGACCTCCTTTATAGATTTATTTTAGCCAGGACATTTAGGCAATGCTTGTGGAGCTATTTTTCACTTCGATAAAGATATAACTCGTATTGTAACACTTAACGAGACAAAATTTCAAGATAATTGAAAAGATAACTGTAAATGGCTGAAAAGCTTGAGTGAATATAAGGGTAATGGAGATAAAGGAATATAAGTTTACAAAAAGAAAGAGTGGAAGAGGTCTCCGGGTATTAATCTGGGTATTATTGTAAAGAGAGAGTAAAAATAGCTAAGGGTTTTGGAATGATTGTCGATTACATAACTAGTAAGATCACAACTCATTGTGAGCAGTGAATACGATTTTGAAAAGGAGATGCTATGATTGACTTACCCAAAACCACAAATGTGTATAAACAGATACCCAAAGAACTTTTTTACAAATATTTAAATAGTGATCCCATCTCTAAAAAGTATTTCATTGATGAAATCATAAGCATCAACTGGATCAACACCCTTTCATCAGAAACGATGTCGATACAGAAGGGGAAACGGATTACTGAAATTGCAATTGTCGAGATATTTTTAAACCGCCAAGCCATCAACACCAAGATCATCGAGATCATAAGCAGAGAAATTGACCAATATACTATCTTTATCGTTAGATACGAAGAATGGGGACAGTTATGGTGTTGTGATTATCAGTCTAACCCTCACGAAGATCGCTTTCACTGTCAGAATTACTATCAGACAAACTGGATGATCACTGATGATTTAACCTTGACGATTGAGGGTTGGAATCTTGATCTGATTTATGAGAACCTTTTTATGCAGATTGAACCCTTTCCAACCAGGGCTGAGAGCAGCGATCAACAAGCTGATGATGGTGTTGGAACAGCAAAACAACTCGGAAAAAGCGAACAGTTGGAAAAGCTGGAAGTGGCCATCAAAAAACTGGAAAGTCAAATAAGAAAAGAGCTGCAGTTCGGTAAACAGGTGAAGCTGGCGACAGAATTAAAAACTGCTAAGGACGAAGTGCGAAAAATAAAGCAGTCAATTCATATTGAAACCCACCAACCTAAACCCGCAACGGCACAAGAAGAACCGTCAGAAACAGTACGGTCTTTTTTCCCCAATGTATATATGAAGATGCAGAATCGAACCGGAAATCGCATTGATTATTCGTTGATATAGAATCGATAAAGATTGTAAAAAAACACTCATTATGAGTGTTTTTTTGGTGTACCCGAAAAGGAGTGGCGGTAAAGATTAGTTATCGCATCAGCGCGTTTTGAAGGAACCCTGCGGATTTGATAACGTTTTATTAAGTTGCAGATTGGAACCGGTAACTGATATAATAGAAAAAATGAAATGACATTGGATGAGAGACCATGTTAGTCAAAAAATTTCGATGTGCAATGTTTTTCTTAATTCTAATTGTCATAAAAATAGGAGTAGCGATGTTAAAACGAATTAAAAACATAAAAGGAATCGGAAAACGCGTCAGAGACATTAATGTTTTGCTGAACCGCGAAGGGTTTTATCTGCCCTTGAATGATAAGCAGATAGAGTTGTTCTTCAGAAGTTTAAAACAAGAAATGACGACTGCCGACTGGAATGATGAAGAGGGCAATAAAATAAGGTTGGTTTTTACACCTCAGATTATTAATGAGAACGGTTATGAAACAACCCTCAACGTCATCGCGGTAGAATATTACACCATTGAGCAAATTGTCGAACAGATCCGTAGACATCTTCACGCCCAAAAGAAATAATCATAAGAATTCAAAAGCACCATGAGATTGGTGTAAAATTAAAAGGAAGACGACAATGACAGACTATATTGAATTAATTGCCAGCTTTACCAAGGATGACTTTATCTTAGATTATGAATCGGTGGCAAAAAAAGGGTTCACTAAAGATAAAAGGCAGTTTGAGCAGGCATGGCAAGCCCAATTCAGAGCGAATAAAGATCGGACCCTTTTTTATTTTGGATTTGTTAGTGATCCGGATTTTCTTTCGCCGACGATGGCTTTTCTTTATCAAATCAGCGAGAAATTTATTCAAAAGATTGCCAAACAGCCGGATTTGGAGTTATCCAGGGAAGATGTCGAGCTCAGCTTGACTGCAGATGAAATCGAAGAAATCCGCAAAATAATTCCCTTTGGAAATGGCATGGCTCATGTTGACGATGGATGGATTAGAAACATTTGGGAGCGCCTCACCGATGTTTACGGTGAAGCAATTATGAGCTATCCGGGTACAGTAGCAGCGTTTTTAACCGAGCATCACGCGGGGATAAATGTGGCTGGGCGAATCTTTTTTCATCTGGTAGAGAATAGTGAAGAGAAGCGGTACCCCTTTGCTTTTTTAGCCACCTATTCCACCAAACCCGAGGACGGCAAAAAAGCGGTGCATACGCCCCTGAAAAATGCCCTGCGGGAATATCAAAATCAACCCGAAAAGCTGATTCAGCTGCTGTCTACCGTTAGCCGGGTGGCCGATGTCAGTCGGTTTATTTCGGATCTGATGGAAAGTGGGGCGTTGTTTTCACCTCTAAAACTAAGTGCCCGAGATGCCACGGTTTTTTTAACTGAAATCCCCCTTTACGAAGAAGCCGGGATCATGTGCCGGATTCCCAACTGGTGGCGCAAGAAAGCTAATCAGCTAAGGCTTAATCTGACCGTGGGGGAAAAAGAACCGGCAATGGTGGGGATGGATGCTATTTTGTCTTTTAAGCCAAACCTCATGTTTGGAGATTCCGCTATTTCCAAGGCCGAGATTCAGGGGCTCTTGGCAGAAACTCAGGGATTGGCCCTGATTAAAGGAAAATGGGTGGAAATTAATCATAAACAGTTGCAAGCTGCATTAGAGGCCTTATCAAAAACTGAATCACTGGCTGACCAGCAAGAGCTAACTCTGGCCCAGGCCATGCGCTTGGAACTCGGTTCGGGAGAATTGCTGGGAATACCGACGACCGACTTGGAAGTCCATGTGTCAACCGGGGATTGGCTCCGCCGGGTGACGGCAACCATGGGCAATCCTCAGATTTTGCAAGGGCAAAAACCGGAACCCGGTTTCTGCGGAGCGCTACGACCCTACCAGCAAACCGGTTACGATTGGCTGAAATACATGGTCGACTTGAGGCTGGGGGCCTGCCTGGCTGATGATATGGGGCTGGGTAAAACCATCCAGATCATAGCTCTGTTAGAACACCTGCGCAGTCATCAGGGGGATCGGGTATTGTTAATCTTGCCGGCATCTCTGATTGGGAACTGGGAAAAGGAAATCAAGAAATTTGCCCCAGAAATGCCGGTCAGGGTCTTGCATGGGATGGCAGTTGCCAAAGATCCAAAAGCATTTCTGGCAACACCTGTTTTTTTAACCATCACCACTTATGGCATGGCAGCACGGGTAACAGCGCTGCGCGAAATCCACTGGGCTCTGATTATTCTGGATGAGGCTCAGGCTATTAAAAATCCCGGTACCAAACGAACTAAAACCATCAAGGCGCTCAAGGCCAAAACCCGAATTGCCATAACAGGAACCCCGATTGAAAATCACCTATTGGATTTATGGTCGCTTTTTGATTTTCTCGATGGTGGACTGCTGGGAAGTGCTAAAGAATTCACCGGGTTTACAAAAGGCTTAAAAAAGGATCCTACCGGCTATACTAAACTGCGAAACCTGGTCAATCCTTTTATTCTGCGCCGCCTAAAAACCGACGCTGCGATCATCTCGGATCTGCCGGATAAGATTGAAATCAAAGAATATCCGGTGCTGTCGAAAAAGCAGATGGTGCTCTACCAGAATCTGGTTGCGGAGCTGTCAAAGAAACTGGCAGAATGCGACGGGATTGCCCGCAAAGGTCTGGTTTTATCCAGTATCATCAAACTCAAGCAGATCTGTAATCACCCGGATCAGTATCTGGGTCAGGATCTTTATAAGCGGGATCACAGTGGAAAGTTTGAAATGCTGGAAAGCATTTGTGAAACCATCTATGAAAAGCGGGAACGGGTGCTGGTGTTTACCCAGTTTAAAGAACTGACCGCGCCCTTGGCCCGGTTTCTGGAAGAAATCTTTCACCGTCGCGGGCTGGTGCTCCACGGCGGTACCCCGGTGGCTAAACGAACCGAACTGGTGGAAGCCTTTAATGGGGAAACCTATATCCCCTTTATGGTGCTGTCGCTAAAAGCTGGTGGGGTTGGTCTAAATTTGACGGGTGCCAATAATGTTATCCATTTTGACCGCTGGTGGAACCCGGCGGTGGAAAACCAGGCCTCCGATCGAGCTTTTAGAATTGGTCAGACTCGTGATGTGATGGTGCATAAATTTATTACCGTCGGTACCATTGAAGAGAAGATTGATATTATGATTGAAGAAAAGAATCAGCTGGCTGGCGATATTATCAAGGCTTCCGGTGAGGGCTGGATCACTGAGCTGAACAATGAACAACTGCTGAGATTATTAAGTTTAGGTGGAATCTAGGGACTGACCTCAATGGCGACAATTTCCGGGACGTTCATAAATCGAAAGGGTAGTTTGGTCATTCCGGTGCCTTTGGTAACAAACAGACTGGTTTGACCCTGGTTGCCAATAACAAAAAGACCCTTTACATATTTTTTTCCGTTGGCTGGCAAAATCATTTCGGTTAAATAGGGAAGCGTAATCTGCCCCCCATGGGTATGCCCAGCTAAAACCAGTTGAACGGCATCGATGGTCATCTCATCCACAATATCCGGCTCATGAGTTAAGAGAATATTATAGCTGCTTTCAAGGACTTCATCGGTCAGGTCTATATCCGGGTTGCCCCGGTAGACATCATCCAGACCAAGAAGACGAACGTTGAGTTCAGGTATATCCAGCCAGTCATTAACCAGTACCTCAAAGCCAGCGGCGTTCATCAGATCTTCATAATTGTAGTTATCGATTAAGGCGTATTCATGATTTCCCATAACAGCGACCTTGCCATAGGTGGCATTGATCTTTGAAAGACCCAGGGAAATTTCTTCAGGATTGACAGAGAAATTTTTAGTAGAACCAATCAGATCGCCGGTAAAGATAACGAGATCGGGGTTTTCGGCGTTTATTTTTGCAACGATGCGATCAAGCTGATCATTGTCATTAAATTCGCCCAGGTGTGTATCGCCGAAAAAGACAAGTTTAAGGGGGGCCTCTAGTTTGCTGTTTTCAAGCTTTTCACGATTAACGATTAAGAGGCTTGGTTCAACATAACGGGAATAAATATAGCCACCCACAATAATTGTGGTTAGTGTGATGGTGGTGATCAGTAATAATTTTCCTAATTTCATGGGTACTCCTTTTGTATTCAGTGCATTATAACCTGTAATCTTTAAAGGCTCTTTAAAGAACAGAAGTGTTGTCCTCTTTCCTGGCATTGCTGACAAATTAAATCGACAGATCACTGTAAAGATTAAGTAGAACAAAAAAAGAAAAAAATAGCTTGACAACGTAATACTTCGGATGTAGAATTAAATTAATTCGAAGAGCGAAGTACTTTGCAAATAGAAAAAAAGGATAAATTAAATGGACAATGGCTTTAACGGTAATCTTGAAGCAATGATTTTTGAATATATCGACAAAATAAAATACTTGTTATCCTCGGATATCTGGGGAAATGAAATTTTTAATTGTTCGAAAAATGAAGTGTTTGTGCTACTACTCTTATATCGACGAAATGATGTGAACATGACCCAGATTGCCGACTACCTCAATGTTCCTTTAAATACGGCCACCGGAATTGTCGCCCGGATGGAAAAACGGGACTTTTTAGTCCGCGAAAGAAGCTCAGAAGACAAGCGGGTAGTCACCATAAAACTTACCAAGGCTGGTAGAGCAACGATCCGGGATATTCTTAATGAGATGATCCGTTACGGACAACTGATAATGGACAGCTTTACCCGTGAGGAAGTTCAATTGGTTTTCAAAATGGTAGATAAGGTTATGGACACCCTTAGTCAAGACGCCAGTAAGACCGCAGAAAAACAAACTAAGCCAAAAATCAGAAAGATCATGATTGAATAAGACCGCTGCCCTCGGGCAGCATTTTTTAGAAGATATACTTCGGACAACGAACTATTCGACAAGTGAATTATAAAATGTAGAAGGAGAGCAAATGAAACGAATACTAATTTTTACCGGCAAAGGTGGGGTAGGCAAAACCAGTGTGGCTGCTGCTCATGCCCTCAAATCGTCACAGGAAGGCAAAAAAACCCTGATCGTCAGCACCGATATGGCCCACAATCTGGGGGATCTGTTTAATGTTCCAATCGGAAAAGAGGAAGTCGCGGTAGCCAATAATCTCTATGCTCTGGAAATCGATCCCAACTATGTGATGGAAAAAGATTTCAAAAATTTGATGAGGGCTTTTAGCAACATGATTGGCTCGATCAACCCAGAAGGTGGTGACATGGATGAATTCATAATGATGCCAGGGATGGATGAACTGTTCGCGCTTTTGAAAATCCAGGAACTATATGACAATAGCGATTATGAACGGATTATTGTCGACTGTGCCCCCACTGGAGAAACCCTGTCATTGCTTAAATTTCCCGAGCTGATGTGCTGGTATATGGATAAGTTTTTCCCCATCGGGAAGGTGGCAGTGCGAATTTTGTCCCCGGTTTCAAAATCATTATTCAAAATACAACTGCCCGATCGCCACGCCATGAGCGACATTGAAACGCTCTATGTTAAACTGATCGAACTTCAGGAGTTGTTAAAAAACAAAGAAGTATCCTCGGTACGCTTAGTGACCATTCCCGAGAAAATGGTGGTGGAAGAAACCAAGCGAAACTATATGTATATGAAACTTTATAACTATAATGTCGATGGCATCTTTATCAACCGGATCCTGCCCCGTGAAATCGGTAACCCCTTTTTCGAAGAATGGATCAGCATCCAGAAAAAATACATCGCCGAAATTGAAACATGTTTTGACCAGATTCCTAAATATTATATCCCCTGGTATGACACTGATCTATTGGGACTGGATGCCATCAATCGGATCTGCGATGATGTCTTCGCAAAAAGAACCGATTTGTTTGAGATCAAGGCAGATATCGAAGGTGAAAAATACGAACAGACCGAAACGGGTTATGATCTGAAACTCTTTTTACCGAATATCACCAAGGATGAGGTAGCGGTCAATCTGTCCGGGTCGGACGTCATTGTTAAAATCGGCAATTACAAACGTAATATTCCGATGCCCAATACCCTCAGAGGGATGGAAGTCACCAGTGCAACCTTTGACCAGAGTACCCTGGTCATTGCATTTCAATCGTATTAAATAGCGTGCGATGAGCTTAGCTGTTTACGATAAACTTCAAAGCAAGTTGTGTTCGATTAAGATTAAAAACAATAAGGGAGGTCTACAAAATGAACCGTGAATTTATTAAAAATGTAATCTTGGCAAAGCAATACGAACGTGATGCTTTCTTGTCGCTGCTATCGCCGACTATCGCCCAACATGTTCAGGTGATTGAAAAAGAAGTCAAAGGAATGATCTTTGACCTCGCCAAAGAATGGGCTTTAGATGTAAGCAGTGCGGTAAACGACGCCGAGAAAGAAAAAACTGGCGAAACCGATGGTGAAAAAAAAGTCAAAAAAGTTACTATTGATTGAATGAATCGATAAATTAGTCGATTAAATAAAAGGGAGAAGACAATGCGAATTATTTTATATACAGGCAAAGGCGGTGTCGGCAAAACCAGTGTGGCCGCCGCAACGGCGGTAAAGCTGGCCAAAGATGGTAAAAAAGTGCTGATTATGAGTACCGATCAGGCTCATAGTCTATCCGATTCTTTTGGCGTAAAACTTAAGAATACCCCAGTTAAGATCAGTGATAAGCTCTGGGGCCTGGAAATTGATGCCATCCTGGAAGGTGAACGAGCCTGGGGAAATATGAAAAACTATATGAAGGAATTGCTGACAGCCAGAGCGGAAGGGGGAATTGAAGCAGAGGAACTGCTGGTCTTTCCAGGGCTGGAAGAATTATTTTCGCTGTTTAAAATCACTGATATTTATGAAGAAAATCGGTACGATGTATTGATTGTTGACTGTGCACCCACTGGGGAAACCCTGTCGCTGCTTAAATTTCCGGAAATGTTTGGCAATATGATAAAAACCGTGCTGCCGATGAAAAAAAAGGCGGTTAAGGTGGCTGGTCCGATGATGGAAAAAGTCATGAAAATCCCGATGCCCGAGGACAATGTCTTTGATGATGTGGAGCAATTAAATGAAAAACTCTATCAGCTTCAGGCGATTATGACCAACAAAGAAACCCTCAGCATTCGTATCGTGACGACTCCGGAGCGGATTGTCATAAAAGAAGCTAAACGAAATTTTACCTATCTTCACTTGTATAACTATAATATTGATGCCATCATCGTCAACAAAGTTTATCCGCCAAAAGCATTAGATGGGTATTTTAGCAAATGGATAAATCTTCAGGAGGAGGGACTAAAGGAGATTCGCGAGAGCTTTTCCGAGGTGCCGGTTTTCACTCTGATGCTACTCAATAAAGAACTCGCCACCGAAGCCATTCTTTTAGAAGCAGCCGAGCAGATTTTCGGCGATACTGATCCCGCGGCGGTTTTATTTAAGGATACAATCTTTGAAGTGAGGAAGGAAGAGGACGGCTACGCTTTTATTTTAAACGTTCCTTTTGCCGAAAAATCAGATCTTGATATGGGCCAAAAAGGTAGCGAACTGATGATTCAGATTAAGAACGAAAAACGCTGCTTTACCTTGCCGGATGTACTCCGTAACAAAACGGTTCAAAGTGCCCGATATGAAGAGGGAAAACTGCGGATAAAATTTGCGTAAAGGGAGGGTTTACAATAGATTAAATGAAACTTTTAATGATATGGACAGCGAAAAAGGGCAATCGTTGACAAATTGCTCCCAGTTTAAGTAACAATAAAGCGTATTTCACAAATTTTTCTTGTTTCTTTATTTGATGAAAGTGATATAATTTTAATATAACACTCGAAAAAAGAAAAAATACAAATTTTACAAAAATGAATGAGTTGCGAGTTTTTGTAGCCGGGAATTGATGTCTTGCAGCAAACAGCGCAGGCATCTTATAGCGAGACAAGAAGAAAAGAGGAACTAAATGGACCATATGGAAAAATTAAGGGAATACGCCCGACTTGTTGTCCGAACTGGAGCGAATGTGCAGAAAGACCAATTGGCAGTGGTTAATTGTTCAGTGGAGAATTTTGAATTTGGTCGGATGATTGTTGCCGAGGCCTATAAAGCTGGGGCTAAAGATGTAATCGTCTTCTGGAATGATGTCAGAACCAGCCGACTCCGTTTTGATAATGTAGGTCTGGATGTTTTGGGAAATATCCCCAATTGGCTGGCAGAATCCCGTAATTATTATGCCAAGCAGAAAGCAGCTGTTATTTCTATTGTTGGCAACGATCCGGAGGCTTATAAAGGGGTCGAAAGCGAAAAACTCAAAACCAGCAGTAAGGCCTCAGCTAAAGCGTTTGAACCTTATTATAAAAAGATGATGAACAGCGAATTCCAGTGGTGTGTGGCAGCTGTCCCTGAGACCAAATGGGCAAAAAAAGTCTTTCCTGAGCTTTATGAACAGGAAGCCATTGCGAAACTTTGGGATGCCATCTTTGATGCTGTGCGCATCGGTAAAGGCGATGTCGTCAAAGCCTGGAATGACCATAAGCTATTTCTCGCCGAAAAATGCCGCGTTCTTAATGATGCCCATTTTGATGCGCTGCGTTATAAAAACAGCCTTGGCACGGATTTTACAGTCGGTCTTCAAAAAGAGCATATCTGGGAAGGTGGTGGTGAGCTTACGCCAGATCAGGTATATTTCTTTGCGAATATGCCCACTGAAGAAATTTTTACCGCACCGGATTGCCGACAGGCTGAAGGCACCCTGGTTTCCTCCTTGCCGCTTTCTTATCAGGGAAATCTCATTGAGGATTTCAGCCTGACTTTTCATGATGGCGAGGTGACCAACTATCAGGCCCAAAAAGGTGAGGAATATTTAAAGAGCCTGATTGAAACCGATGAGGGATCAAGGCGATTGGGGGAAGTGGCGCTGGTACCCCATGATTCACCCATTTCTAACACCGGAATTCTTTTTTATGATACGCTGTTTGACGAAAATGCCGCCTGTCATTTTGCCCTGGGGGAATGTTATCCAACCAATATCCGGGGTGGAGGAAAAATGAACAAGGAAGAACTAATTGCTGTCGGCGGGAACCAATCGGATACCCATGTGGATTTTATGATTGGCACCAACGATTTGGAGATTATCGGCATCACCAAAGATGGTCAGGAAATTCCCATTTTCAAAAATGGTAATTGGGCGTAAAACGTCATCACAAATTTAAGAAACGGAGATGGATCATGGAAGAAATTAAAAGTGATATCAATCTAGATAATATCCACCTGGAGGTTAAAACTATTGCTCAAACTTCGGACGAACTGAAACAAAATATCATGACCCTGGAAGAAAGTTCAGCTCAGTCGGTCGAGATCTTAAACGAAAACAAAGTCACCATCAACAGCATTTATAACTTACTCACCGCCATGGTTGAAAAAGAAACACCCGTGGAAGAAGTGGATAATGTCAACAGCGAGCTTTTTTCATTGTTGGAGACCATGGACTTTGATATCAAAAAATTAAGCTGGTTTTCTGAAGAGAATGTCAAAGTTTTTAATACCATCGTCACCCAGGCCGATGAAATCGCCAAACTCAGCGAGGAAAATGCCGCCAGTACCTATGAAATCAACTCGGAGATTAACCATTTTACTGAAGTTTCGAATAAGCTCCAGGGAAACATTGTCCAAATCGAAGAAAACTCCAGCCAATCGGTTTCTATGCTGAGCGAAAACCGATCCACCATCGAAAGCATTTCTGATCTATTACTCGATCTGATTGAGGGAGTGAAGCAGGCTTCAGGTATTAATACCGAGCTGGATGGCTCTTCCAAGCAGATTAGCAAGTTTGTTGATTACATTAAGGACATATCCCGACAGACCAATCTTTTAGCCCTCAACGCCAGCATTGAGGCAGCTCGGGCCGGCGCCGCCGGCAAGGGCTTTTCGGTTGTCGCTGAAGAAATTAAACGGCTGTCGGACAGCACCGCCACCTTTGCCACTGAAATCGAACAAATTGTCAATCAGGTGATTGTGGAGGTGGAGCGTTCAAATACCGCCATTGAACGGTGTACCACTCGAACCAAAGATATTGAAAATGCGGCCCAGAAATCCGGGGCTGTTATTGAAGAAATTCAAAAAGTACTGGTTGAATTAAACGATTCAATGAATGAAATAAAAGCGATTTCCAGTCTTCAGGTCGATACCTCCCATGGTATTCAGTCCTCAGTTTCCAAGGTTTCCGATGCGGTGGATACGACCCATCGGGTCACCACCAATACCATCAGTACGATTGTGACTCAGAAATCAAAAAATACAGAGTTATTAAATTATTGCACCAAGCTTTCGGAAATGGCCAGCAATGTTCAAAAGCTAACGGCTAAAAATAAAAATAAAGATGAAATTATCTTTGGAATTAATCCTTTCACTTCGCCGGAAAATATTAAAACGATGTATGTGCCAATCTTAAATGGGGTTTTTAAAAAAATTGGGTACAAGGTTCGAACTATGATTGTCAAAGACTATGAAGCCCTCAGTGAAGGCATGAAGGAAGGGATCATAGATGTCGCCTGGTTCTCGCCCTTTGCCTATGTCAACGCACACGAGAAAATTGGTATTGAGCCGCTGGTATCCCCTCGAGTGCATGGCAAGGTATCGTATAATGGTTACATTATTACCCGCAAAGACAGCGGCATCAGTAGCCTAAGTGGATTAAGAGGCCGAAGCTTTGCCTATGTGGATGAGGGCAGTGCTTCGGGGTATCTCTATGCCCAGCATATTATTAAGTCCGAAGGCATGAATCCCAAGACCGTTTTTAGTAAGACTTCCTATCTGGGTAGTCATGATAGTGTTATCAAAGCAGTGCAATCGCGGGAATATGATGCCGGAGCGACCTATAATGAGGCCATGGAAGGGGCCCAAAAAAGCGGTATTGATTTGGATGAATTTAGAATTATAGCTAAAACCCCGGATATTCCCAAGGATGCGATTGCCGTTAATCCCAAACTGTCAAAAGAATTTACAACGCTTTTAAAACAGGCTTTTGTGGAATATGTGAAGGCACCCAACATTAAATCCCCAGTGGATGGATTCGTAGAAAGTGATGATGCCAAATACGATGTCATTCGGGAAGTTATGTAGGGTGTTAAAAAGCAGGTGAATCGGGTATAATCTTTTTGATAAGAAAAGCAAATAACGAGAAAGAGGAGCGAAAATGAAAAGAAATTTCAAGCGATCACTGTCATTGTTACTAGTAAGCCTAATGTTGACTGTTTTAATCCCAAGCGGGGTCTGGGCTTTGGAAGAAACCACTGAGCCAACAGTGGCGCCCTTAAATCCGGGTTTTGTCCAATACCAGGAAGAGGTCAAGTCGGGAACGCTTAACACTTCCACCTTTGATGACCATTCTCGGGGACATATCCCACCACCGCTGGAACGCTATGAAGGAACAGTTGATGAGGCCACAATAACCCCATCGGCCGCCCTCCCAGCCGCCTATGATCTCCGTGATACTGGTCGTATCACAGCGGTTCGTGATCAGGGCGATTATGGCAGCTGCTGGGCCTTTGCCAGTCTGGCTTCCCTGGAATCCTATTTAAAGAAAGATACCACAGTTGATTTTTCAGAAAACAATCTGATGTGGAATAGCGGTTTTGACGGAACCGCTGATGAGGGCGGTAACTATGCCATGGCGACTGCTTATCTGGCGCGTTGGAGTGGTCCGGTCAGTGAGAGCAGTGACCCTTATGATACCCCGAAAAAAACGGGACTATCGCCAATTTATCATATCCAGGAAGTAGTCTCGATCCCAAAATTACCATCAGTGATCAAGCAGGCCCTGATTGATGGAGGGGCACTTTATACCTCGTTACACTATGGCCAATTGGATAGTGAAGAATACTACAACAGTGAAAATGCCTCTTTTTACTACGATGGCGAGGAAGAATCCGATCATGATGTAGTGATTGTTGGCTGGGATGACAATTACAGCCGCGATAATTTTAGTAAAACACCTGAAGGTGATGGCGCCTGGATTATCCGTAATAGCTGGGGAGAGGACTGGGGTGATGGTGGCTATTTCTACTTGTCTTATTATGACACCTATGCCGGCAGCAATGTGACAGCCTTTCATAATGCTCAGGCAACCGATAATTACAGCCAGATTTATCAGTATGATCCATTGGGTAACATTTCAGCTATGGGTTATTCAGATGATGATCAAACGGCTTGGGGCGCCAATATCTTTACGGCAGCTGCCAGTGATAATCTGACCGCTGTGAGCACCTATGCGTTAACACCCGGGACAACCGCAGAGATCAAGATTTATACTGATGTGAACGATAACCAGCCATCCAGTGGGACTTTGCGAACCACCCAGACGGAAACCTTCGTGCAGGGAGGATATTATACCATTGATTTGGATAATCCAGTGGGGTTGGTGGCAGGACAGAAGTTTGCCGTGGTGATCAAATTTAGAACCCCGGGAACCAGTGAGTCAGTACCCGTAGAAAGTCGTTTTGAAAACTATAGTAGTGCAGCCAGCGCGAATCCGGGAGAAAGTTTTACCAGTAATACCGGAACTGGCGGTTGGTATGACACGTCAAAAAAAGCTGACAGTAATGTTTGTATTAAGGCCTTTACTCAAAGTCGGGACAGCTTTGCTAATTGTGTTTATCGTACCCATGTTCAAAATGTAGGCTGGCAGAATTGGCAAAGTAACGGCGGAATTAGCGGCACATCCGCCCAATCCTTGCGGCTGGAGGGAATCGAGATCAAGACAGATAGCAGTGGCTATGATCTGGGGATTGAATACTGTACCCATGTGGAAAACCTGGGCTGGCAGGATTATCAGAGCAATGGCAATATGAGCGGAACTTCCGGCGAATCGCTGCGGCTAGAAGCAATTAAGGTCAGGTTAACGGGTCGTGATGCCAATTTGTTTGATGTATATTATCGGGTTCATGCCGAAAATGTAGGCTGGATGGATTGGGCAAAGAATGACAAGGAAGCTGGCACCGCAGGATTTGGTTACCGCCTGGAGGCCATTGAGATTCAGTTACGACCAGCCGGGTCGGAGGCACCAGGTACCACGACACAACCCTATCTGGAAAACAATTGACAGAAATTCACAACAAAAAAATCCTGGTGTATTATCTTGACAAAGATAATACGCCAGGATACAATAAAAAAGTTATGAGGGAGTAATTTGCGCAATTTGCGTGATAAGTCAACATGCATGGTAGTAAATACCTGGCTTATCTTAATGAGTGAGACTCATGTACAGTTTTCTGTGCTTGGGTTATTTTTCCAGGTGCAGAGGCATCTGGCTTTTTTTATGCAAAAATTAAACTTTGAGGGGGATTGAATGAAGACGTATTTACAAACTTCAGAAGAAGTGCTAAAGGAGTTAAACTCCGGAAGAGAGGGGCTTTCTCAGACCGAAGCCGGAGCAAGACTCGTTAAGAATGGGAAAAACAAGTTAGATGAGGCGAAGAAGGATTCATTGGCGAAACGGCTCTTTAATCAATTAAAAGATCCGATGATTGTGATCCTGATTGCGGCCGCCATTATTTCGGGGATCACTGCCGCTTATTCAGGAGAATCCTTTGCCGATGTGATTATCATTATGGCAGTGGTGCTAATCAATTCGATACTCGGTGTTTATCAGGAAAGTAAGGCAGAAAAAGCCATCGAAGCCCTTCAGGCGATTTCCGCGGCCACCTCACGGGTGATCAGAGATGGCAAAATCCAAGAAATTAAAACCGAAGACCTGGTAGTCGGCGATGTGATTCTGTTAGAAGCCGGAGACTCAGTGCCGGCGGATGCCAGACTGCTAGAAAGTGCCAGTCTAAAAATAGAAGAAGCGGCCCTGACCGGTGAAAGTGTCCCGGTTGGGAAGGTGATTACGGCCCTTAATCTGGGAGATCAAAAAGATATTTCGCTGGGGGACCGAAAAAACATGGTTTATATGGGCAGTGCTGTGGTTTATGGTCGTGGCTCAGCAACGGTTGTCGCGACTGGAATGAAAACCGAAATGGGGAATATCGCCGAAGCCATTACCCAGGCCAAAGAACATGCCACGCCGCTTCAACTTAAGCTTAACCAGTTAAGCAAGGTGCTAAGCTGGTTGGTATTGGGCATTTGTATTTTTATCTTTGCTCTGAGTCTGGTGCGGTTGTATCTGGGCGAAGGAATTACCGGTATTGGCGTTCTCAATACCTTTATGGTGGCGGTATCCCTGGCAGTTGCTGCCATTCCCGAAGGTCTGGCGGCGGTGGTCACCATTGTACTTTCCCTTGGTGTAACCAATATGGCCAAAGAAAAAGCGGTGATCAGGAAACTAACCGCTGTTGAAACCCTGGGTTGTACTCAGGTGATTTGCTCCGATAAAACCGGAACCCTGACCCAGAATAAAATGACCGTTGTGGATCATTTCGGTTTTGATGAGCAACTTTTGGGTAAAACCATGACCCTCTGTAATGATGCCTATTTAAATGAAGAGAATAAAGCTGAAGGAGAGCCCACTGAAGCCGCTCTGGTCAATTACGGTTTTTCGCTGGGGTTGAAAAAGGGCGACCTGGAAATAAAGACCCCTCGAGTCGGAGAAGCACCCTTTGACTCTGGCCGAAAACTGATGAGTACGCTTCACAAAATGGAAGATGGTACTTTTACTCAGTATGTTAAAGGCGCTCCGGATGTGCTGATTTCCCGCTGCACCGCCTACTGGGATGGCAATGTTCAGCGACCCATTACTGATGATATCCGTCAAGAAATCAAACAGGCCAATAAACACTTAGCAGATCAGGCACTCCGGGTGCTTGCCGCTGCTTTTCGTGTCTGGGATACTATGCCGGAAGATCAGTCACCGGATTATCTGGAACATGATTTGTGCTTTGCCGGTTTAACTGGTATGATCGATCCCGTTCGACCTGAAGTCAAAGATGCGATTGCTCAGTGCAAGTCGGCAGGTATTCGTCCAGTGATGATCACGGGTGATCATCGCGATACGGCCGTTGCTATTGCCATCCAACTGGGGATTATTGTTGATCCCAAGGAAGCCATCACCGGTGCCCAATTGGATGAGATCAGTGAAGATCAGCTAAAAAAAGATATTGGTAACTACTCTGTGTATGCCCGGGTACAGCCGGAACATAAGGTGCGGATTGTCAAAGCCTGGCAAAATCAGGGGATGATTGTGGCCATGACTGGCGATGGCGTTAACGATGCACCATCGATTAAAACCGCCGACATTGGTGTGGGGATGGGGATTACTGGTACTGATGTGACGAAAAATGTCGCTGATATGGTATTGGCTGATGATAATTTCGCCACAATTGTCAATGCAGTGGAGGAAGGTCGCCGTATTTACGACAATATCCGCAAGGCCATCCAGTTCTTACTGTCATCAAATTTGTCCGAAGTGATTGCTATTTTTGTCGCCACCCTGTTGGGATTTACAATCTTAAAACCAGTTCATTTGCTCTGGATTAATCTGATTACGGATACCTTTCCAGCCATTGCTCTGGGCATGGAAGGTGAAGAAGCAGACACCATGAAAAACCCACCCAGAGAATCGCAGGAGGGTATTTTTTCCCGTGGCCTGGGTGTGGATGTGATCTGGCAGGGTGCGATGGTTGCACTGGTTACCGTCGCCGCCTATTTTGTGGGACACTACTTAGAAGCTGGGGTCTGGGAAATTGCCGAAAGTGCCGATGGTATCACGATGGCGTTTTTAACCTTGTCAATGGCAGAAATGTTCCATTCTCTGAATATGCGTAGCCGACGCCAATCAATTTTTAAAATGAAACGCCAGAATAAATTTTTGTTCCTGGCCATGGTGGTATCGCTCGTTCTGACAACAGCGGTTATCTTCATCCCACCCATCGCTGCTGCATTTGAATTCGAAGCAATTAGTCTGACCGAATACTTTGCCGCCATGGGTCTGGCAGTGCTCGTGATCCCAATTGTTGAAGTGGTAAAATTCTTTCAAAGAAAAAAGCAGCATAAGATTTAATGATAGCTTACTGATAAGAGGCCAAAGTAAAGTTTTTTTACTTTGGCTTTAAAAATTAAAAAAAATAATTATTTTTGGGAAGAAAACGCGGGATTCATCCGTTATATAGATAGGCAGAAAAAATTGAGGTGATAATTATTGAAGGGAAAAAAAGAAGGGGAAGCTGATGATGCGCTGATTAAAAAGTATTTAGTAACCGGTAATTCCGGTTATTTTGAGCCCATTGTCGAGCGATATGAGCGATTTGCCTATGTCTATGCCTATTCTCTGCTTAAAAACGAATTTGATGCACAGGATGTGGTTGCAGAAAGTTTTTTAAAAGCGTTTACTAAAATCAGGCAGTATCGGCTAGAGAGCAGTTTTAAAAACTGGTTTCTGAAAATCGTTCATAACGAAGCTTTTACTCTATTACGAAAAAATAAGACCATGGTTTATCTGGACGATCAGGAAAATGGTGAAAACTTATTTACTGATGAGGCCCTGAGTTATGATAACATCGATTCCCTGGATTTTGGGGAAATGCAAAAATCTCTGGATCAATTACCGCATGCGTTAAAAGCGGCGGTGATCCTGCGGTATTATTATGATTGGGATTATAAAAAAATCTGCGCATTTTTAAATATCCCCATGGGAACCCTATCTTCCCGGCTGAACCGGGCCGGTAAAAAACTTAGAAACTTATACAAAGGAGAGATGTAACAATGAGTGAACTTGATAAAATGATGTTCAACCTGGGATTTAATAAAACAGCCGTTAAAAATTATGGCAAAGCCATTCCTTTTACCAGCAGAAAACTGGAAATTATGAGTCGGATCAACCAGGTTAGCATTGAAAAAGCTGAAAATTCAGATCTATTTGCCTTGTTTTATATTTTTTCCATTGCTTTTTCAGTGATGGTGATGCGCTTTATCGTCTTTGCTCAAACGGGTGATTCGCCCTTTATATCGGTTTTTACCGGCATTATCATTCGTTGTTCCCAACAACTCCAAAATAATCTCAACGTAATATCGTTTATCGTTTCTGCGGTTGTTTGTGTCGGAATAGGTGTGATGATTAATCATTTTAAAAATGAGAATCGCTTCTGTTAGGTTAAGTAATAAAAAAATGAAGGAGAAAGAAAATGTTAAAAAAATTAAGTGTATCGGTTTTAATGATGGTGATGGTATTGCTTCTCACGGTCACCTCGGCATTCGGGGCAACCAATAGCGATCTCAACAACAGCTACCATGATTCGTCAGGAAATATCAACATCGAAGGGCCTTCAGTGGCCAATACGAAATTTGCCTTCACCGGGTCAAATATCACTGCCAATTCGGTATTTGATACCACTACCTTTTTTGCCGGAAACGCCATCACCCTTGATGGGGAGTATAACGGTGATGTTTTTGCAGCAGCGAATACGGTAACCGTTAACGGCAAAATTAATGGGAATCTCTACGCTGCCGCCAATCAGGTCATTATCAATGGCAAAGTAACGCAGGATGTATTTGCTGGTGGATCCGATCTGATCATTGGCAAAGCTGCTGACATTAATCGGGATGTCTTTCTGGCCGCTGCCAATGTGAATATCGATGGAACGGTGGGACGAAATCTCCGGGTTGGTGCTGGTGATGTCTCAATTAATGGTGCGATCAATGGTTTTGTAGAAACAGATGTCGATCAGCTGACCATCAATGACGGAGCAAGTATCACGGGAACCATCAATAATCGCAGTACTAATAAAGCTATTGTAGCCCCTGGTGCCAAGGTGCCTGAAGTTAATTGGGAAAAGGTGTCAAGTAAAGAGGTTAATGAAGCACGGAGACCATCTGTTGGCTCCATTCTTTTATCCATTATTACTAAGCTGGCGTTTATCCTGGTGATCTGGGTTTTAATTAGCTTCTTAACCAAAGACTTTAATGCTAATACGACCGTTATGGCAAAAAAACATATTCTGGCTTCATTGGGAATCGGAGCAGGTTTTTTCTTCTTGTCACCATTGTTACTGATCGTGTCTTTTGTTATTTATGCACCATTTGGAATTGCAATGACCTGTGGGATCATCGCTCTGGCCATTTTGGCGATGCCAATAGCGGCAGTGGTCTTGTCAAAATTATTGATGCGGTTCTTTGATGATAAAATGAAACCGCTGCTTAGCTCATTTGTATCCATCCTAATTATTGCAGCAGCAGCAATCCTTTTGGGATACATCCCAATTATTAATTTTATTGTCTATCTCTTCTTGTATGTTGTTGGTGTCGGCTTTATTTGTTACAATGTGCTGTTCACCAATAGAAAACTAAAAGAAGAACGAAATCAGGGCAATGAAGAGATTTTAATCGTTGATGAAGTTATCAATATGGAAGAAGGTACGACAGCGATAGAAGCGTCAACAGAAGCAATCAAGCTGGATGACGAAGACCCAAATAACTAGTTTGCAATAAAAAAAACAGGCTCCGTTGTGGATGCCTGTTTTTTTTATTTGTTAGTACTTATCGCTCTCCAGATCATCCAACACAATCCGGGTTGGTGCTTCCTGCTTCACCGGCTGTTCAACCGGGGGCTTGGGAGAAGCATGATGAACAGAGCCTTTTTTCTTTATTTTAAAAGCACCCACCATCTGCTTGAGCATTTCAGCCTGACCGGACAGTTCTTCGCTGGCAGCGGCACTTTCTTCAGCAGTAGCAGAGTTCGTTTGAACAACAGTCGAGACCTGTTCAATGCCCTGGGTAATCTGGGCGATTTCAGTGGCCTGATCGTTGGAGGCCCGGGCAATGTTGCCAACCAAACCAGTTACCTTTTCGATTTCACTTAAGATCTCCTTCAAACTCTCAGAGGTTTCATCGGCAATTTTGGTCCCGACATCCACGCTCTCAATGGAGCCTTCGATCAAACCAGTGGTTTCCTTGGCGGCTTCGGCGCTGCGGGCTGCTAGAGATCGTACTTCTTCGGCAACAACAGCAAAACCCTTGCCATGTTGGCCGGCCCGGGCCGCTTCAACAGCGGCATTAAGGGCCAAGATATTAGTCTGGAAGGCAATATCGTCAATCACTTTGATAATTTTTGATATGTTATGGGAGGACTCATTGATTTCACCCATAGCGGAAAGCATTTTATTCATTTGATTATTGCCAACCTCGGCATTATTGCGAACCTCTTGAGCCCGTTCGTTGGCTTCATTTGCGTTTAATGCATTGGTCTTTGTTTCGCCAGCTACTTCTTCAATGGAGGCGTTAAGCTGCTCGATGGCACTGGCTTGCTCGGTGGTACCCTGGGAGAGCGCCTGTCCGCCATCGGAAATTTGGCGAGCGCCGGTTTCAACTTGACCGGCCGCTTCATTGATTTCTGACATGGTTTCGCTGAGGGTGGCGGTAATTCCATTAAGTGCAGATTTAATCGCATGGAAGTCGCCCAGATACTCGGCTGTGATTTCGAGATTTAAATTGCCCTGGCCCATTTCTTCCAGGGTATTGGTAATTTCATCTACATAGCGTTTCAAGAAGGCAATGGTCTGGTTCATGGCATCTTTAATCAGGGTATAATCGCCGTTGTAATTTCCGACCATTCCCGTCTTTAAGTTGCCTTTGGCCAATTCATTAAGCGTCGTCGAGGCTTCCTGAACCGGTGCCACCACAGCATCCAGGGTGGCATTAACACCGTCGACAATTTTAGCAAAATCGCCCTGGTGTTTGTTGCTATCTGCCCGAGTATTTAATTGTCCATCAATGCCAGCCTGAGCCAGCATATTGGCGTCGCTAATCAGGTTATCGATAGATGTCTGAACCATTTGCAGACTGTCCCTAATTTCATTGAATTGGGCAGAAACTTCAGTCGTGTATTCATCGGCTTCGCCAATGTCCATATCAAAGGCCAGATCACCCTGGGATAAGCGCGTGAGGTTGTGGCCCAGTCGGGTGACCTCATTTTGGGTATAGTCGCTAACCCGAATCATCGGCGTTAAATCAGTGACTACTTCCACAAAACCGGCATTTTCACCTTTGGAATCCTTGAGGTAAGCAGTATCTTGTTTATAATTTCGGCCATACCATTCAAAATAGCTATCTCCCAGACCTTTATCAACCAGTCGCCTGATTCCACATCCTTCGGTCTGGCAGATATCAGCACCAGCATTAAAACAATCCATTCCATAGCCGCTTTTACGGTCAGTGATGACCTTATTGTTGACCATCATGTCTTCAAAGGCCTTATTCATAAAGGTCCATTTCATATCATTATCGGTGACGTGAACAGGGAAGGGGACCGCATCGATGATGGCTTCGTACCAGACCATTTTATCAACAACCGTATCCAGAGTCGCATTGACCCCTTCCACAATTTCTTTAAATCCGCCGTTAAAGGCGTCAGCATCGCCCCGGGTTTGCCATTGGCCCTGAACGGCGGCCAGGGATAGCATGGTTGCTTCCTTAATGAGCCCGCGGATGGTTTCGATGGTCCGTTTTAGGGCTGGTGAAATTTCATCAGCAGGATCAGTTACCTCAATCGTTGCCGAAACGTCGCCGTTAGATATCTGATCCATGGTACCAATGACCATATTCTGGAGATCATCAGCCAGTTTGTTCATGGAAGTGGTCATTTCACCGACTTCGTCTTTGGATTTTACATCCAGCCGAACACCGAGATGTCCCAGGGTCATTTCTTTAATCATATGGTTTAACGAAATAATTGGTTTTGAAATGCTTCGGGCCAGAATATAGGTAGCCAGTCCACCGACCAATAGAATCAACAAGGAGGTCATTAGAATGACGTTTCTCAAGTTATTAATCGGGGCCAGTACGTCATCTTTAAATTTGATAACGATGAGTGTCCAGTTGGTTCCGGGAATCGGGGCATTGTAGGCAAGCTTCGTTTCACCAAGATAGTTATAGGCGATACTACCGGTTTGGCCCACGCCCAATTCTTTGATGGCCAGGGCAAATTCTTTCAAAGGGCCATTGGCATCAATTTCATCAAAAATATTGGTCTGATCCAGTATCAGCTGATCATTAGGATGAGCCATAACGGCGCCATCTTCATTGATCACCATCCCATACTTTCTGACACCATCACCCATGGCATTGGTGATATCTTGCATGAAGGTGGGATCTCGACGTCCCACCAGGAGACCGACTACCTGACCATTATTCTTAATGGGGGCGACTTCAACGACGATCGGCTCATTGGTGACTTCGCTGATGGTTACGTCGGAGATAGATGTTTTTCCGGCAAAACCGTCTTCGTACCAGAATTGACCTTCCGATTTGAATTCACCACCGCCAATAATATATTTGGCGTTGCCGTTTAGATCCATGACCGCGATATCCTGATAGCCTAAACGTTCCACGTCTCCGGCAATGGAGGTGGCCAGGGTGTTCCAGTCCATCGTAACCGTTCGGGCCCGAAGGGCGATTTCTTCCAGTTTTCCCAGATTACCGGAAGCAACGGCGCCAATATGGCCGGCACCTTCGATGGCAAAGACCTCTTCCTGGGTACTGGATTCACTAGTCAGAGCCGCTGCGCCTAAATTGATGGCAATCAGTCCGAGGGTGAGAACCGCGGCGGCCAGAATCAGAGTGGTGAAAGCCATTAATTTGGTGGACAAACGGATTTTGACCGTTGTTTCACCTTTTTCTTGTGTATGTTTCATGATGATGCTCCTTTCTAAATACTGCGAGTGATGGTGCGAGGTATACTTTGATAAAATATCGATAGATCTTGTCGGTTAATAGAATCTTTCATAACAATTAAGAGCGGCCATTGTCCTGGTCTTTTTATTATCTTAGTTAAGGTATCGACATAGAGGGAAACTAAGATTAGCGAAAAGACTGACAATATTCTGATAGTATCAGGCTAAAGCTTTATTTGAATCTTCAATACCGGAATCAGATCGCTTGTACATGCCAACATACAGGTGCTTATAAGCGCCTGTATGTTAAATAAGCGGATAAAGATTAGTATTTATCCATGTCCATATCACCCAGATCAATACTTGGTTCTGGCGCCGTTTTTTCTATCGTTTCAGCTGGGGGGGCGGCAACTACCGTAGTAGTATTTGATTTGTTTCTGAGTTTAAAGGTATCAACCAGTTGTTTAAGCAGTTCGGCCTGTCCGGAAAGCTCTTCGCTGGCGGCGGCGCTTTCTTCTGCCGTGGCAGAATTTTGTTGAATCACATGAGCTACCTGTTCCACGCCGGTATCAATTTGAGCAATACCAGATGCCTGTTCGTTGGAGGCATCGGCGATATTTCCAATCAGCGTTGTAACCTTTTCGATGCCGGCGACAATGTCATCCAGAGCGGCGGCTGTATCATCCGCTATTTTTGTTCCTTCCTGAACATTGTCGATGGAGCCTTCAATTAAAACAGTCGTCTCTTTAGCAGCTTCGGCACTTCGGGCCGCCAGGCTACGCACTTCCTCAGCAACAACAGCAAATCCCTTACCATGTTGACCGGCTCGGGCTGCTTCCACTGCGGCATTGAGGGCCAGAATATTTGTCTGGAAGGCAATGTCGTCAATCACCTTAATAATTTTGGAAATATCATTGGATGACTGGTTAATGGAGACCATGGAAGTTTGCATGTTTGCCATTTGAGCATTGCCATTGGCAGCATGTCCTTTAACCGTATCAGCTAATTCTTTCGCTTTATTAGCATCCACGGCATTGTTTTTGGTCTGATCAGCAATTTCTGCGATGGAGGCGGTTAATTCCTGAACCGAGCTGGCTTGCTCGGTGGAACCCTGGGCCAGCGACTGACTTCCAGCAGATACCTGATCTGAGCCGGAGGCAACCTGTTCGGCAGCCACATTAATTTCGCCCATTACATCGTTTAAGGAATCGATAATCACATTAATGGCATTGGAGATGGTGATAAAATCACCCTGGAAGGTACGGGCATGGTCAATATCCAGGTTGCCCTGAGATAATTGTTCGATTTTTTCAGTAATTTCGCTAACGACCGAATTCAAACGGGTGGCGGTAGTGTTGACTGTTTGTTTTAGTACATCGACATCACCCTTATAGTCGCCAGTAATACGGGCCTGAAGATTTCCGTTTAAGATGGCATCCATCACGACCAGAACCTCACTCAGAGGCTTGTTGATTTCATCGAGAATGGCATTCATTCCACCGACGAGTTCTTCCCAGGCACCACTAAATTTGCTGGCATCGGCCCGGGTCTGGAGATTGCCATCAATCACGGCATTGGTGATCATGGCAGCGCCACCAATCATATCACCAATCGAGGTTTTTACCGCGGTCAAACTGTTACTAATTTCGTTGAACTGGACGCTGACGTCAACGGTATATTCATCTGCTTCGCTGATGTTCATATCAAAGTCCAGATTTCCCTGGGCCAGTCGCATCAGGTTATCACCCAAGCGGGTCACTTCAGCATTGGTATAATCGCTGACTCGGATAATTGGGGTTAAATCGGTAACAATTTCGACAAAACCAATGTTTTCGCCCTTTTTATTTTTGAGATAAGCGGTATCTTGCTTGTTGTTTCGTCCAACCCATTCAAAGTATGAGTCAGCCAGGCCCTGATCCACCAGTCGACGGATGCCACAGCCTTCAGTCTGACAAATGCTGGCGCCGGCATTGTAGCAATCCATGCCGCAAGCAGAACTCCGATCTTTAATGACGCCGTTTTTGATCATCAGATCTTCAAAGGCACGATTCATAAAGGTCCATTTCATGTCCATGTCGGTCACGTGAACCGGGAAGGGGATGCCGTCAATAATGGCTTCATACCAGAACATGTTGTCGACTACGGTGTCTAAAGTCTGATTGACACCAGAAATAACCTTGCCATACTCTCCGGCATGTTTAGCGGCCTCAGCCCGTTTGGTGAAATCGCCCCGTATGGCTGAATCAGAAAGCATGATAGTGTCTGCGACTAAATCGCCAATGGCACTCTTAATTGAAACCATACTATTGCCCAGGACATCATTTTCTGACTTGGGTAAAATATCAATGTTTAAATCACCCAAGGCGATATTCTGGGCGACTTCGGCCTGGTCCCGAATATTTTCGGCCATATTGACAAAAGATTTTGTCAGTTCACCGATTTCATCAGATCTGGCATTGTCAGCCATGGTGTAGTCAATATCAACGGAGCCCAGCGCCAGACGGTCAGCAGCTTCGCCCAGCTTGGTAATCGGCCGGATAAAGCTACGGGTGGAAATGATGATGAGTCCGACGGTGACCAAAAGGCCTAAAGCGAAAATAACCAGCATTGTGGTCTGAATGGTGGCAAAGGATTTGTTGAATTCCGCCTGGGGCAGTCCGGTGGCCAGAACCCAACCGGTATCACCGATCTCAGTAACATAGCCCTGGCTTTCAGTGCCGGCAGATGAATAAGAAATCGGGCCAGCGGTTTTACTAGTCAGTGCGGCGATGATGTTTTGGGAAAGATCAGTATCGCTTAGAGGGCCGTTGTTAAAATCCGGGTTGGGATGATCAAAGACCATACCACTGTTGGTTGAAACGACAAAGAATCCAGTTTCGCCGATCTTATTCTCAGCAATGATTTCTTTGATGCGATCTATTGATACATCGACACAGGTTGCCCCGACAAGGTCCTGGGTGCCCGGCTTAAAAACTGGGGCAACGACACTCACAATAATCTGATTGGTGACAACATCTAAATAGGGTTCCGATATAAAAACTTCTTTTTTGGTCACTAATTCCTGAAACCAGGGGCGTGTATTAATGTCGTAGGTTCCGTCAGATGAAGCACCGTCGGATTGGGTAAATTGACTGGAATCCACATCGGCAATCCAGGCTACCTGGATGTTTTCCGGATCGGTAGCAACCACATTATCCAGGGCCTGTTTGACCTCAGGAAAAGTAGCCGTTGAGGTGATGCCAATTCCCGGTGTAACCTGTTCAAAAAAGTTGCGAATCTCAGGATTGGTGGATAGTTGGTTGGCTGTTACCAGATAGCTTGTAAAGTAACTGTCTATCTCGTTTGAAACCGCCTGAGAGCGGGATGATAATTCATCAACGGTAACTCTGGTGATGGCCTGGTTCACAATATAGAGCGATATGCCTGAAACAACAGCAAAAATAATAGCAACTGGTAGTCCAATTGATAACAACATCTTGGCAAGTAACCCTTTTTTCTTATTCATTATATATCTCCTTTTATTAGCATTTGCAAGCAGCTTTAAGAATATTAATCGTTTAACATAGAATTAAGTTGTTTGCAGGATCGTATTTTGATATAGTTTATATAAAGCAGCACTATTAAGCAAGGGATTAATGATCCACTATGTTTAAGATTATTACCCTTATGCGCTGAATTTAAACATATAACAATAAACTAATGATTAAAGTCTGAAAAAAAAAGCGAATGGGAAATTTTAGTGGCAAGAGCAGACGCGAATCAGTTTGTTGATGATCGTAAGTTTGCAGGTTTTAAATGCGGGTATATCATTTATGAGTTGTTTTACGGACGGTGGCGGTATTATTTAATCCCAAAATGGAGGAGTCTATGATGAAAAACAATAAAAAACACTCATGGCTAATCGTTTTTTTTATAGGGGCTCTGATTTTTTCGTCCTGCTCACATCAACAACCTCTGATCATTGGTTTTTCGGCAGGGCTTACGGGGAGTGCCTCGGAAATGGGAGTAAACGGGCGCAACGGTTTAATGATGGCGGTAGAAGAAATTAATGCTGGCGGTGGGGTTAACGGCCGACTGGTAGAAGTTCGGATTAAAGATGATCAGAACAATCAAGAAACCGCCCTTGCCGTTGATCAGGAACTTTATGACGAGGGCGTTTCATTTATCATCGGTCATATGACCAGTAATATGGCTAAATTGAGTCTGCCCTTTGTCAACGAGAATAATTTATTAATGATTAGTCCGACGATGAGTTCTTATGAGCTGGTAGATCAGGACGATCACTTTATCAGCGTCGTCTCTTCCAATGATGTTGAAGCAAAATTTTTAGTTGAAAACATCCTTGAAAATGGTGGAAAGCAGATTGCCGTTATCTATGAATCTCAAAATAAAGCTTACACAGGAACCATCAAGGATTTGATTGCCGCAGATTTGGTAAAAAATGGTGGTCGCATTATTTATGAAGAATCCTTTCAATCCGGATCGAACCCAGAATATCTGGAAATATCCAATCGGGTTTTAAATTCGAACCCCGACACCATTTTAATTTTGGGCTCAAGTTTTGATTCTGCCATGTTTAGTCAACAGTTTTACAAAGCTGGGAAACAGGTGCCCATTTATTTATCCCTTTGGGCCATGAATAATGATCTGATTTTACAAGGCGGTAATTCGGTCGAAGGGGTTTACATTCCCAGTTTACTCGATACGGACTCGCAAAACCCGGCGTACCTTAATTTTAGGGAATCCTATCGCAATAAATACGGTGCCGAGCCAACTTTTGCCGCCATCTATGCTTACGAAGCTGCGATGATTTTATTTGACGCGATGGAGACGGAAAAGAGTCTGGAACCAGAAACCATCAAGGCGGCCATTATAAAAAAAGAAACCCACCAGGGGCTTCAGGATAAGATCATTATTGATCAATACGGAGATGCCAGCCGAACGCTGTACCACTATATCATTCAGGATGGTCAATTTAAAAAGGTGGATTAGACAATGAAAAGGATAAAAAAGCTAAAAAATTTCATCCAGGTTAATAACATGCTTTCCATTGCCATACCCCTGATTCTAGTGGTGTTGTTAATAGCGCCATTGATTCTTAATGTTGCGGTCAAAGATATTCAAGAAAAAAACACCCTCATCGCTACCACCATTGCGCATCGCATGGCAGATTTTCTTAATGAGTCCTTTCTGATACTAACACAGTTGAGTGAGTTACTTGATGGCGGCGCTCTTAAGGATGAGGAGGACATCCGGGTCTATTTAAACACCGTGACCGAGAGTGCTAATATCATCGAAGGATTTGAACTGCTTGACGCAAACGGGGTTGTAACTATGGTTGTTCCCGAAAACAACAATATCCAGGGCGCGAACCGAGCCAGTCAGGATTTTTTTTCTGAAACAAAAGCCAGCCAGCAGCCGACGCTATCAAAAACTTTTATCTCCCAACAAACAGGACAGCCGACGATCACAATTGCCATCCCTCATCGGGATGGAGTCCTGGTGGCCTATTTGAATCTAAAGGAGATCAGTTTGCTTTCGCTTAATCTTAGTCAGACCTTTGGTGATCAGGTGACTGTGGCGGTTACCGATGGCAATGGTGTTTTTATCTCAAATAAAGATATGGCTAAGGTTTATCAACGCGAAATTGAAGGTCACTTTGATACCATTCATCAGGAACCAGAGCGTCAAATCATTACAGCCATTTACGATGGTCAAAGAACTGTGGTTAGTCATGCTGATGTAACAAATGGCGATTGGCATGTTTTTGTTTACCAAGCCTATGATTCGATTCTGATTGCATTTAGACCGCTCTTATGGATTGTACTTTTATTTGTTTGTTTATTGGTCATGTTTTCAAGGTTTGTTTCCAACTATGTTTTTAAAGACATTAGCCACTCTTTTTATGAACTCAATAAGCAAACCAGAGAAACTGCCGCAGGGGATTATCACCGGATTGATGAAGATAATCGTTTTGATGAATTTAACACTCTGACTGAGAATTTTAATGAAATGGTGATATCGATCAAAGAGCGGGATGAAGCGTTAAAAACTCTGGCTTATTATGACCCTCAAACGCAACTGCCCAATGCTGTTTATCTGACGGAACAATTAAATCAGCTTATTATGACGAATAGAAAAAAAATTGCGGTAATCTGTTATGATATTGAAAACTTTAAACGAATCAATGATACCTATGGACCGTCGTTTGGAGATCAACTCCTCAAAATAATGGGCGAACGGATTCTGAGTATGAAGTTGACAAATGGATTTATGGCTAGAATCACGGGCTCCAATTTTATCCGGGTAATAAAGGAGTTAGAAGATCCGGGTGATGTGCTAATTGAAATTGAAGAACTGCGACAGGCATTTAATCAAGGCATCAGCGTAAACGAAAATAATGTTTATGTGCATTTTCATGTCGGAATTACACTCTATCCTGATGATGCGCAAACAGTGGAAGAGCTTCTTCAATATGCTCATGCTGCGGCCGATATGGCTAAGCAACGGGGTAAATCCCAATATGCTTTTTTTGAAAGCAGCATGAAAATGAATTTGATTAGAAGTATGACCTTAGAAAACTCGTTGCGTTCGGCGATTAAGAATGAAGAGTTCTACCTTCATTATCAACCTCAAATTGATGTAAGAACAGGATTAATTCGGGGATTTGAAGCCCTGATCCGTTGGGAACATCCGCAATTGGGGAAAATATCGCCGTTTGAATTTATCCATATAGCTGAATCAACGGGACTGATCGTTCCGATTGGAGCATGGGTGATGGAAACGGCCTGTAAGAAAATGATGGATTTAAACAGAGTGACGGGATCAAATATGATTATCTCTGTTAACATTTCTCCGGTTCAAATCAGTAATGAGCAATTTCCGGCGATGGTCGAAGAGACATTAAAGCGCAGCGGTTTGTCCCCGAATCTTTTGGAGCTGGAGATTACTGAAAATTTGTTTATCAATTCGTTTGAAGTGGCGATTAAGATATTTGATCGACTCAAGGCAATTGGTATTAAGATGTCGTTAGATGATTTTGGAACGGGCTACTCGTCGCTGGCCTATTTGAAGAACCTGCCGATTGATACGTTAAAAATCGACCAGGCCTTTACTCGTGATTTACTGATACACAAATCGAATGAGCATCTGATGGAGTCAATTATTTTAATGGCCCACACCCTTGAAATGGATGTAATTGTCGAGGGCGTTGAGGAATTAGAGCAGTTTGATCGCTTAAAAACCTATCAGTGTGACCACGTCCAGGGTTATTATTTCAGCCGTCCAATGGATACTAATCAACTGGAGGATTATTTTATAAAGATGAAATAGGACGCCTAAAACGAGTAGAAACCAAGTAGACTAACTGTTTACTTAGTTAGTAATTAAATAATTTAATCAGGAGAATAAGATGACTAAACCAATACTGGCAATTCCGATGGGAGATGCCGCCGGCATCGGACCAGAAATTACAGTCAAAGCAATGGCAGATGACCGGGTTAGCAACATGGCCCGCCTGGTGATCGTGGGGGATAAGAAGGTGCTAAAAGAAGCCCTGGCGTTTTCTGATGTGACACTTTTAATCAATTGTATTAACGATCCCCAGGATGGAAATTTTTCACCCGGGGTCCTTAACCTTATTGATTTGGATAATATTTACTTAAATAAGCTAAAAATGGGAGCCGTGCAGGCGATGACGGGAAAGGCCGCCTATGAATACATCGAGGTCGCGACCCGTCTTTGTCTGGATAAAAAAACGGACGTGCTGACAACTACCGCCATTAACAAGGAATCGCTAAAGGCGGCAAAGGTCCCTTATATCGGCCATACCGAAATGGTGGGTGCATTAACTCAAACTAAAAATCCGCTGACGATGTTTCAGGTGCATAACCTTAGGGTATTTTTTCTCAGCCGTCATGTTTCGTTACAGCAGGCTTGTAAACTGGTAACTAGGGAAAATATTGAGGCCTTTATTGATCAGAGTGTGGCAGCGCTAAAAACTTTGGGAGTGAAAAATCCCCGGATAGCTGTTGCAGGTCTTAATCCTCACAGTGGCGAGCACGGGCTATTTGGCTGGGAAGAGGTGGAAGGGGTGATGCCAGCGGTAGTAGAGGCCCGAAATAGAGGCATCAATGTTGATGGACCGATTGGAGCTGACAGTGTCTTTTACTTGGCTTTAAGTGGCAAATACGATGCGGTCTTATCGCTTTATCACGATCAGGGCCATATCGCTACTAAAATGGTCGATTTCGAAAAGACGATTTCCATTACACTTGGCATGCCATTCCTAAGAACCTCGGTAGATCATGGGACGGCGCTGGATATTGCCGGGAAGGGAATCGCCAGTCCGGTGAGTCTGATTGAAGCGATTCGTTTAGGTGTGGAATACGCGCCTTTATTTAATCAGAGGTGGTGATGTTGGCACGTGGCAAGCGTTCTGTTTTTTGGCAACCTCAGATAGCGCAAAGTAACATGAACTTTTTTTGATGTCCATAGGGCAAAATAATTAACAACTCAACTAATTAATAATGAAGAATAATAAAAGACCTTTACTAAGTAGAGGCCTTTTTTCTTTGGAATTTAACCTGAAATCTTGGGGTAACACTGTGTGAACCCGCAACTTTAGGGTATAAATCAACCCATAAGGTAAAATGAGAGGGGATTTATATCATGGCTAAAAAAACGCTGATTCGGGTATCAAAAGACGGGCCCTACGTGGTGACTGGTTTGTCGGAGATCAAGGAATCCACCACCAGAAATGTGACGGTGGCGGATCCGGCGGTGGCTTTGTGTCGTTGTGGCGCGTCAAAAACAAAACCATTTTGTGATGGAACCCATGGAAAAATTGCTTTTTCAGGCGAAAAAAGCCCGGACCGGGTACCTCGTCAATTGGATACCTATGTGGGTCAGGAAATTTCCATTTATGATGACCGGGGGATTTGTTCTCATGCTGGTTTCTGTACCGATGGGTTGCCCAAAGTTTTTCGGATGGGCGTGGAACCCTGGATTGATCCCGATGCCGAAGTTAAAGAATTAATTATTGAAACGATCAAAAAATGTCCTTCCGGAGCCTTGAGCTATTCCATTGACGGAGTCCGGGTGGATACTTTTACTGATGTGGAAGCACTTCAGCTAGATGAAGATGGACCCTACCATGTACGCGGCGGGATTTCTTTGGATCTGGGCGATACGCCGGAGTCAGAACAGCCCGAATCTAAAGAGCATTGTAGTTTATGCCGATGCGGTCATTCCCAAAATAAACCCTTCTGCAGTGGTCAGCATTGGTACGAAAAATTTGTTGATCCGGGAATGGTCGGGGAACTAAAAAATCAGGATCAAGAGGGCGAGCGGTTCAATAACAAATATGCGACGATTAAAAAGCTGGCCGAAACGGGCATAAGTGAGAACTCCGCGATGCGAACCCTTAAGACCTTTCCGGATTTTAACACCCTGCTTTTTAAGGGCACCCAATTACATCGGATGCCCTTAAATGAAGAGGTGACGGTCAGTCTGACAACGGTTATCGGGAAGCATGCCAAAAAACCATTGACGCTGGCCCTGCCATTTTATGTCTCCCATATGTCCTATGGTGCTATATCTAAGGAAGCCAAGGTTGCTTTGGCAAAAGGCAGTACCCTGGTGGATACCGCCATGTGCTCGGGTGAAGGAGGCATGCTCCCGGAATCCCGCCAGGCCGCCAGACACTATATTTATGAACAGGGTACCGCCGCGTTTACCTATGATGAAGCGATTATGAAACAGGCGGATGCGGTAGAAATAAAAATCGGCCAGGGGGTTAAACCCGGGCTGGGCGGCCATTTACCCCAGGAAAAAATCACATCGGAAATTGCCGGGATTAGAAAACTTGAAAAAGGCGAAGCTGCGGTGGCGCCCGCACGGTTGGCCGGGATAGATGAGATTCGGGATCTGGTTAAGCGGGTCGCCCGGATCCGGGAAATAACCGATGGTGTTCCGATTGGTATTAAAATTGCCACCAGTCATCTGGAAGAAGATCTGGCTATGGCTTTGATGGCCGAACCGGATTTTGTCACCATTGATTGCCGCGGTGGTGCCACCGGTTCAACCCCGAAATTTATCAAAGATAATGTCGGTATTCCAGCCATTTTTGCCATTCGCCGGGCTCGCCGTTTTTTAGATAAGTTAAACAGTGAGGTGACCCTTTGTGCTACCGGTGGGTTTCGTGATAGTTCGGACATTGCCAAGGGGCTGGCCCTGGGGGCAGATGTCATTGCTCTGGCTACGGCCTCGCTGATTGCCATCGGCTGTTTGCAGTCCCGGATTTGTCATACCGGCAAATGTCCGGCCGGGATCGCCACCCAGGATGAAGTATTACGGAGCCTCTTTAACGAAGAAAAAGCCTTGCTCCAATTTAAAAATTTTTACACCGGCACCGCCAACGAACTAAAGGCGTTTGCCCGGATCAATGGCCGGGATGATATTCACCGGCTGGCTGTTAGTGATTTAATGACCATCAGCAACGAGGTCGCCCTTCACACTGACATTGAGCATGTCTAGAAAAACCGCTCGGATGGACAACGGTCGTTGACTCCTGAGTTGATAAAAATATCGAAGAAGCATAATTACAGATACATAATCGGAAAGAGACGGGAACAGCGATGGAATTTTTCAAAAATTTAGGTGAATTGCTCAAAACGCGAAGCGACTTTTTTATCGAACTGCTATGGCAGCACATCTTGTTGAGCTTAATTGCCATTGTAATTATTACGGTGGTAGGAATCACCACCGGCATTCTAATCTCCAAATCAAAAAAAGCTGCCAGCATCGTGATTGGTATGACCAATGTCTTGTACACCATTCCCTCGATTGCGATGTTTGGTTTTTTTGTGTCGATCACCGGCATTGGCAATACCACAGCGATTATTGCCCTGGTGATTTATGGACTGTTACCGGTGATTCGCAACACCTATGTGGGGCTCATCGAAGTGGATGATCAGATTTTGGAGGCGGCAGTGGGGATGGGTAGCACTCCCTGGCAACTGCTTTCGAAAATCCAGTTCCCCCTGGCTCTGCCAGTGATCATCGCTGGCATCCGCAACATGGTAGTGATGACTATTGCGCTGGCCGGGATTGCTTCGTTTATCGGAGCTGGCGGATTGGGAGTGGCGATCTGGCGGGGAATTACCACTAATTTTGGTGAAATGACGGTGGCTGGTAGTCTGTTGGTGGCCTTACTGGCCTTTGTTGCGGATGGATTATTGGGAATAATTGAAAAAAGATTATTAAGGAGGACAAAATGAAAAAGTGGATCAGTTTAGTATTAATTGCAGTGCTGATTTTTTTAGCGGCTGGTTGTCAAAGTGAAAAAAAGAAGGTGGTCATCGCTTCAAAACCGATGGCAGAAAGCTATATCATTGCCGAAATGATGGGCCAACTGATTGAAGCAAACTCCGATATCACAGTCGAGTACAAAATGGGCATCGGCGGGGGAACCGCTAATATTCAACCAGCGATGGAATCTGGAGAAATTGATATGTACCCGGAGTATACCGGCACTGGTTGGCTGTTTGTGCTAAAAAATGAACTGGTTACCGATTCGCAAGCCCTTTACGAAGGGGTCAAAAGCCAGTATCAGGAGAAATATAATTTTATCTGGTTGGATCGTTATGGATTTAATGATACCTACGCATTGGCCATGGATAAAACAAAAGCCGATAGTATGGGTATTAATACCTTCTCGGATTTGGCGTCCCAGAGCGCCAGCCTGGTGTTGGGATCGGAATATGATTTTTACGAACGGGAAGATGGCTATCCGGGTTTAGTGAAAGCCTACGGTTTTAATTTTAAAGAAAAAAAAGAACTGGACATCGGCCTGAAATATAAGGCCATTGGTGAGGGTCAGGTAGATGTGATCAATAATTTTTCCACGGATGGATTATTGGCGGAATATAACTTAAAGGTGTTAAAAGACGATCAGAACTTTTTTCCGGCCTATGAAGCAGCCACCGTCATTCGTCAGGAAACCCTGGACAAGTATCCGGAACTCGAAGCAATTCTTAACCAACTGGCGGGACAGATTAGTGATGAGGAAATGCAGCAGATGAACTATTATGTGGAAAAAGAAAACCGGGATGCCGGTGATGTGGCCACCGAATTCCTGAAAGCGAAAGGCTTGTTATAACCCGATGATTGAGTTTAGTGATGTTAGTCAACAGTATGAAACAGAGAAGCCAATTATCAGGCATTTGAGTTTGACCGTTTCACAAGGGGAGTTTGTGGTGCTGATCGGGCCTTCCGGCTGCGGTAAAACGACCCTGCTAAAAATGATCAACGGTTTGATTTTACCAAACAGCGGGGAAATCCGGATTAAAGGAAAAGAGCTCAAAGAATGGGACCCGATTACCCTAAAACGAAACATCGGTTATGTGATCCAGCAGGTGGGGCTGTTTCCTCATCTGAACATTGAAAAAAATATTGCCTATGCTCTGGATATTCAAAAGACCAGCGAAACCAAAAAAAAGGAACGGGCCCGGGAGCTAATTAATCTGGTCGGGCTAGAAGAAGGTTATCTGGGGAAATACCCCAACGAATTAAGCGGCGGCCAGAAGCAGCGAGTCGGTATTGCCCGGGCACTGGCGGCAGATCCCGAAATTATTTTAATGGACGAACCTTTGGGCGCCGTGGATCAAATTAATCGGGCGGTGCTCCAGGATGAAATCATTCGGATTTATCAAACGCTTAATAAAACCATCGTCTTTGTCACCCACGACATCGAGGAAGCCATTAAACTGGGAACCAAAATTGTAGTGATGAATCAGGGCGAAATTATGGAAGTCGGTTCCCGGGATACCATCGTTTTTCACAGCAAAAGTCATTTTGCCGATGATTTTATCGGGAACAAAGGGTTTTTATCCTATTTAAATATTGTCAAAATCAAACAGGTGGTTTGTTCCTTTAATGAAAGTTCCAATGGCAATACCAAAGAAATGTCCCTTTGGGTGTCGGAGGCAGATCCCCTGATTGTGGGGATTCGGATGTGTTTGGAAAATGGTGTTAATCTTGTTGGCGTCCGTGATACCGTTGGTCGGGTTGTTGGTGCTTTTGATCTGGGCTGTTTGTCCCGGCTTACGTTCTGATAAGATCGTCAGGTTTTCAAACAAAAGGCAACTAAAATGGCGAAGATTCCCGTTTTTATCCGGGCATCCTCGCCATTATTTGTTTAAGAATGAATTTTATGCGGTGCTAGAGGCTTGGATTCCGGGAGTGTGATCTCTCCGGCTTTAACCAGGGCGTATTTGGCAGCAATAGGGCCAACCACCGAGTAAATGAAGGTGGAACACAAAATAACCACTTGAATCTGTTCGGCATAGAGGGGAACCAGCTTGGCGGCAACTACCACCAACCCGAGTGCAACCCCGGCCTGAGGCATCAGGGTGGGTCCCAGATAGGTACAGATGTTTTTATCTTGATGGGTGACTCGGCCACCTAACCAGGCACCAGCCATTTTGCCAACAACCCGGATAACGACATAGATGATGCCGATCAGCCCAATGGCAGGCAGTGCCGAGATCTGAAATCCAGCCCCGGAGATGACAAAAAAGACCATAAAAATTGGCGGTGTAAAGGAATCGGTGACTTTTAGCAGCGCATCAATCTGATCCCGGTAAATATTAACAAGTACACCACCAAGGGCCATGCAGGCTAGTAAAGGGGAACCATGAAGTAAATCAGCGACCCAGTAGGTCAACAGGATAAAAGCGATGACAATGCAGATTTGATTGGAGGGCTTCTTGAAAAAACGGAAAAACAGTTTCATCAGGATTCCGGCCGCGGCGCCCAGAATAAATGAAATGATAACTTCATAAAAAGGGGTGAGGATCGAAAGAATTAGACTGGTTTCGACACTTGCGTTCATGGCATTAACGATGGTGGCAGCAAATCCAAAGGCGATCAAAGCAATGGCGTCATCAGCCGCCACAACGCTCATCAACATTGAAGTCAGAGGGCCTTTGGCATCATATTGTTTGATGACCATAATGGTTTGGGCAGGAGCGGTTGCTGCCGCAATGGCCCCCAACATGATCGAAAGCTTGGGGTCAAAACCAAATAACATCAATACCAGAGTTACCAGAATTACGGCCATGAGAGCTTCAGCCGTAGCAATCACAATCGGGGCAATACCGACCTTCCGGAAATAGTTGAGATCAAACTGGCTACCGATGGAAAAGGCGATAAAACCTAAGGCAACATCTGAGATGATCATAAAACCATTGACCATATCAATGGAGATGAGATTCAGGAAGGACGGTCCCAAAATAAGTCCGGCAATCAAGTAGCCGGTGACATTGGGCATTTTGAATTGTTTGGCCAGTCGTCCCAGCAGGAGGCCGGCAAAAAGCATAACGGCGATTTCAATGATGAGTTTAGCTTCCAATTGAACATAGACCTTTCGCAAAATCGACGGGTATCGTGAACACGATCCCCGAATCCGCTTCGTCAAGGCTTGATACCGTGGCTTCAATCACTTCAATGACCTGGTCTATTTTTTCGTCTTCAAGAATGACAAAAATAAGATTGCCTTGCGTCACATCAGGATTGAGAAAGGTACGGAGTGAACCAAGAATAGGGATTTCGTCAGCGTCGTGAAGATGGCTGAGTTGTCGGGCCATGCCCCGGCTTTCCAGCACTGTTGCACCGCATATTCGTTTAGACGCCAATGCCGCCAGCAGTGAATCCAATTTGTCTGGCTGGCTTAAGACATAAACAAGTAACTTCATTAATTTCCTCCTCTGATATTTCTGATTAAAATTTGTGATACATTCAGTATAACACTTAATCCCAGCCAGATCAAAAAAGATAGTTTAAAGAGTGGTCTCAGGTGTATTGGCAAAAAGCGATTTATGCTAAAATTTGTCCCAGAAAGCTCTGTAGCCGTTCATTTTTGGGGTGATCAAAAATTTCTTCGGGAGGACCTTCTTCAGCAATTTGACCTTCAGAAATAAAGATGACGCGATCGGCTACCTCTTTGGCAAATCCCATTTCATGGGTAACAATAATCATGGTTCGGCCTTCTTTGGCAAGGTCATTCATAACGCCCAATACCTCTCCAACCAGCTCAGGGTCCAGGGCCGAGGTGGGTTCGTCAAATAAGATGACCTTTGGTTCCATCGCCAGGGAGCGGGCAATGGCCACCCGTTGCTGCTGTCCACCGGAAAGCATCGCTGGGTATTCGTCGGCCTTATCCAGCAGGTTAACCTTCTCAAGCAGGTCCATTGCAAGGCCTCGCGCCTTCTTCTTATCCATTTTTTTAACGGTGACGGGGCCTTCCATCACGTTCTGAATAACCGTCATATGGGGAAAAAGGTTGAAACGCTGAAAGACCATCCCAACCTTTTGACGGATGGCATTGATATCTTTTGATGTGACCAATTCGCCGTCGATGTAGATTTCACCCTCGTTTTTTTCTTCCAGGAAATTGATACAACGCAGTAGGGTACTTTTTCCCGATCCACTCGATCCAATCAAACAGACGACCTCGCTTTCGTCGACGGTTAAATCGATTCCGCGCAGGACTTCCAGTTCACCAAAATATTTATGTAAGTTTTTAATTTCGATCATGCTCATTGTTTACCTCTCATTTACTTTCAACTTTTGTTCGACTTTACTAAGGAGTTTAGTTAGTCCCATGGTGATAATCAGGTAGTACACCCCAGCGGTGAAATAAATCGGGAATACATTAAAGGTGGCGGCACCAAACTGACGGGCCAGCAGCATGGTTTCGGTGATCGTGATAACACTGGCCAGGGAAGAGTCCTTGACTGCAATGATAAACTGATTGCCCAAAGCTGGTACTGATCGCTTAAACGCCTGGGGTAACACAACCCGTTTCATGGCTTGCCATTTGGTCATTCCCAGAGACCGGGCAGCTTCCCGCTGACCATAGTCGATGGATTCAATAGAACCCCGGAAAATTTCACTGATATAGGCACCGTTATGCAGGGCCAGAGCAATAACCGCAGAGGGGAAACTGTCAATCATGATTCCCATACTGGGGAGCCCATAAAAAATAAAGTACAATTGGAGTAAAAGGGGCGTTCCCCGAACAACGGTGATATAGACGTCCATTATTTTTTTTAACCACTTATATTTGGTCAGTTTTAAAACCGCAACCACCAGACCGATGACCATCCCCAGTATGATGGAGAAAAACGCCAGTTCCAGCGTTAATATAACGCCGGGAATAAACTTAGGGGCAAATTCGACAACGGTTTTAAAGAATTCGATACTATTGTTTGCCAGATTTATGATCGCATCCATAGGATACCTCCTGTTTTTTTTAATAATTACTAATTAGTATACCCATAAAATGATGACATCCGTATCCTCTCGACAAAAAAATACGGATGTCACAGTTTTTTAATTTAGTTAAATTTTGATTAGAAATTTATTTAAATACGGACTGGGGTTTAAAGGAATTCAGGCAGCTCGGAAGAGTTCCGGACTGCCTGACTACAAAATTTTTATTTTTCAAGAATGTTCATTCCGAACCAGCGGTTACTAATTTCTGCATAGGTGCCATCTTCAATAATGGCTGCCAGGGCAGTATTAACTGCTTTCAATAACTCCGTATCATCCTGACGAATGGCAATGGCGATGTTTTCGGTATAAAGTAAATCACCAACTGGTTCAATTGCTACCCCATAGTCAATTGGGGCTCGAGCACCAACAACCTTGCTGGTAACGAGTCCATCAGAACGACCCTGATCGACACTTTTGAAATTATCGACATCGCTTTGGAATTGAAGAATTTCAGCAATGTTTTCCATCCCATCCAGATATTCATGGAAGGTGGTACCAGTAACGACTCCAACCTTGCCATTTTCTAATTCAGTAATGCTGTTTAATCCAGAACCTGCTTTGGCAAAAAACTGAGCGCCATCATAGTAGTACGGATCGCTAAAACTAACCTCTTTAAGTCGGTCTTCAGTAACAGCCATACTACCAATGATCATATCAAAACGATTGCCGGTAAGTCCGCCAATGATGCCGTCCCATTCCACGGTAATGGGTTTAGCAGTAACGCCCATTTTTTCAGCGAGAGCATGAGCAATTTCGATATCAAATCCAGCCAGTTCACCATTCTCATCGATATAATTAAATGGTGGATAGGCGCCAGTCATGGCAAAAGTCATTTCACCACTGTCCATAATCTTTGAATAGGTGGTTTCATCACCGGATGATCCGGTACATCCGCTGAGAACTAAGGTCAGTAAAACACCGACAGTCATCATAATTAATTGTTTCTTTTTCATTTCTTCCTCCTTGTTTTGGCTAATCGAAAACAAAGTTCTTTTCGATATTTTTATAGCCAGTTGGTATTGATTTATATTCAACGGGATTAGTACATCCAATAACAGATTACTAAAGCCCGGAATGTCTTGAGTAGATGGATTAGGCGTAATTGGTATAAGTGTGCCAATAAATTGATATAAAAAAAGGGCACTCTAACTCTGTTAATACAGAGTTAGAGTGCCCTAGCTTCGCTATAAAATAACTCACAATATACCATTTATGGCAAAATTGCCCAATAGTATAGTGTATGACCTCACGATCCTACACAAGCCCCAGTTCCATAAAATGTTTTTCGATACAGATTTCATTTATTAAACTCTTAGCTTACATATTTCCACGTTTTAGAACACGTAAATAAGCTCACCAAAAAAACTACTCAAAGTATATACTTCACAACTTTATTGAGTATATTATATCAAATCTCTATGATTATGTCAACTTAAAATCAGTATTTAGCTTGATCTCAGGGAAAGTTCGAATATTAAATAAGGCTTAGTTCTTCAAAATGTGTGTTTAGTCAGCGTAAATTCAGCAAGGAAATCGTTAAGTATTATTTAAGAAAGTATCAGCCAATAATAAAATAAACGGTAAAATACGAGTAAAATATTATTTAAAAGAAATCGAGAACACGTTTTCGCTGAGGTTACTCTTGTCGTTGTGATTGTTGTCTCCCGATCGATATAAAACAGAGGGCTCCAGTTAGGATAAATCCTATACCGCCGATAATGCCAACAGGTAGTGGTCCAATAAAGGGGCTGGGGGTTCCCGCCGTTACAAAAACAGAGACTGCAGCCATACCGTTAAGGGAGCCATGGGCGATTGAAGCGGGGAGAAAGCTCTTGGTTTTTATGGCCAGATAGGAGAAGAAAGAACCGACAAATAAACAGAAGACAACCATCGCCAGAATACCGCCCCAGGGAGCGGTGGGATAGCCCGTCCCATAATTATGACCCATTGCAATAATGGGTGCATGCCATAAACCCCAGATGATACCGGAAATAACAATAGATACCCGGGGACTGTACATTTCCATCAGTTTTGGCAGCAAATAACCTCGCCAGCCGATTTCCTCACCGGAGGTAGTGATGATGTTCAGTAGCGGGCTTAAAAAAATTCCCAACGCCAGCTGGGCGATAAAGATGGTAAATAGGGTACCTTCTGGCAGGGATACACCCTGTGCCGCATAGAGGCTGGCCATCTGATTCATGGTGGGGTCAAACTGACTGGGGAACAGCAGAAAATAGATCAGTGCGCCCAATGCAATCAGCAGCGCCGGGCCAAACCAGGCGATCAGATAATAGCGGACATTACCTCTCAGATGGGGCTTGAGCCCAAAATCTTTAAACCCTTCTCTGGTAATTAGCCGGGTTGCCACCACTGAAATAGCCGGCATCAGCATTACCGCTGATAGAACAAAAATGCTATAGCTGCTGGCCAGCCCGCCATTGGCCATTAAAGCGAATTCCAGAGCCCAGGTCAGAAAAAAAGTTAATCCTAAAAATATTCCGAGTCGTTTCATTGATTGTCTCCTTTGTTAATTAAATGTGCTTCCAATTGTTTTATCAGATCCTGAAAGCGGCGATCCATTTTAATAAAGTCAAACTGGGGGTTTGCCACCAGGCCATCCAGCATGCTTTGTTTAATGACCTCTTCACTGCGAGGTGGGCCAACTCCCAGGTCAAATGTTTCAAACCAGGGCTGAATGGCGTCAAAATAGTCGTCACCGTGAAGGGCATAGGGGAAAAAGTCAGAAACACAGACCTTAGTATAGTCAGCCAGATAGGCCAGGGCGGTGTCGGCATCCTGATGACTGGCATAGACCTGAGCGGCGGCGTAATAAACCTGCGCCATGGTATTAGGGTGGAGGGCATCCAGATCATAGAGCTCGGCCACCCCCAGGGTGCGGGTCAGAATTGTTTCGACCCGGGTAAGATCACCGGCATTCAACATCAGATAAGCGGAGGCCGTCGAAACCAGAAACAGCAAATGTTGGTAGCTGCTGATCTGTAGCACCTGTTTGGCTTTATCCGGGTTACCGGCCATCTGATAGGCCTGGGCCAGCATTTCGGTATCGGTGGGGAAGGGGCGGACAGTTTCACCCAGCAGTTCCATAACCTGTGCCGGCTGGTTGAGCATCAGATAGCAGGTGCCTTCAATTGCGATCGCATCCCGGGTCAGGTTCCGGTCATCGCTTTCGGCTCTGATCCGCTGGCACAGCGTGACGGCCTGATCCAGAATCGTCTTGGCGCTTTCGGGATCGGCGGCCAGCATATGATGGTTGGCCAGGAGCACCGCCATCTGCAGCAACAGCGGAAAACAGGAGTAGTATTTTTGATGATCGTTTCGCATTCGGCCAGCACCTCAGCTACCGGTCTGGTCGCAAAATCATCAGCCAGCCGATGATAGAGCGCTTTGATATCTGCCGCTGTCAGCTGCGGGGAATAACCCATCAGATCATCGATGCTGATATTAAAATAAGCGCTAAGCTGGGGTAGCAAGGTAATATCCGGGTAGCTCTGGCCGGTTTCCCATTTAGAAACCGAGGCCTTGGAAACCCTGATATAGGCAGCCAGATCTTCCTGGGTCAGGCCCTTTTCACGACGCCTGGCGACAATAATTTTACCAATATTAAGTTCTTTCATTTCATCACCTCACCCTGATTATAGAACCTTTGATAAAAAAGTACAATGGATTTGCAGTTGATTATGGTTGATAAAATCAACCATTGAGTGATTAAATTTAAGTTCTCCATTTTAAATGGCTATTAAACAACATGATCGGCTAAAAAACCCCTTGATCAAAGCTAAATAATACTGGTTTCAATCTTTTAAAACGGTGACACGCGGGTATATAACTAACATCGTATCATTTGAATGATGGCTGAAGTAAACAGAAAAGGAGAAAGACAATGGTTGAGCAGATTTATAAACTGACAGGCGGAGATGACAAGGTGGTTGAAAAGGTGATTCTCGATGAAAACCTTCATTATATGCATGTGATTATTAATCAGAGTGACGGATTCCCCGAGCACTATACCAATGCGGTGGTGTATATGACAGTGGTGCGGGGGATTGTCTCGCTACAACTGGATGACCAGGATTATTATGCCTATCCGGCGGGGACGGTTTTAAAAATACCCGTAAATACCAAAATGAATCTCAATAACTTCAACCCGGAGACTATGGAGCTGATTCTGATCAAGGCGCCGCCGCCGGATGTGCTGCCGGAGTAAAAGAGAAAGTGACAAAAGAGTGCATACAAAATCGTACAGAAAACAGGTGACCGAAATGAAGATAGTCGTTTTAGACGGATATACATTAAATCCCGGCGATCTCAGCTGGGAAAGTCTGGAAAAATTGGGGGCGTTAACGGTTTATGAGCGGACCACGGAAGCCGAGGTTTGCCAGCGGATTGGCGATGCGGAAATAATTTTGACCAATAAAACCCCGATCATCAAAGAAACCCTGGCCATCTGCCAACAGATTAAATATATTGGGGTGCTGGCCACCGGCTATAACGTGGTGGATGTGGCAGCCGCCAGTGGACAGGGTATTACCGTGACCAATATTCCCACCTATGGTACCTATGCGGTGTCGCAGTTTGCCATCGCGCTACTGATGGAACTGTGTCATCGGGTTGGCGATCATTCCGGGGCGGTGCTGGCCGGTGACTGGACCAATAACCCGGACTGGTGCTTCTGGAATTATCCGCTGATTGAACTCAGCGGAAAAACCATGGGGATCATTGGTTTTGGAAAAATCGGCCAGCGCACCGGTCACATTGCCCAGGCCCTGGGGATGAAGGTACTGGCTAATGACATCAATAAATATCCGGAGCTGGAATCGGAAAACTGCCAATATGTAACCCAGGACGAATTGTTAGCAGCCGCCGATGTGATCGTTCTCCACTGCCCATTGTTTGCCGAAACCCGGGGGATCATCAATGCCAAAAATATTGCTAAGATGAAGGATGGGGTCCTGATTATCAATAATTCCCGGGGCCAGCTGATTGTTGAAGAAGATCTTCGCGATGCCCTCAACAGTGGTAAGGTCGGCGGCGCCGCGGTCGATGTGGTATCCACCGAACCGATCAAACTGACCAACCCGTTGCTCCAGGCCAAAAACATCATTATCACGCCGCATATTTCCTGGGCGCCCCGGGAAAGCCGGCAGCGGCTGATGGACATTGCCGTTGATAATCTGGCCTGTTACCTGAAAGGTGAGCAGCGCAATGTGGTCAAGGTTTAGCGCTGGAATCGATTATTTTGCTAATAAAAAAACACATCATCGCCAGTTAAGGGCATTGATGTGTTTTTTTATGTTAAATTTTTTAGCTAACTGCTAAAAGCAGAAGAAATTACGAATCCGCCATAAAAAGCCAGAAAACTCAAGACCAGTGTGGCCAGCACATAGACAACAGCACTGAGGATCCGGTTATTCTGGAGCAGCACAAAGTCCTCAAACATAAAGGTGGAAAAGGTGGTGTAAGCCCCCAGAAAGCCTTCGGCAAATAAACCATAAAGCAGGGCTGAGATATCAAAACCGGTGACGACACCGAGAAGAAAGGCACCGGACACGTTAATGATAAAGGTCCCGACCGGAATGTGCTGGTGCCGGGAGGCAAAACGTTTGCCCAGGTAATAACGGGTGGTGCTGCCTAAAGCACCGCCGACAATGACGCATAAAGTTTCCATGAGTTGTTTTCCTTAATTGGTATCAATGCTGAATCGGGTTACCAGATTCAGGCCTACCGGATGTAAAATATGATGGCCGATCAGATGGCCCAGGTAAACAGCACCGACCCCCAGGATAATGGAGGCCGCCACATAGTAACAGAAAAAACGCAGGTAGCCGGCATCGAGAATATTCAGACTCTCTTTGCAGAAGGTTGAATAGGTGGTAAAGGCGCCCACCAATCCAGCGGTTAAGCCCAGCTTGACATCGGTGCTGATTCGTTCAGTTTTTGAGAAAACGGCATTGAGCATCCCCAATATCAGGCAGCCAATCAGGTTGATGACCAAAATCGTCAGGGCCAGATTGATCAGCTGATCCGCCGATTGAAAAAGAGTGGGGGCGTTTTTGAGCTCGAACCGCAACAGGGCGCCAACAGCGCCGCCAGCGGCGATAAAGTAATATTTTTTCATGATAGTCCTCCTGACTCAAGTGAACAAATAGTTTGACACGAAGGGTTTTATTTATCAGTTTTTGTAAGGGCGGGTAATTTCAGACAATAAAAAAACCTGCAGCATTATAATCCTGCAGGAGTCATCAGCTGGTACGCAATTCAGGTGAACTCCATCACCTTGTATGAAATAATGTTATCATGGAGCAATAATCGTGTCAACAAAAGGTGGAATGAAATCGAAATCAAAATTAAAATATGAATAATTGCCATCATATTTGGACAAATATGACAATTAGCGATTGAATTTTTCGACTGAATCGATTAAACTAATTAAACAGGTGATGAAGTTCGCCCTGGCTTTGGCCAAAATGCTGACACGCTGATGACTTCTGTTAATTATACAGGAGCATCGGCTTTTTTGATTTGTGCAAAAAACATTAAAATGAATACCAGCTGCAGTCAAAAGATCCGATGAAGAGAGGAATTGTGGATGAGCAAAAAAAATATGATGACAACGATTGATACTGTAACAGCTTTACTCCAGAGAACAGGGGTTAGTGAAGAAGACATCAGAAAAATCGAAAATCTAAAAACAAAAATTGCCAACCGGGAGCTGGTCATTTCTGTGATTGGCCAGTTCAAACGGGGTAAAACTTCGTTTATTAATGGGGTATTGGAGGCAGCGGTACTGCCGGTGGGGATCATTCCGGTGACCTCGGTGGCGACGCGCATCCAATATGGAAATGAGCTGGCTGAGGTTCATTTTAAAAGCGGGGAGAGTCAGACGGTGGCGCTGGAGCAGCTGGTGGGGTATATTGCCGAACAGCAGAACCCTAACAACCAGAAGGGGGTTTCTTTTGTCAATCTTTTTCTGCCCGATGATTTTCTCAAAGACGGCATCACCCTGGTGGATACTCCCGGGGTGGGATCGATTCATCAGAACAATACCGATGAAGCCTATGCCATTATGAAGGATAGCGACGCGATCATTTTTATGCTCTCGGTGGATAGTCCGATTAACGAAATCGAGCGGGAATTTTTGGTTGAGGCCAGAAATTACACTGCCAAATTCTATTTTGCGATTAATAAGATCGATACCATCAGCGAGGATGATCTGGAAATCTATCTGGCTTATTGCCATGAGATTCTCTGTGAGATTATGGCCGTGGATACCATTGAGCTGTTTGCCATCAGTGCCAAAACCAACGCGGGGATGGATACGCTGTTTGCAAAAATAGCGGCAGACATTACAGTTTCGGCCGATCAGATCATTGTCGAATCGGTGCAGATCAAATTTCGCGAGGTGCTGGGGGCGGCCCATTCCCATCTGGAGCTTTACCGCCGGGCTTATGGCATGCCCCTTAAAAGCCTGGAGGAAAAACGCAGCGAACTGGAAGAAAAGCTGGTCAATCTGGATCAGATTACCCGGGATTCCAGCTTTTATCTGCTACGCCACATTGATGAGTTACTGGAGCAGATTCGAGCAGAGTTACAGGATGGTTCCGTCGGCATTCGGGAAACTCTGACTGTGGCAATGGCAGCCACTTATCAAAAGAATCGGGAGATGAAGCCGAAAGAACTGGAAAAAGCGTTGATGACGCTGCTGGAAAAGCAGTTATCGGCCCAGCTCAATGACCTCAGCGAGCGGGGGCTAGCCAGTCTTGCGTTAGGATACGAACATCTGACCGAGCTGCTTAATCAGAAGATTGATGATCTCAAGGAATTTTTGCGCAAGGTGGTGGCGGAACTGTTCGGGATTAACTATCAGGTTGACACCATCGTCCATACGCTGTCCTCCCGGGATGATTTCTATGTCAAGGTTAATCAGAAACCGGCGGCCTTTCTGGTGGATATAAATGATCTGATTTACCTGATGCCCCGGGGTTACGCCAATAAAAAGATATACACCCGGTATCAGAACAAAATGTTGACTGACGTGGAGCACAATATCAATAACATGATTTATAATTATCAGTACAAGATCCGCGAGAGTGTCCGGGATTTTAAGGGCGTGCTGGAGCGGGAATCGCAGATATTGAAACAGGAACTCAGCGAGCTGGTCAATCGGGTCATTACTGACAAAGAAGATACCTCAAAGCGGCTGGGCGATAAAATCCGCGAGTTGGACGATATCTGTGAGCGCTTGATGATGCTGTTAAAAGAGCTTTAGTGGAAAGTAAAATTTATCAAGAGAAAACTCATTTTGCGATAATATCTGAGTTGATCAGATTAGTATTCGCAAGCAGTTGCGATAAAAAAGTCCAAACAGCTGAAGCAACTCAGTTGTCGGACTTTTTTGAGCGGATGGATCCGGTCTCATGGACGGGTATCAGTTATAGATCATCTTTTTTGCCGAAGTCTGATTTATAGATAAACCAGTAATATGCAGCCACCAGAAGGGCACCGCCGGCGATATTACCCAGAGTCACTGGTAGTTCGTTGTTTAGAAAAAAGGAGGTCCAATTGAGTGCATCCAGTTTTTCTTGGGTGACACCATTGGCCAGGGCAACTTCGACCCATTTTGGATTGGCTTTAGCTAATATCCCGGCCGGAATGTAATACATATTAGCCACACTGTGTTCAAAACCAGAGGTGATAAACAACCAGATGGGAAAAAAGATGGCCAGAATCTTGCCGGTAATGTCTTTAGCGGCAAAGGACATCCAGACAGCTAAACAGACCAGCCAGTTACACATAAGCCCTAAAAAGAAAGCTGACATAAACGGCATGGTGACTTTTCCGACGGCAATTTTGATGGTCATGGCACCCAGCAGGCTGTCACCGCTGTTGAACAGCCCACTCTGACTCATCATGTAGGCCAGAAAGACGCCACCGACCAGGTTTCCGATCCATACCAGTCCCCAATTAGTTAGCATTTGAGAGAGTCGGACTTTTTTGTCCAACACGGCGGCAGTGATCAGGGTCTGACCGGTGAACATTTCAGCACCGGCAATGATGACCAGCATCAGTCCGGTACCGAATATCGCTCCGGCAAGGCATTTGCCAAGTCCATAAGTCCCCGGATCTGCCAGTAGATTGAAAGCGGCCATATTGGAACCTTCTGATGCAAAGCCGATAAAAACACCGGCCAGTATTGCCAGCATGAATTCTTTTAAATAGGGGGTTGAGACTTTTTTTATCCCTGCGCCAATGGCAACGTCAACAATTTCCGATGGTGCAAAATATTTTTTGGTTTCCATAGTTCCTCCAAAGTTTTTTATTCTTTCATGATTTCCGATGATCTGAATCGTGGATAGAATAACTGGGTTAGGAAGAGTCTGATGTTAATGTGATTGATTCCATTAATTGAAACCTCCTTTCATCTGATGGTGCATAACAAGTCGGGGAAGCCACTTCCCCCGGAATCATTAAAACAAAAATAAAAAGAAGACCAGTTGGTCTTCTTAAATTAACGCAATCAAATCATAGCAAGCCGAAGCAAAATAAGCATACTGAAATAGAATAAAGCATACCAAATCAAAACAAGTATGCTAAATAAATCAGAATATTGCTTTGTGATTTGAAGAATTAACCCCTTCCCAACGTGGAGGCGCAAACGTTTCCATCTACACCCTATCGGCCTGATCCCATAGCAATGCTTTAGGTAATCAAGGCTCGGAGCTATCTTTCTATTTAGTTAAATAATTCACAAGCTCATTCTATACTGATGCTACAAAAATGTCAACAAAAATTGGATACTTTATTCAAAACAGACTGTTATCAATAGTTAAAACTGCTATAATAAAGAATCAAGACTTTATAGCCAGAGCTGCGGCGATAAAAAGGGAGAAGAGTGATGTTTGAAAAAAATGATAAAAAACTGGAATTATCAACGGCGATGCTGATTAACGCGGCCGAGCGCAGAGGGATTGCGGTTGAGATCCTGGATCTTGAAGACAATTTTATCCGGCTTAAAAAAGGCGATAAAATAGAGTATGTCAAACAGGCGACCCGGACATCAGCCGACACCTATATCGCACCGCTGATTATGGAGAATAAAGAAGTCACCAAGCTGGTGTTGCGTGAAAAGGGCATCAACGTGCCGGCCGGGATTAAGGTCAAATCGGCAGCCGAAGCGATGGTGTATTATGAAGAATTTCGGGGCAAAGATATTGTGGTGAAGCCCAAATCCTCGAACTTTGGGCTGGGGATTGTGATTCATAAGAATCTCCAGTGTGAAAGTTGCTACCAGATGGCAGTAATCCAGGCTTTCACTCATGATACCGCGGTGCTGATTGAAGAATTCATACCCGGCAAGGAGTATCGCTTTCTGGTTATCGGCGATGAGGTAGTGGGGATTCTTCATCGGGTTCCGGCCAATGTGGTGGGCGATGGGGTGCATACCATCGAAGCACTGGTAGCTGAGAAAAACCTGAATCCGCTGCGGGGTAAGGGCTATGTCACACCATTGGAGAAGCTGCGGTTGGACCACACTGAAATTGCCTTTCTCAGCGAGCAGTCTAAATCGATCGAGACCATTCCCGGCCCTGGCGAAACCGTCTATCTCCGGGAAAATTCCAATATCAGTACCGGCGGTGACAGCCTTGATTTTACCGATGAGATCATCGCTGCGTACAAAGCCATTGCTGTTAAAGCCGCGCAAGCGGTGGGCGCCAAAATCTGTGGCGCGGATATCATTATCCATGATATTCAAGAACCCCCCACTGACAACAATTACAGCATCATCGAACTGAACTTCAACCCGGCCCTGCATATTCATAATTATCCCTTTGTTGGCAAGAACCGCCATGTCGATGACAAGGTGCTGGATCTGCTGGGATTTTAAATGAATCTAAAAGTAAACTGCAGAATTCTAGATAACCGGTAAAACAGAATAAAATTGAGGAAATCCGTGGCCTGATCATGAACTGATAGGCCACGGCATTTTTTAACTTCTATAATGATATAGGGTGCGTTTTTTACCTGGATTATTGTTGTTTTCTTTTACAACTGCTACAGATTTTAAGGGACTGTAATTCTTCTTCAGAAATATCCGGTATTCTTTTTTTGATATAGTCCATTTTTATTGGCTTGATTTTACGACCACATACAGGACAGCTATCAATTTTGTTATAATCATCCTTAGAAATATTCAAGAAAGCACCTCGATATTGTTTGCGGAATCCAAACTGGAGTCCAGATTCAGACCCAGTCTTTTTTCTTCAATGATACTGATGATTTTGTCAGCCGCTTCTTCGGGATCTTCTTCAACCATGAAGTAACCGTCAACGATATTTTTTAATTCTGAGGTTAACACATTGGTTACCAGACTGCTTCCAGTAACAGGGGGCGCCAGACCAACGTGAAGAGGAATACCCAGGGTGACCACCCAGGAGCCGATAGCTATTGCTTTCTCACTCATGAGCTCCGGAGCTGAGGCAACCAACGGCAATTGATTTAAGTCGACGCCTAAACGGTTGGCAATAGCCACGGCCAGATCAATGCTTCTGACATTATCAACGCAGGATCCCATATGTAAAACTGGCGGTAATGGGGCATTTAAACCTGCTTCAAAGCCCAGAAAGGTCAAAACTTCTTTTAAAGTGTCACCGGCGTAATCTTCAGTTGCTTCGGAATTCATCAGCGCATTTTTGGCAAAAGCCCCAGCACCGCAGCCGGTTGCCAAGATTAAAATATTATGCTTCAGTAATTTCTGGGCCATGGTAACAAAATTATGATCCTGTTTGACTTTAACATTGTTGCATCCGGCAAAAAGGACAATGCCTCTGATCTTGCCATTGACAATATTTTCGATCAGCGGGCTTAGCGGATCTTCACTGTTGATTGAACCCAGCAGATCAATAATGGCTTCGGCACTGAAACCGGCGATGACCTTATTTTTTTCCGCCGGGATGGAAAGCCGATCATCATCTCTGTTCTTATAGGCATCGATTGCTTTTCGGATAATCAATTCAGCCTTTTTCAAACTGTCGCCACTGCCCAATTCAATATGGGTTACACCGGCAATTTTAGCATCGGGCATGGTTGTAATGAGCTCGGTATGATAGCAAGCAGATACCTTGGCGAGTGATGGCATTATACATTGGACATCAACAATCATGGCATCTAAAGCACCGGTTATTATTGCCAGTTCCTGGGACAGATAATTTGTGGCAAGGGGGATTCCGTGTCTGAGCAGAACTTCATTGCCGGTACAGCAAACGCCGACAATATTGATGCCATAGGTGGCGCCGGCTGCGACAGCTTCCGCCTGCATTTTATAGGCAACGTCGACGATGATTTCACTCAACAGGGGATTGTGACCATGGATGGCGATATTGACAGCATCTTTTCGGAGGACCCCCAGACTGGCCTGGCTAACCACCGGTTGCGGGGTTCCGAACAGAACGTCAGAAAGATTGGTCGCAACCTGCATCCCCGAATAATCGGCCAATGCACAGCGGAGACCGGCAAGCAAGATATTTACCGCATCAGCATCGGTTCCCACATGAGTTCGGGCCATGATATCACTGATGGAGCCATCAATATTACTGGTGGTGATGCCAAGTTTTTTTAATTTTTCCAGTCTGGCATCGGGAATCGTGTATTTAAGCCAGTTACAGATTTCTTCATCATCCATGCGACTGTAATCCATCAGGCTGTTGGCCGCCACAACGCCAGCCAGGGGGATCAAATCATTGCCATCGGTTTCGATGTTTAACTTATGAGCAATATTGCGCAGCTTGATCGCATCTTTGACCGAATAGATAGCGGTCTCGCCCCTGGCGACATGCATCAGGGTTTTGGCCACTTCTTTGCCATGAAGCGAGTGGGCTGATGTACCGGAAGCAATCATTCTGACCAGGTTTCTGGCAACGATAGTATCCGCTGAGGCGCCGCAGATACCGACACTGCGTTTTCTACCAAAGGGGTTGATCCGGCAGGGACCTTTCATGCAAATCCGGCAGCAGATGCCTTGTTCACCAAAGCCACACAGGGGTTTCATCTTTTCGTATCGTTGCCATACTAAATCTATTTCTTCGCTTTCAGCTTTTTCAATCAGACTCTGGTCGGAACAGTTATAACAATCATTCATAATTTTTCTCCTTCATTTCAATCTTCAACACAATCTTGGTAGAAACAACTCTTTAAACAAGCGCTAAAGCTTTGGTTGGACAAGCCGCATAACAGGCCGGTTCTTTGCCAACTGACTGCTGATCGAAGCATAGATCGCATTTGTGGGCAATTGTTTTTGTTTTATCACCGATTTTAAAACTACCCAGGGTGATTACACCATAAGGGCAGACCTGTTCGCAGATCCCACATCCCAGGCACTTATCCTTGTCCAGGATGATGACACCGTTTTCTTGGGAAATGGCATGAGCAGGACAAAGATCTTTGCAAAATGCCGCACTGCAATGTCGGCAGTATGCGGGTGTTTTGGTAAGGCCATTCTGGCCGACGAAAATGTTGGGAACAATCCTGATATTTCCCAGAATTCCTTCAGCTTGATACTGTGCAGCTTTTCTGGAAGAACAAGCTAATTCACAGTTTCGACACCCCATACATTGGGATGCATCCACCGCCAGGAATTTCAATTCTTTTGGTATGCACATATTTTCACCGCCTTTCAAATTTCAATTAAAAAATGTGGTCATTCCATAGTCAACGCAAATATCGTGCCAAAAAAACACACCAACCCACCTATGGTTAAACTAGGTGGGTTAATGTGTTTTTTTAATAAATTATTAGGTTTGAAAAGTGTCAAATATACAAAGGTGTCAAGTAAAGGTTTACACTTTTGACACTGCCAATTGCTGTTGATTATAGCAGCTGATATTTTTTAATTTTATTATAGAGGGTCTGCCGGGTAAAACCCAGTCTGAGGGCGGCATCGGATTTATTGTTATTGCAGTCTTTGATCACCTTGAGGATCAGGTCTTTTTCATTGACATTGGTTTTCCTTGTCAGTGGGGCTCGTTCATAGTGATTGAGATTATCGGCAGCAGTGAGTTCTTTTAAAATAATATCCTCACCGATGACATTCTCATCGGCCAGGAAGAAAAGTCGCCTGATCAGGTTTTCCAGCTCGCGGATATTGCCAGGCCAATCATATTGGATTAAGTGTTTTATCCCGGCAGAATCAATGGTTTTTGGTTCCGATCCGGTTTCGGCACTGATTTCAAGGAGCACTTTACGGATGTGGCCAGGTATTTCGGAACGTCTTTCTTTTAGCGATGGCATCAGCACATTAATAACATTTAACCGGTAGTACAGATCTTTTCTGAATAAGCCTTCCCGGATCATCGCTTCAAGCGGCTGATTGGTTGCAGCAATTATTCGGACATCGACACTTTTGGTAACCACCGAACCCATTTTTTCAAATTGTTTTTCCTGGAGGAAGCGCAGCAATTTTGATTGGATCTCGATGGGGATTTCCCCAATTTCATCCAGGAAAATGGTGCCACCCTGGGCCATTTCCAGTTTGCCGATTTTTCCACTCTTATTCGCACCAGTAAAGCATCCTGGTTCATATCCAAACAGCTCGGTTTCAAAAAAATTCTTGGGAATGGTGGTACAGTCAATATAAACAAAGGGGTGTTGACTGCGGCGACTTTCCTGGTGAATCTGTTTGGCAAAGAGGGTCTTTCCGGTGCCACTTTCACCGCGGATTAAGATGGAAGCATCTGTTCTAGATATCTTTTTGATATAATGGACGAGCTCTTTCATCTCAGGACTGTCAATAATTATTTTTTTATCACATTGACTTTCCTGTTTAATGGTTCGCTTTTTACGGGGTATCACTTCAGATTCCGCGTCAGTTATCTTATCCAGCAGCTGTTTAACGAAGTCAGATTCTAACGGGATAACCTGTCTTAAAACAGTGTTCGATTCGATAATCGGGCTTTCAAAGATAACGTGTTCAGCACCGAAAATCAGTTGCTGCCAGATAGCCGGTTTCCCGGTTTCCAGAACTTCGGTATATTTTGATTCCCAGTTTAAATCAGTGATGCTGGACTCACCGATAAATGCAGAAGCGAGGGTTTGGCGATACTTTTCATTAATTCGGATCACTGAACCTTTACTGTCAATCACGGCAACATAATTAGGAATACTATCGAGAATATGTTGATTGAAATTGTTCAATTCCAGAGCAGTCTTCAGGGCTTCGTTCAGTTTATGGTTTGTTTCTTCCGAGCGCTGACTTTGGGATTGAATCAGATTGTTGCTTTTAGCTAAAGTTAAGGAGTTAATGGTTAAAAAAAGCAGATTTATATTATCATGATCATCGTTTTTTTCAGCGGTGTCATCGATTTTGTCAGGAATTCCTCTCGTAACTTCGAATTCGCAAAAATCATCACCCAGGGCATTGCATTTAACTTCGTTGGCATCCATGTTCTGTTTGCGAATATTCGAGACCGCACCCGCCAAGATACCCGCTTCAAAAAAGCAGATCGGTTTGCCAAGATGTTTCATATTAGAGCAGGTAAAGCAGTCAAATAACCGTAAGATAATCTTTTCGTCCGTCATATCGGTGATGACGATTTCGCCGATCCCCAATTCCATTATTTTTGCCGACAAACTGTTATAATCTGTAACATTGAGTCGGCTGCCAATGTTTTTGGCGGTATGATAATAGATATCTTCCTCAACGGATTTTGAATTATCGTCGCTGGCTAAATTCAATACATTTTTCAGGTTCTTTTCGACTTGGTTATACCGTTCATAGTCTACAATACCATAATTATACATAGCAATTTCTCCTTGCTTCATCTTTTCCTGATATCGTCAAGACAGAGGATATCTTAAATTTTAAAAATACAGGCGGGCGGGGTGGGTGAAACTTCAAGTTGAACCAGCTATACTAATTTATGTCTGTAGTTTATCTTATTTCCGCAAGGGTGTCCAATCATATTAGCTTAACTTGAATGCATTAAAGAAAAAATCAGAACAGCTAAAGTGAAAAGACCGTTCATAAGGTCGTTTCCTGATTTGTTTAACGGTAAGCTAGATACTCAGATCAATCCACAAGATACGGGTTTTTAATAAGTGCTAGGATTCTGGGGCTACCGGATAAAATTTTCGTAATCCTGGTAAACCTGACGGGAATAGTCGTAGCACCACTTGACGATGGCTTTTTCGAAGGCCTCGGACTTGCCCATGTAGCCGGCGACGTAGTTGGCGTTGGGGCTTTGAGCGTGGGCCCGAGCCAGCAGCAGACCGCAGCCTTCGACGTAATCCAGGAAACCCTGACTGGTCAGTTCATTCATTTCAAAGGAGCCCTTCATATCCCGGAATTGACGGACGTAGAAATCCCGACCGTTGGCCTGAAAGTGCCCCAGAAAAGGATCCGAGTAGGCCTGCAGAATCTGCTGACAGGTGGTCACCCGCAGGCCGTTGTTCTGTTCCGGGTTTAGTTTTCCCAGCGGTGAGCCGACAATGGGATTATAGCGGGACACCACCGATGGGGAAGCTTCTTTGATCTGGAGCACCAGGTGGCTGGCGTTTTCACAGGTTAATACCAGTAAATAACAGCGGGTGCCGACACTGCCGACGCCGACAACCCGTCGGGCCACGTCAGTTAAGAGATGCTGCGACAGCAGCAGGGCGATATCCGGGCGGACGGTTTGTTTATAGGCTACAAAGGCAGCCTCGACATCGCCAGCCAGGGTGGCATCGAGATGGGTGAGGACTGGGGGATTTTCGATGAAAACGCGGCGGCCATAGGCGTCGTTTTGGGTCATTTTTGAAATAACCTGTTGCGAGTTACGGTTTTTGGCTTTTTTGATGACCTTCTTGTAAATCTCTTTATTTTTTTTGGACGCCGAATCGAGAATGTCATCTTCACCGATGCTGCTGTAAAAGCGTTCTAGCGAGCTGCTTTCCATTAGTTTGCGGAGCTCATAGCGGTAGTGCAGGGCGGCTTTGATGGCGGCTTCCTTGACTTGATTATCACTCAGTCCCAGGTCTTCGCCACAGAGGATAATGCTGGTGATGAGCCGTTTCAGATCCCATTCCCAGGGGCCGGGGGCGGCTTCGTCAAAATCGTTGAGGTCAAAAACCAGCCGCCGTTCGGGGGAGGCGTACAGTCCGAAGTTGTTGATATGGGCATCGCCGCAGATAATCAGCGGCGCCCCGGTGATCGCCTGCTGAGCCAGGTCATGGGCCATGATCAGCGCGGTACCACGGTAAAAGGTGAACGGGGACGCCGCCATCCGTTCCCGCCGCAGCGCGATGAGTTCGGGCAGGCGGGTGCGGTTCTGCTCGTCGATCATCGCATTGACATCCCGGTTAACCGAAACAAAGGTACTCTGGTTAACAAAACTGACAACGGTCCGGGCGGCTTTTCCTTTTTGCCGCAGGGCCTGAGCCGTGGGGATCATTTGATGGGGATTGAGTCCATATAAAATCATTTCTACCTCCGGTGATAAATTGGGGATCGGGTGATTATTAAACGGCTAAACAAAAGATAGGCTGCTTGCGTTCTGGTGGTTTTATTATACCTGTTGACAGCCAAAATAAACAAGGGCCGATCAAAATCTCTAAAAAATTGCGCGCTGCACCGGGCGTAATTGTAATGATTCGGGGTATGAATAGATAACAATAACAAAAAAATGAGCGCAAAGAGGGAAGAGTTATGGAATATGATGCGATTATTATTGGCGGCGGCTTATCCGGTCTGACGGCCGGGAGTTTGCTTTCGAAAAGTGGATTAAAGGTGGCGGTAGTTGAAAAAAGCTATAATCCCGGCGGTTCCTGCGGGGTGTTTAAACGCAATGGGGTGACCTTTGATATTGGCGCGGCGATGCTGTTTGGTTTTGGCGACAAGGGCTTTAACGCCCATCGCTTTGTTTTTGATTGTCTCGAGGAACCGATTGAGGTGGTCAAACACGAGCTGCTTTACTGCATGCATTTTAAGGGTCATGTGATTCGCTTTGGGGCTGATATCGATGATTTTGCCGCGCAGCTGGGCACGGTGTTCCCCACGGAACAGGCCAATATCCGGCGTTTTTACCGGGATCTGGAGAAGATGTATGGTGATGTGATGGTAGCCAATCCCAATTATACGACCCCGGATGAAACCGAAGCTCGGGGCGCCCTCAAGAGTCTGATCAAACACCCACTGTCCTATGCCCGGTTTCTGGGCTATCTGAATAAAAGCGCCCGCAGTCTGCTGGCCGCTTATTTTAGTGATCCGGAGATTTTTAAGTTTTTTGATAAGATTACCTCCACCTATTGTTATGCCACTCTGGAAGAAGCCCCGGCGGTGCTGGCGGCGGTGATGTTTGTCGACAACCATGTGGGCGGCAGCTATTATCCCGCCGGTTCGACCATTTTTTTGCCGGGTAAGCTGGAGAAAGTCATCGAAGAAAATGGCGGTACGATGGTGCTGGAACAAACAGTCACGGGGATTGTTTTTGAGCATAACCGGCCGGTGGGAGTGGAGCTGAGCAGTGGTGAAAAATTATTTGGCCGGGATCTGATCTATTCGGGAACGGTCTGGAATTTATACGGCAAGCTCATCGATCGGCAATATCTGAGCCTGGAACGGGCCCGCTGGGCGGTCCGACAGGTGCCCACCTATCCCAGTGTGGTGCTTTATGCCCAAGTCAATAAAGCGGTGATCCCGCCGGACACCGAGCCGGTGGAAATGCTGGTGGGCAACCCGGATCGGCTTGATGAAAGTGAGGTTACAGTCTATATTTCCAGTCTTGATGATCATACTCTTTGTGATGCCAGTAGCCATGTGGTGCTGGCTATCGGCCCCAGCTTTGAAAACTGGCAGGCGGGTGAGGAAGCGGATTATCTGACCAGAAAAGAGCAGGAACAAGCGCGGCTGATCGCAGTGCTGGAAAACCGCTTTCCCGGCTTTGGCGAAGCGATCCGTTACGTCGAACTGGCCACGCCGCGGACGATTGAGTATTATACCAATAAAAATGGTGGCGCCGTGGCGGGCCCCAAACAGATGCTGGGGCAGCACATGTTTAAGCGGCTTCATACCCGGACCGAATGGGGCAATCTGTTCTGTTGCGGCGAATCGACGGTGATGGGTACCGGTACCCCAACCGTAACCACATCGGGGATTGCGGCGGCCAATGCTGTGCTTAAAAAACGGGGCCTGCAGCCCTATGTCTATCAGCCAGAGCGAAAGAAGATGGTACGGATCCTTGACAAACCAGTGACCGCCGAAAAACTCTACGCCGATGTGCCGCCCGCAATCCGGAGTCTGATGCAGAAGGCCTCCCGCTGTGAATATTGTGAGCATCCTTATTGTTCCATCGGGATGCAAGCTCAAGGGACCAATCTGGATATTCGCGGCATCATGCGTCGGGTTGCAGTGGGGAATCTGGTCGGCGCCAGGAAACGGCTGGAAGCCTATTGCGATGAACACCAGATCAGGTTCGAAACAGAACCGTTGGATCTGGCCCTCTGCCAAAGCCGCTGCATTCAGAACAGCAGAAATGGTAAGCCGGTGGCGATCCAGGCAGTGATCGATGGGTTGTTGGGGTAGATGGAGGTGGTTGCGATGAAAAATTTAAAAAAAGACGATGAAAACGGAACAGTGGCTGCCGGAAATGATTATGATGTGATTGTCGTCGGTGCCGGGATTGCCGGTTTGACCAGTGCTGCCTATACCGCCAAAGCCGGTTTTACGACCCTGCTCTGTGAAAAAAGCGAAAAGGCCGGAGGCCTGGTGGGGAGCTTCAGCCGCCAGGGCTTTACCTTTGATGCCGGGATCCGGGCCTTTGAAAACTCCGGCATTGTTTTTCCGATGCTAGCGCAGCTGGGAATTGATCTGGAGTTTGTTAATAATCCGGTGGTGATCGGCATTGAAGATGTCCAGATGACCTTAACCGGGGTGGATAGTCTGGCTGCTTATGCTGCCATGCTGAGTGTGAAATTTCCCGACAATCAAGCCGAAATTGCTGCCATTATCAGCGAAATCCGTAAAGTAACCGGTTATATGGAGGTCCTTTACGGCATTGAAAACCCACTGTTTATGGATCTGACCAGGGACAAGGACTATCTGTTTAAAACGCTGCTGCCGTGGTTGCTTAAATACCAGGTGAATATCCGCAAAGCCCAGAAACTCAGTGAACCGATTGAGAATTATTTGCGGCGCTTTACCAAAAACCAGGCGCTGATCGATGTCATTATCCAGCATTTTTTTGAAAAGATGCCGACTTTTTTTGCCCTCAGTTATTTTGGTTTATACAGCGATTACAGCTACCCCATCGGTGGCACCGGGCGGCTAGTCACCGCGCTGAGTGACTTTATTGCCGCCCATCAGGGCGAGCTGGCTTTGAGCACTGAGATCAGCCAGATCGATCTCCACGCCCGACAGGTGACCACCCGGGATGGCCGCCGCTTCGGTTATCGGGAACTGATCTGGTGCGGCGATATGAAGGCTCTTTATAACGCCGTTGATTTAGGGAAATCGGGGGAACTCAGTCAGCAGGTCCGGGAACAGCAACAAAAGATCAATGAAAACCGCGGCGGCGATTCGATTTTGACCCTCTACCTGGGGGTTGATCTGGCGCCATCTTATTTTGATCAGCGTTGCGGGCCCCATTGCTTTTATACCCCCAGTAAAGCCGGGCTTTCGGCGATCCAGTCAGAACCCTGGCAGGCTCTGCTGGCGGATCCGGGGCTGACGGCGACGAAAAAACAGACCGGCTTGGAAGACTGGATCCGGGAATATCTGGCCCTGACTACCTACGAGATTTCCTGCCCGGTGCTCCGGGATCCAGCCCTGGCCCCGGCCGGGAAAACCGGGGTGATTGTCAGCACCCTAATGGATTACCGGTTGGTTAAAGCTATTGCTGAGGCGGGCTGGTATCCGGCCTTTAAAGCCCGATGCGAAGAGCAGATCCTGACAGTGCTGGAAAACAGCGTTTTTCCCGGCGTGACCGGACAGGTTGAACTGCGCTTCAGTTCGACCCCCTTGACGATTGAGCGGCTCACCGGGAATCTGGGCGGAGCCATTACCGGTTGGGCCTTTCGCGATGAGGCGAGTGCCGGAAAATTGCCGGCGGTCAACCAGTTTCGCAAAATTGCCAAAACCATTGCGACCCCGCTACCCCATATTTATCAGGCCGGCCAATGGACCTTCAGTCCCTCAGGCCTGCCGGTCTCGATCCTGACCGGCAAGCTGGCGGCGGATGGGGTGATCAAGCGGCTCGAAAAACAGGGTCGAGCGGGACTGACCGGTGACGATTCGGGAGTCCGACGATGATTGTGGTCGGAGTCATGATTTGGCTGGGACTGGCGGCCAGTTGGCTGCTTTTTTATCGTTTCCCCGGACTGGAGCGAGGTGATCCCCAAGACCGGGGCAACCAAATACCCCGGCTGTCGATTATCATCCCAGCCCGGAACGAAGAACAGAACCTGGCCTTATTGTTGGGCGATTTAAGAAATCAAACACTCGAGATTCACGAAATTATCTGTATCGATGACGGTTCTACCGATCAAACCGCCCGCATCGCCACCGCTGCTGGGGCCCGGCTGATTACCTCAGCTCCGCGACCAGCCGGCTGGCTGGGCAAGTCCTGGGCCTGCCAGCAGGGCGGGGAAGCGGCCACCGGGACGCTGCTGTTATTTCTGGACGCCGATGTACGGCTGAGTCCGACCGGAATTGACAAATTGTTAAAGGCTCATCAAAAAACCGGTCGGGTGATCTCAGTGATGCCCTATCATCAGATCGAGAACAGAACCGAGGCCTTGTCGCTATTCTTTAATTGCATCCAGATGGGGGCCAATGGTCTGGGCTTGCCAGCGAGGCGTGGTAAAAACAAGTCAGCCAATCCTTATCAGATTGGCCTCTATGGTCCGGTGATCTTGATCAGTCAGGCTGATTACCAGGCGGTCGGCGGTCATGCCGCGATTAGAGACAGCATCGTCGATGATATGGCCCTGGGTCAAAAACTCCGCGAAAAAGACATTCCCTTTGCATTGTTTATGGGGGATCACGACGTTTCCTATCGGATGTACCGCGGCGGGTTGCGGCAGCTGGTTCAGGGCTGGACCAAAAATCAGGCCGCCGGGGTGGCGAAAACACCGCTGCTGATTCTAGTACTGGTCTTTTTCTGGATCACCGCGGTGGCCTCGGCGCCGCTTTATCTGGTTCTTAATCTGGTTGGGCAGCAGTGGCTCGGGGCCGGGATAATGGCCGCGTGCTATGGCATCTGGGTGCTGGAGCTGATCCGCATCGCCCGGCATATCGGCAGTTTTTCAGTGATGGACATCGTCTGTTATCCACTGTTACTGCTGTTTTATCTGGCGATCTTTTTACGGTCGCTGGTTAAAAGAGTCTTGGGTCGCCCGGTGATCTGGAAAGACCGGGAAATTCGTTTGGATAAATAGAGAGGAGCAGCGCATGCAAATTATATTTCTGCCCCAGGGACTGACCATTATGCTGTGTTTTATCGTCTGGCCGATCCTTCAGGTAAGCGCGGCCCTGCTCTGCACCCGCCTGCCGGATCGCTGCTTTGATTACACCGCCTGGTTTTACCGGGCCCATCGCTGGGAAAACGACGGCGAGCTCTATGAAAAGTGGTTGCGGGTGCGGCGCTGGAAAAAATACCTGCCGGATGGCGGCTCGCTGGTGAAAGGCGGCTTTGAAAAGAAAAAGCTGGTCAGTTTTTCAAAAGATAATCTCGACAAATACCTGCTGGAATCCTGCCGGGCCGAAATGATCCACTGGCTGGCGATTCTGCCCTTCTGGGTGTTCGGCTTTTTTACGCCACCGATCGTGATTCTTTATATGCTGATCTATGCCCTGGCCATCAACATGCCCTGTATCATTGCCCAGCGCTATAACCGGCCGCGGATTGTCCGGATTGTGACGCGGCGGGGGTGAGTAGCCGTTTATCTTCAAGGTTGTGATGAACTGAGATTAAAGTTGACAGATAAACCAGAAACAGATACGATAAAAGTCTGAAGAATGAGGATGGTAAGCAGATGAATACGAATCGAAAATTGCTATATAAAATTGTACAATTAGTTAGTGTTGTCATATTGGGGATTGTGCTGTTTAATATTTTCCAGCTGGTCAATGTCATCCAGGGCACCGGTCGGGTGATCAACTATACCGGGATTATCCGGGGGGGCACCCAGCGACTGGTCAAACTGGAAACCAACGGCATCCCCAAGGACGATCTGATGCTATATCTGGATGGAATTCTCGCTGAGCTTCAGACCGGGCAAGGACAGTACGATCTCGACAAACTGGACGATATACCCTATCTTGAAAAACTCTCAGAATTGGATGATTATTGGGATGATTTGCAAGCCGAAATTCTGATCTATCGCGGCGATCCCGGCAACCAGGGGCAAGTCATCCAGATGAGTGAGACCTATTTTAATATGGCCAACGACGTGGTCGGAACAGCAGAATTCTATCTGGAACAGAAAACAAAAATTCTCACCACTCTGGAATTGGTGGTGGTGATCCTATTGGGGCTGTTAATTGTGATTGCGCTGCAGCAGGCGATGACAGAAATCCAGCTGCTCAGAAAAAATAAAGAGCTGGCGACGGCGGCTTATTTTGACAAACCAACCGGACTACCCGGGCGGCTGAGCTGTGAAGAAAAGATCTGGACCCCCATGGATCGAAAAGAAGGTCCCTACTGCATGGTTATGTTTGATCTCAATAACCTGAAATGGGTCAATGATAATCTGGGTCATAGTGCCGGGGATGCTCTGATTAAGGCCTTTGCTGATATCTTAAATCATTTGACCAACGAAAACGTCTTTGTTGGCCGTTATGGTGGGGATGAATTTATCATGATTGTCAAAAAGTATACTGAGGAACAAATCGAGCAGTTGCTTAAGGAGATCGAACTGGCCGCGATCCGGTATAATAAAAAATCAGACCAACTAAAAATTCAATATGCAGTTGGCTACGAGTATGGCGGCGACTCGCTCCCGCAGATGTTGGAAAAAGCCGATGAAAAAATGTATGCCAATAAAACAGCAATCAAAGCTGACACCAATGATTTGTAGATGAAAGGCAGGCGCGATGGAGCTGCAATATTATTTTGCCGATGATTTTTCGGCGTTTGAAGATTATTTCGCCGAGATTAAAAGTGCGGTCCGGCGCTATCATAAAAACGAACCGGTCAACGGCTTTGGGGAGCCGATGGATGAGATGTATTACATCACCAGTGGGACGATGTCCGGGTCTTTTATTCATGAATCCGGAAATATCAAAACTTCGTCGTTTTACGGTAAGGGTTATCTGGCGCCGCTGTATTTTCCCGGCGAGATTGAAATGATGCGATCCTTTGCCTTTACCGCCGTGACTGATCTGGAAGTCTATGTCTTTAACCGGGTTGGCTTTGAGCAGTATGTCAATACCAATCCGGCCTTGAACATGGCCATGTATCGGGCTTATATTAAACTGGTTTCCCTGAATGGGCAGGAATTGGCTAACCAGTTGTTTTCCACCGGGATGGAAAAGATCTGCAATTTCTTTTATATCTATTTAAAGAACACCAACGATCATGACCAGCGGATTCCCTTTTCGCAGCAGGCGATTGCCGAATTTGTTGGTCTGAACCGGGCCAATGTGGCCAAGTATCTTAAGGTACTACGCGAAGAAAAGGTCATCGACACCCAACGAAACCAGATAATTGTGATAAACATGGAAAAACTACGGCAGTTTTGCTCAAATAACATTTAAACTTTCTTAAAATAAATAATATTTACAAAAATAAGCATCCTTATGTCTTTTGCGAGACAGAAGGACGCTTTTTAATTTGTTATCATGGCGGTAACGATGTAAACCTTTAACGGTCGATCGGGGAACCCGGCAGCAAAATTACTTTTGTTCAAAATCTAACTAATATAATGGAGGAAAAAATGAGTGATGTTTTAGCTTTACAACAGCAACGGGGAAAACTGTACAGTGATTATTATACCAACACGATTCCTGAGCGGATGCCGATCGGGCTGACCCTGCCCCAGCATCTGGTGGCTGAATATGGTGGTCAGAACCTGTTTGATTTTCAATTCAATTATGCGATGCTGGCTGATCCGGCCCGGGAGCTGTGTGCAAAAATCTATTCCGATTCCTGTCTGGTGGCACCGGCAAATTTTTTGCTATCCCGGACTCCGTCGATGTATCAGCTCTATGGCTCCCAGTCTTTTGTAATGGGCAATGGTGGTTTTGTGCAGCATCCTGAGGTGGTCGGGATGATGGCTGACGAGTATCCGCAATTGATTGAGAAACCCTTTGATTTTCTGGTCGAAACCGTCATCCCGCGGCAGCATAAAAACCTCGATCCCCAGAATCCGATTAAGATGGCCACCGCCATCCAGATGGGCAAGCTGGCGCTGCAGAATGACGAAATGGCCTTTCTGCCGACCTTTTTTGAATTGATCCAGACACATGGCTATTATCCCGGCAGTCCCTTGGGTTCCTTTAATTTTACCGAAGCCCCGCTGGATTTTATTGCCGATCAGCTGCGCAGCTTTTCCGGCATCAGCATGGATGTCCGTCGTCACAAAACCCAGCTCCAGGAAGCCGCCGCGGCGGTCATGCCGTTGCTCTATCATTGGGGGCTGCCGGGGAATATCGATGCCCAGGGATCGGTCTTTATTCCATTGCATATGCCGACCTTTATGCGCGAAAAGGATTTTGTCGAGATCTATCTGCCTTCCTATAAAACGATGCTGCAACAGTTTGCCGCGGTGGGCGCCCGTCCCAATATGTTCTGTGAACACGATTGGAGCCGCTATCTGGATATCCTGCTGTCAGAAATTCCGGCTGGTTGTCAGCTGGCTTTTGAATATGGTGATCCGCAGACCATCAAAGATAAGTTGGGTAAAAAATTCCTGCTGACCGGCTTATTCCCCAGTGCCTCATTGAAGACCGATACCCCGGCTCAGATTGTCGACCGCGCTAAGGCCTTCCTGGATATCATGCTCCCCGGCGGTGGTTATCTGTTTGGCTTTGACAAAAACCCGCTGACCCTGAAGGAAGTGAATCTGGAAACCCTGGCCGCCTTAACCGAGTATATACGGGACCATGCCGCTTACGAAAACCCCGGTGCTGCGTTTGGTACACCGCTGAACAGTGAAGGCTTTGTCTATGATGAGCGCCTGGTACCCAAGCCTAAGTCTCAATATTTGTTCGACTGGGAAACATTCAAACAAAACTATCCATTGACCCCGGATTTTGCCCGGGCCAATTTTGAGCGGTTCAGCCATGAAACATTTGATTTTTACATGAACCTGCTGATTTAAGACATAAAAGGAGCGACGAGATGATTATAATCGGAGAAAAAATAAATGGCAGTATTCCGGCAGTTAAGGAGGCGATTGACAAGCGTGATGCGGCTTTTATTGCCGACCGGGCGGTCAAACAGGCGGGAGCGGGGGCGGATTTCATTGATGTTTGTGCCAGCACCGCTCCGGAGCTGGAAATTGAAACCTTGAAGTGGCTGATCGAAGTGGTTCAGGAAGCGGTGGAAACGCCGTTATGCATCGATAGTCCCAATCCCCGGGCGATTGAGGCGGTGTTTCAATACGCCAATAAACCGGGGCTGCTCAACTCGATCTCAGAAGAAGGGGACAAGTGCGCGGTGCTGTTACCGCTGCTGGCTGGCAACAGCTGGGAGGTGGTGGGGCTGACCTGCGACAACAACGGGATTCCCTGTGATCTGGAAACCAAGCTCAAAATCACGAAGAGCATGGTCGAAAAAGCGGACAAATTTGGCATCACCCCGGATCGGATCCATATTGATCCCTGCGTGATGGCGCTGTCGACGGAAAACAATTCGCTGCTGAATCTGGAGGCAGAGATCCGGGCGATCAAGGCCCTCTATCCGACCATCCATGTGACCGGTGCCATCAGTAATATCTCCTTTGGTTTGCCGCTGCGGCCGTTGCTCAACAAAACCGCCATGGCCTTTGCCATTGCCGCGGGAATGGACTCGGCGGTCCTGGACCCACTGAACCGGGACATGATGGGTACCATCTTTGCCACCTATGCCCTGTTGGGTCAGGATAAGCATTGCCGCAAGTACAGCAAAGCCTACCGGGCCGGAGTGATTGGGCCGGTGGGGAAGTAACTGCTAATTGATTAAGACACAAACAAGCCCCTTGCGGCCAGACGATGATCTGGTGGTAGGGGGCTTGTTTTTTTCGGCTGTTAAGAACAGGGCTGGGTAGCGAGTGTTTTGCTCAGTCGATCCTGCGGCCGGGGTTGCCCAGGGCAGTAGGCTGAGAGCGGATTAAACCGTGGGATCAGCAGCGGCTTTTTTTAAAACGCCGATCAGCAGGGCGATAAAAACCACCCAGGGGATCAGCGACAACAGCGAGAAGATCATTCCGACCAGACCAGCTGATGAGGGGACGATCATCAACACGCCGGAAGCCAGTCCCCAGTACCCAATCGATCTTTTAAAACGTGGGCTGTGAAGGAAGGTAGCCGCAAATAGCAACAGGCCGATGGCGTTGAGAACATAGTAAGTATTGAACGCCGTGCCGGTATAGCCGGCCATCACCGCTTTGCCGGCGGCCAGATAAAGGGACTGGTCCGGGGGCAGCGCCTGGGCATAGAGAGTGCTCAGGGTCAACATTTCAAAGGCCGGGTTGGAAGGATAGTAACAGGCAATCCCGATCAGACCGAGGACGAGAGCCAGCAGCACCGGCACCGGTTTTTCCCGGAATAACAGCGCCGCGATGGCCAGATAAATGATCACCAGTATCGCATTGTTGAAGAGGTAAATAAAATCCAGGCTCAACAGCCCTAAAAAGGGATGCCGCTGAAAAAGATCAAAAAATCCGGTCACCGTGTCGGGCGGCGGCGCAATCACAAAGACCACAATTTGCAGTGGGATCAGCAACAGCATTACCAGGGCTAAAATCCGGGCCAGGGCAAACAGTGGTCGAAAGTTGAGTTCAAAATCAGGGTTCATCAGGCACACCTCACTAATCAGATTAATCTGGTTTCATTTTAACAGGTTCTGAAGAGGATCGCACCAAAAAAATAACTCAGATGAGCAAGTGGTGTTGGCTAAGTACCCGGGTTTTAAGTTTGGCGGCAGTCTTTCCTGGAATAAAAAGATCGTATCAATGATCAACGTCCGATGTTTGTTCGTCAATAGCATAATAACCGCGATTCGGTCGGCATGATCGGGTCTTAACGGAGCATGCCAAAGGCATGATCGCTGGGAATTTCCCGGCTGCCGATTTTACGGGCCAGCTCCATAAAACCCTGCATTCCGGCGGTGATCTGTTTATGTTTATGATAGACCAGATTAAAATTCCGGTGCCAGCTGTTTTCCGGGTGCCGGATCACGTAGACGCTGCCGTTGTTCAGCTCCGCTTCCACCAGTCGGATGGAAATGGCGGCCAGAGCGTTATTTTTTTGCACAATGGTTTTGATGATTTCCGGCGCGGTGACCTCCCAGCCAATCTTTACATGAAAACCCCGGTTCCGGGCAAAAGATTCAAATAATTCCCGGGTGCCGCTGCCATCCTCGCGCATCACGAAGGTTTCGTTTTCCAGCTCCCGGGCGTCGATAAAAGTTCGTCCCGCAAAGGGGTGGTGAGGGCTACAGATGATCACCAGATAATCTGGGATTACCGGTTCAACCACCAGATCGGGATGCTGGACCGCGCCCTCTACCAGGCCGATATCCAGTTGGGACTGGAGCAGCCGTGCTTCGATAATTTTGGTATTATTGACAAAGTTATAGGGATCGACGGTGGGATGAGCGACTTGAAAATCGGCCATCAAGCCGGGGATGATACAGGCCCCTACGGTGATGGTGGAGCCCACTTTCAGTACCTCCCGGGCGCGCATATGCTGCATGTTTTCTTGCAGGGTATCAAACTGGCGGATCACCATCCGGGCCTGGCTGCACAGCAGTTTCCCGGCTTCGGTGATATAGATGCCTTTGCCCAGGCGTTCAAAAAGCTGGCAGCCATAGTGGTTTTCCAGTTCTTTAACCACCTGGCTCACTGCCGGCTGAGTGATATACAGTTTTTTCGCCGCCCCGGACATCGAGCCGGCTTCGGCCACGGCAATCATAATTTTAAGATGTCGAATATCCATAGAACCTCCGCGTAGATTTAAAACATAAGTAAAACTTATTGATGATATAAAATAATATCATTTTAATTATCAAAAGACAAGTGCTATACTAAAAACACATGGACATGAAATATTAAGAAAGTTAACGATAGGACCTATTTAAGAGAAAAATAGATGGCAACACTGACAATCAGCAACGAAGAAGAAAAAAGAGTTAAGGCTCTGGGGTTTTTAAGCAATAAGGGAACCGATGCGTTTTCGGGCCGGGTGATTACCCGAAACGGAGTAATTAGCGCTGAGCAAATGCGGTGTATGGTAGAGGCCGCCGAAAAATATGGCAATGGCACCTTGACCCTGACCACCCGGTTAACCGTCGAATGTCAGGGAATCCCCTTTGAACAGATCGATCGTTTCCGAAACCATCTGGCGACAGTGGGGCTGGAAACCGGCGGAACCGGAGCCAAAGTCCGTCCGATCACCGCCTGTAAAGGCAGTACCTGTCAATATGGGTTGATCGACACCTTTGGGTTGTCCCGGGAAATCCATGAGCGCTTTTATGTCGGTCACAAGGATCTGGCTCTGCCCCATAAATTTAAAATCGCCGTCGGTGGCTGTCCCAATAACTGCATGAAGCCGGATCTCAACGACCTCGGGATCATCGGCCAGTGGGTGCCGAAGGTCAACCCCAAAGCCTGCAAGCATTGTAAAAACTGTGGTGTCCAAAAGGCCTGCGGGGTGGTGGCGGCCCGGTTGGATAACGAGGTGATTACGATCGACCGGGACATTTGCCGAAATTGCGGCCTCTGTATTGGCAAATGTCCGTTTGAAGCGGTCAGCGGCGGGGAAATTGGCTATCAGATTGTAATTGGCGGCCGCTGGGGCAAGCAGGTGGCCATCGGTCAACCGCTACGTCGGATTTTTACCGATCCGGAAGAGGTTTTGAAGCTGGTCGAGAAAACCATATTCTTTTATCAGCAGCAGGGACTGCCGCGGGAGCGTTTTGCCCAGACTATCGCTAGGTTGGGATTTGAAACGGTGGAAGCGATGTTGTTGGGGGATTAAGTCGCGGAGTTGGTAAGTTTTTAAATAATTGATCAGCAATGCCCGGTAGTTGACTCTTAGCTCAGCAAAAAAATACATTATAAAATCTTCAAAAGAAAGCAAAAAAGATCTGGAATTTTATTCAGGTCTTTTTTGTTTGTCAGCGATGACTGAATCATCCAATTTTACCTTAAATCGATGTCGGGATTTTACTATTTGACGAAATGGCAGGATGATGTCTCGGAAAATAAGCGGGAATTTTCATAAAATGATGTGATTTCGTCCATATCTCCATCGTTTTCATTCGGATATAATGCAGATATTACAAAAACGAAGGAGCTGATACGATAACACATTATAAACGATACAAAAGAAATGGGAATAGGAGGCGAAAGCTTTGAAAATATTGATACTGGGTGGTTTTCTGGGATCCGGCAAAACATCGGTACTGCTACAGCTGGCCCAATATCTGGTGCAGCAATCCTCTGGTAATCAAAAGAGTCGGGTGGCGATCATTGAAAATGAAATCGGTCAGATCGGCATTGACGACAAGTTGTTGCGGGGCAATGGCTATACGGTCCGGGAGATTTTCTCGGGATGCGTCTGCTGTAGTCTTAACAGCGATTTGCTGTCAGGCGTGCAGGAAATAAAACGTGCGGTTGATCCGGAATGGCTGATCATCGAAGCGACCGGGGTGGCCTTTCCCGATAAGATCGCCGAATCACTGTTTACTAACCTGGGGATTGCCGCCCAGATTGTCACCCTTGTTGACGCCAGTCGCTGGCAGCGGATTCGGATGCCGCTTGCAAATCTGATTGAAGGACAGCTAAATGATGCCCACCTGATTCTGATTAATAAAACTGATCTGGTGGAGGAAACCGTATTGCGGGAGGTTGAAGCCGACCTCTGGGAACTGAATTCAGATGCGGCAATCTATCTGATCAGTGGGATTAAACCCATTGATGAACGGCTGCTTAAGGTGATCCAGAATGGCTGACTACAAGATAAAAATCAGAAATAGTGAGCAACTGAGCAAACGCAAAAGCTATCAGATTGTGACCACTTTGCATGAAGGAGCGGTGGCCATGGCCGGGGAAACTGTGTTTCAGGAGAAATCTTTTAAGGCCCTAAAAACCATCATCCAGGAAGAATTTGCCGAAATCAATCAATGGATTGCGGCGCGTGGCGGGATTGTTGGTCATCTCAAAAGCTTTCTTGCAACAACGGGACAGACCGCGATGATCTCGACAACCGGTGATCAGGTAAGTTGTCGCCTACAGCCAGCCGCAGCAGATGGCAGCAATGGGGTCCAGGTTAGTATTGCGCTAATCGTTTTTGCTATCCCTGAGAATGATTTGGAAGCGAGACTGATTGGACTTTTTGACCAACTGGAAAGGGTTCAGAAAAAAGGAGAGAGCCATGACAGATAAAAACAAGCAAGCCGAAAGCCGGACCTATAGCGATGAATTCGGCAACCATTTTGAAATGGATGTGATAAAGCATTTCAGTTTTGGTGACAAGCAGTATGCATTGGCTAGGGAGCGGCGACACCATCATCATGGCGAAAACTGTGATTGTCATGACCACCATCACCACCCGGCTGAAACCGCCAGCGAAGATCTCTATGTTTTTGAATGGTGTGATGGACCAGACGGTCCGGCCCTGCTGGCGGTCAGTGAGGCAACCCTTCAGGAATTGGAGCCCTTTCTGGCCGGGCTGGAAAATTAAAAATAATGAAGAGAAATTAGGAGAACAAAGTATGATCATCATCGGAGAAAAAATCAACGGCGCCATTCCCGCCACAGCTAAAGCCATTGCGGCGCGGGATGCCGAGTATATTAAGCATTTGGCCCGGATTCAGACGGCGGCTGGGGTGGACTATATCGATGTCTGCGCTTCAGTGGAGAATAACGTCGAGTTGGAGACCATGAAGTGGCTGATTGACATCGTCCAGGAAGTGACCGAGACGCCGATTGCGGTGGACAGCCCCAACGAACAGACCTGCATTGCGGCCATGAACTACTGCAATAAGCCGGGGCTGTTCAACTCAGTTTCGATGGAAGGGAATAAGGTCGATGTCGGCTTTGCGGCTATTGCAGATACCAACTGGGAATGTGTGGCACTACTTAACAGTGACAAGGGCATTCCTAAAACCGCCAAGGACCGGCTGGATGTGTTTGCCGATATTATGGCTAAAGCTAAAGCATACGGGATTGACCCCTCGCGACTGCATATCGACCCACTGGTGGAAATGCTCTGCACCTCGGAAGAGGGAATCGCGGTGGTGACGGAGGTGATCCGGGAGATCATAAACCAGTACCCAACTATCCACGTCACTGGGGCGATCAGTAATATTTCCTTTAATCTGCCGGCCCGCAAAACGGTTAATATGGGCTTTACTGTCATGGCGATGATGGCCGGGTTGGACAGCGGGATTCTTGATCCCACTGACCGGGACCTGATGGGGATCATCTTTGCCACCGAGGCCTTGATGGGTGACGACGAATATTGCGTCGAATATATCCGGGCTTACCGCCAGGGAATTCACGGCGCGGTAAAAAAATAACAGTTTAGGATAAACGTGTTAATCACACATTTATATAAAATCGACTATAATAGGAGGAAGAAAACATGTCAAAAATTACAGAAGTCAAAGAATTGGTGGAAGCAGGGAAGTCCAAGAAGATCGGGGCAGCGGTCCAGGAAGCGTTGGATGCTGGTGGCCAGCCAGCCGAAATTCTCCAGGCCATGGTGGATTCAATGAGCGTAGTCGGGGATAAATTCTCGGCTGGTGAAATTTTCGTACCAGAAATGCTGATTGCCGCCAAGGCGATGTCCAAAGGGGTGGATGTGTTACGACCCTTGATGGCCGGTGATAACTCCGCTTCATTGGGAACCTGTGTAATCGGAACAGTAGCTGGGGATCTTCATGATATCGGCAAAAATCTGGTCTCGATGATGATTGAAAGTGCCGGCTTTACGATGGTGGATCTGGGTGTGGATGTGCCCGCCGAGAATTTCGTCAAAGCGGCCAGAGAAAATGATAATGTTACCTTAATCGCCTGCTCGGGACTTTTGACCACCACCATGCCAGCTTTAAAAGAAGCGGTTGCCACCATTAAAGCCAGTGGCCTGAGCGGCTGCAAGGTGATTGTTGGCGGCGCACCGGTAACGCCGGAGTTTGCGGCGGAAATTGGGGCTGATGGTTATGCGGCTGATGCTGGATCGGCTGCGGTTAAGGCTAAAGAACTGGTTAAGTAAGAAATAATTGCTAAGAACAAAAAATAAAGAACAAGAATAAGGGGAGGATACAAGATGAATCAGAGAGAGAATTTTTTTGCGATGATCGAGGGGAAGAAACCAGAGTTTATCCCAAATACAATGGAGGTCTATAAAATCTGCTTCTTAGGAACAAACAATACCGACCAACCATGGAATGGTGGGATGGATCCTTTTGGTGTTAACTGGATTGCAACAAAAGAGGGAGTGCTTCCAGAACCGAATAAATTTATGTTTGATGATATTGCCGATTGGAAAGACTACGTTAAATTTCCAAATATCGATAGTCTGGGGATTGAAGCAGCCGCAAAAATAGAAATGGCAGACTTTACTCCCGGAGAACAGGTCGTCAATGTGTTTAGCGTCTGCGGTTTGTTTGAACGATTAGCCGCTTTCATGGGCTTTGAAAACGCTCTGTGTTCGCTGGTGGAAGATCCCGAATCCTGTCAGGAATTTTTTGAGGCCTTTGCCGATTATAAAATTGCGATTCACAACCGCTTCATTGAGGCCTACCAGCCGGATGTGATTACTTACTTTGATGATCTAGCCACTGCTAACGGACTTTTTATGTCGCCCAAAGTTTATCGGGAAGTGATCAAGCCAGCCCATCGGCGAATTATTGAAGCAGTGACATCACGTGGCGTGCTTTTTGCCCAGCATACTTGTGGCAAATGCGAGGAAATCGTCGCTGATTATGTCGAAATGGGAGCTAAAATCTGGCACTCAGCCCAGATTATGAATGACTTGGAAGGTATTCAGGAAAAATTTAAGGGTAGTTTGGTAATTGAAGGTGGTTGGGATACTTCTGGTCCGGCCAGTTATATTGGTGCTTCAACTGAAGCTTTGATAGAAGAAGCTAAACGCTGTGCCACGGTTTATGGTCAGAAGGGTAACTTCATTTTAATGCCATTATTAATGAACGAAAATGGCAATGCCTTAATGGTCGGTGATTCACGACTTGAACCAATGATTGAAGCCTGGCATCAGGTGGATAAATTATAAGAGAATAGGTGTTTGAAATGAAATCAGCAGTTATCACCGGAATAGTTAGTGGTATCATGGGCCTGTTAGTCAGTTTTCTAGTGAACTGGTTACTGGTTCCAATCCCCGAAACAGTGCTGGCCAATGCCCTCGGCAATGGCATCAGTGGGTTGATGAGCGGGTTTATGGGTGGGTTTATCGGACTGATCATGTATCTGAAAAAAGCACCGGATAAAAAAACTAGCTAAATAATTGTAGAATAACAGCAAAATAATTGAAGAATTAATAAACAACAACTCGGATCAAATTATAACAAAAAATTTTAACAACACAGCGGCCTGAAAAATGCTGTGTTGTTTTCTGCTATGTAAAAAGGTGACTATAATTTAATATTGTTTTTAGAAAAATCATGCTATACTGATAAAAATCACAGATTAAACTACACAGGTGAAGCAATGGATCAATCCGAAACCCTCCAACCAACTCAAAAACGCCTCAGCGATCTGGTCGACATCAAAACCCTCCAGGAAATTCTTGACGCCTTTACCACCACTACCGGCCTGATGGCCAATATTGTCGATGGCGAAGGGATTTCGATCTTCCCGCGCAAGGGCATTAAAAAATGCTGTAAATTCTGCCGCATTATCTACAGTCTGGAAGGCGGCAAGAACCGCTGTCAAGCGGCTTATAAACGGGCCGGCAAGCAAGCGGCACTGTTTGGCGAGCCCTATATTTTCCGCTGTCCCTCGGGCCTGATTGAGTGGGCGGCGCCGATTGTCTTAAATGGCGAGCATGTCGGCACGATTATCTGCGGCCAGGTATTGATGTGGGAGCCGGAGGAGTTTTTCTGGATTGAACTCAGGAAGATGAACCAGGCAATCACCGATGATTTTGAGGAATTGTTTGAAGCGGTGGGGGAGCTGGCCATTGTTACCGGTAATCAGGTCCAGGCCTCGGCCTACCTGTTGTATGTAGTGGCCAACTATATTATGAAAGCCGGTTGGGAAAATTTTGAACAGTCCCGGGAGTTTGCCCGTCAGCGGACGCTCTATCATGCGGAAATTGAAAACCACAAAAGCCGGGAAGAACAAGCGGACAAAAGCGAAAGCCGGTCGCTGATTGATGAGGATGAAATCATCGTCCAGCTGCAGCAAAACCGTAAAAAAGCGAAAGCCTATCTGGAGGGGCTGATCTCCGGGCTACGCTATGAAGCCCATCAGAATCTGGCGCCGATGCGAGCCAAAATGACCGAGCTGCTGGTGGTGCTGTCCCGGGTAGTCAATCGGATCGGGCCGGCGATGGCGCCGTTTCTGCAAATCAACGATCACGCCATCGGCCTAATCTATCAGACCACTTCGCAAGAAAACATCTCGGTCATCACGTCCAAAGCCGTGGATGCCTATCTGGAACAGCTTGAGGCGGCGGCAGTCAAACCGGAAAACCCCAATATTGCCCTGATGACCAACTATATCGAAAATCACTACCCGGACAGCCTGACGGTGGAGGCCATCGCTGATGCCGCCTGCCTCAGCCCCGGTTATGCCGGCCGGATTTTCAAAGAGCAGCTGGGGTTGCCGATCATGGATTATGTGTTAAAGGTTCGGATTGAAAAATCCAAGAAACTGCTGCTTAATCCCCATTATCAGATTCAAGCCATTGCCGAAAAGGTGGGTTATGGGGATGCCGGCTATTTCACCAAGGTGTTCCGTAAATTTGAAGGGATCACGCCGACCCAGTTTCGAAAAGTTCACAAACGATAAGGTGCCGAATATGGAAAAAGTATTAATCGAATTACAGCAGGCCATCGAAAACGGGGAAACCCAGATCGCCATGAATAAAACCAAGGAAGCCCTGAATCATGGTATCCGCACTGATAAGATTATCCAGACTGCGATCAACCCGGCTTTTAAGGATCTGGGTCAGAAAATGTTTGACGGCGAGATCTATGTCACCGATGTGTTGATGGCCTCCCGGGCCGCCCACGCAGCGATGTATGTAATGGAACCGATGCTGTCCCGTTCAACCGGCACCTCCAAAGGAATTGTGGCGATTGGCACGGTGGCCGGGGATCTCCACGATATCGGCAAAAACCTGGTCATCATGATGCTTCAGGGCAGCGGTTACACGGTCATTGATCTGGGTATTGATGTGCCGACGGAAACCTTTATTGCAGCCGTCCGGATGCATAAACCCGATGTGCTGGCGTTGTCTTCGTTGCTGACCACCACCCTGCCGGAGCTGGACAATATGATCGATACCCTGGTGGAACAGGGAATGCGCGCCCAGGTCAAGGTGATCATCGGCGGCGCCCCGGTGACGGCTGAATATGCCAGCCGGATCAAAGCCGATGCCTACGCCAACGACCTGTTTGAAGCGACGGAAGCAGTGGCGGATCTGGTTAAGAATCGGATTGGAAAGTATGCCGTCTGAATGGCGCTTTTTGAGTAAGGACAGGCACAACAGTCAGTTATCACAACAAAAGAGGTGGTCACTAATCAATTTATGGTTAGTGACCACCCTTTTTAATTGCCTTTTTTTCAGTTTGCAGTCAGGGGTGTTAGTTGAGGGCGGATTAAAGCGGGGGACCAGAAGCGGCTGCGGCTTTTTTAAAAACGCCGATCAACAAGGCGATAAAAACCATCCAGGGGATCAGCGATAACAGCGAAAAAATCATCCCAACCAGACCAGCCGATGAGGGGACGACCATCAACACGCCGGAAGCCAGACCCCAGCAACCGATGGATTTTTTAAAACCGGGGCTGCGAAGGAAGGTATAAGCAAATAGCAGCAGGCCGATGGCGTTGAGAACATAGTAAGTATTGAAAGACGTGCCGGTATAACCGGCCATCACCGCTTCGCCGGCGGCCAGATAAAGGGACTGGTCCGGGGGCAGAGCCTGGGCATAGAGATTGCTCAGGGTCAGCATTTCAAAGGCCGGGTTGGAAGGATAGTAACAGGCAATCCCGATCAGGCCGAGGACGAGGGCCAGCAGTACCGGCACCGGTTTTTCCCGGAACAACAGCGCCGCAATGGCCAGATAGATAATCACCAGAATGGCATTGTTGAAGAGGTAAATAAAATCCAGGCTCAACAGCCCTAAAAAGGGATGCCGCTGAAAAAGATCAAAAAATCCGGTCACCGTGTCCGGCGGCGGCGCAATCACAAAGACCACAATTTGCAGCGGGATCAGCAACAGCATCACCAGGGCTAAAATCCGGGCTAGGGCAAACAGCGGTCGAAAGTTTAGGTAAAAATCAGGATTCATCAGCAAACACCTCGCTTATCAGATTAATCTGCTTTCATTTTAACAGGTTCTGGGGATGATCGCACCAAAAAAATAACTCAGGTGAGCAAGCGGTGAGATGTTGTTGGGGGATTAAGACGCATAAATTAAAAATGGGGCCGAATTGTTAGATGGTACAGAGGTTTTTAAGCAACTTAGAAGAAAACTCTGAATTTAGATTTAATTTCGCAGAAACTTGTGCGCTGTATTGACAATGCACAAGAAAAGACGTATAATTAATTATCAAATACGAAAGGGGTGTTCAAAATGGCAACCACAAATGTCACGATTCGAATGGATGAGGAGTTAAAAAAGCAAGCTGAGGAATTATTTTCAGACTTGGGTTTATCGATGACAGCGGCGTTAATTGCCTTTACAAAGCAGTCCGTCCGGGAACAGCGAATACCGTTTGTGCTCTCCCGTAATGTGCCAAATGCTGAAACAATCGCCGCCATCGAGGAAGTCGAAAAAATGAAATTGGCGCCCCAAGACTATCAGGGTTTTGACGATGTCGATGAGATGATGGATGAGCTGTTAAAATGAACTATACGGTTAAACCCACATCAAAGTTTCAAAAAGATTTGAAAAAGATTCAAAGGCGCGGTTACAATCTTGCCTTGCTGACGGAAGTAATTAAAATGATCGCAAGTCGTGAAGAATTACCGGCAAAGTATCGGGATCATCCTCTGATTGGCAATTACGGAAGCTGCAGAGAATGTCATATCACTCCAGATTGGTTACTGATTTACGAACTTACCGAAAATGACCTGATTTTATACTTAACACGAACGGGAACCCATAGCGATTTATTCTAACAATTATGGCGTCCGCCCCTAAAACAAGAACATGAAATAATTAAACGCGAATGAACTCAAGATGGTCTAAAGATTCATTTTAATAGTCAGTTATCACAACAAAAGGGTGGTCACTAATCAATTTATGGTTAGTGACCACCCTTTTTTCAGTTTGTAGCCAGCTGGATCAGTTCAAATGAAAGATCCAGGTGCAGCAGTTCATCTTTGTTTTTCAAGTCAGTATGACCGATTTCTTTGATCCGTTCCAACCGATACACAATCGTAGCGCGGTGAATAAACAAGTCTTTGGCAGTCTGAACCGCATTGTGATTGTTATTGAGAAACACGCGTAAGGTGTGGACATAGTCGCTATGATTCTTTAGATCATAATCCTGAAGCCGCATTAAAATCGGCGAAATCAGCAATTGGCCCGGCAATTCGGCGGTAATCTGGTTGAGCATATAGGGCAGTACTGCGTCACAGAATTTATGGTTCGCTTTCGTGGGATCGTTGCGGGTGCCGAGTTCCAGGGCGATTTCGGCCTCCCGAAAGTATTCTTTCAGATGAGTAAGTCCGACAGAATAATTGCTGTAGCCCACCTTGAAATTGCCGTCTTTGACCATCCGATTAAATTTCTTGAAATAATCGTCCCGGGACCCGTCAAGGTGATCCAGGTTAATGATGACCAGGATACTCTGGTTATGTGAAAAGGCAAAGGTCTGCCTAAAATCCTGCATGATCACATTACAAAAATAGGTAGTGGTAGTATGGTAAATATCCTGGCTGCTGGGCTTGATATGGACCACGCAATAAAGATTGGTCTGTGACCAACCCATTTGCTGCAACGCTTTTTGAAAAGCAGTCTGGTTATAAGCATTTCCCAACATAATATTTTGAAGCAGGGTCTCCAATTGACTGTTCTTACTGCGTTGAAAGGTGGCAAGATAGTCTGGATCCTGAACCAGCTGCTGCGATAAATATTCTAAAATTTGACTGTCGCTGTCGTTGAAGGGCTGGACGGTTTCGGGCACGATGATCCGAAAAAGAAAGGTGTCATTGAGAAAAATGTTTTGACAAAGGGTCCGAAAAGGCAAAACCTCGGAAGGATAGATAAAAACATTTTTTTCGTTCTTGATTTTATTGTAGATGGCATCGTTTTTAAACAAGTTGACCTGCTCGATGGGGATCCGCCCCGATTCGTCAAGATGTAAGTTCGGGGAGTCATATAAGGCATGCATCTTTGAATGGGCAACCATATAAAAGTCGCCGTTCATAACAAACATCCCATTTCCAAAAATTAGTTCAGAAATATCCGCCAGATGTTGCAGTGATTTTTTTTCGCGCAGACAACGCTGCAGCTTTAAATCCCAGTTTCCATAAATTTCGTAAATTTCATGAATGGCATTGCTTAGTTCAAAAATATCAGTAGCATCGGTAATTACCAGCAGATCCAGCGCATCATTATAACAGTTGGGAGGGGGATCACCAATGCAGATTAAGGCCGAAGCCGGCATAAAGGTCAGGTTCGATGGCAGTTTTTCGGCCATGGTTATATATAATATGTGGGAATCCAAACAGTCTCCACCGGCATAAAAAACCGGATGGGGTAAATGCAATAAAGATCCAGATACACCAATGTTGTCATCTTTTACAAGAGTGACCAATTTTTCTTTTAGCAGGGCTAATGACAGGTTCATGGTTTATCACCTCCTTATACAAAGTGTATAGATTAAAACCGAAAAAGTCAATCAGCTTGTATAATTTACAGTTTCGTAAATTTATCGTAAGATTTAAATATCAATTAGAAAAAATTTAAGGAGGACTATTGATATGGCACTTACACCGAAAGAAAATTATTTAAACGCTATCAATCACCAAGAAACCGAATGGACACCGGTACACCTTGCCGACTGTGGCGTGCTGGGATTTGGTGCCCTGCCAGGACCCTGGATTGAAAAAGGACCGCTGGGCGGCGGTTACGATGGCTTTGGCATTCGTTGGATCACCCCAGCTTCTGGTGGCGGCGCCCCGATTCCGGCTCCCAATGAACATATTATGGACTCGGAGACCATCGTGGACTGGAAAAGCATTGTCAAATTTCCCGATCTGGAAGCCGTTGACTGGCAGGAAATGGTGGATGCGGAATTAAGCATGATGCCCGTTGACAGAAATGCGCAAGCCATTGAATTTGGCTGTGGCAATGGCGTGTTTGAGCGACTGGCGGCCTTGATGGGTTTTGAGGAAGCCTTGATGGCACTGGCCGAAGAACCGGAAGCCTGCAATGAATTAATGACCGCCATTACTGATTACAAAATTGAGTTTGCCAAAAAAGTAAAACAGTATTACAACCCGGATCTGTTTACCAATTACGATGATATTGCCACTGAACGCGGTCTGTTTATGTCGCCGACGGTCTATCGCGAACTGATTAAACCCCATCACAAACGGCTTAACGACGCCGTCAGAGAATTGGGGATGATACCAGTGCAGCATACCTGCGGTTACTGTGAACCCCTGATTGAAGATATCATCGAAACCGGAGCGGCGGTCTGGACGTCCGTTCAGCCGACCAATGATATTGTCGGGATGCAGAAAAAATACGGCGATAAAATTGTGTTAATGGGCGGTTTTGATACCAACGGTGCCCCCGGCGCTCCCGATGCGACCCTGGAAACACGAATTGCCGAAATTCACCGCTGCTTTGATGAATATGGCCAAAAACCAGGATTTATCTTCTTCGGACATGTGCTGGTTAATAGTTTAGATCCCGCCGAAATCGGGGCACAAATGATGCCGATTATTCAGGAGGCGGCCCGTTACAGTCATCAGCTGGCAGCACAATAATAGTATCAGAACAGGAACCGATTGTGAAAATATTAATTCTCGGGGGCTTTTTAGGCTCCGGTAAAACCAGCGTATTGCTGCAACTGGCAGAATATCTCGTCAGTCTTGAAAAAGAGTATCATTCTGAAGTAAAAGTTGCGATTGTGGAAAATGAAATTGGTGCCATCGGAATTGATGATAAAGTTCTAAAGAAGGCCGGATTTATTGTTAACAATCTCTTTAGTGGATGTGCCTGCTGCTCTCTCACCGGAGAACTGGTTGCCAGTATTAAAAAAATCCAGACCGAACTTGATCCCCAATGGCTGATCATTGAAGCCACTGGGGTTGCTTATCCAGGCAGTATCAGAAAAGTAATTTTAGATGAGGTGGGTCTTGACGCTACAATCCTGATCATCGCTGATGCCAAACGCTGGCAACGATTGGTTAACGCCATGGAATTGTTGGTTTCCGGACAGCTGGAGGACACTTCGATCGTATTACTGAATAAAGTGGATCTGATCAGCAGTGCCGAACTTAAACAAGTTGAGCACAGCATATTAAACTATAATCAAACCGCTGAAGTCATTCCAATATCCGCAAAAGCGGTAATTCCAGAAGACATATTAAAAAAAATAGTCAATCAAGCGGAGGATTTATATGATAACAAAGCATGACCACGCTGAATCCTGTAACCATCACCATCACGCTGGTCACCATCATCATGGGATTGAATCTCACATGCATGATGATGCATTGGTATGCTCCGGCAATCGGGATATTATTGGAGATTTGGAAACCATAAAACAAAATTTGGTAGGCGAAATTGAAATCCTGACCAGGTGGATAGAGGAAATGAGCGGGATTATCGGTCATGTCAAGGCTTTGGTTGAATGCGATGCCCCGGTAACCATGATCTCAACCACTGGGGTCGATATAACAGTCAAAGAAATGGTAGGATCAACCGTTCAGATAAGTATTGTTGCCATTGTATTCAATACGAATGCACAAAGCCTGGAATGCCGTATTGCCGGGCTATTTGACGCTTTATAAAAACAAACAGATTGTAAGTAGGAGTTAGAAAATGATTATTATTGGAGAAAAAATTAACGGAGCGATTCCCTCAACCGGGAAGGCCATTGCGGCAAAGGATGCCGAATTTATCCGGAACCTGGCCATTAAGCAGGCCGAAGCCGGAGCGAATTTCATTGACGTCTGTGCCTCCGTGGATGATGACATCGAACTGGAAACGATGAAATGGTTGATCGACATTGTTCAGGATGCCACCGACGTACCGATTGCAGTGGACAGCCCCAATGTCTATACCTGCATTGAATCGATGAAATATTGCAACAAACCGGGACTGTTTAATTCAATGTCACTGGAAGGGGATAAGGCGGATGTGGCCTTTAAAGCCATCGCCGATTCCAGATGGGAATGCGTGGCGCTTTTAAACAGTGACAAAGGGATCCCAAAAACCGCCAAAGATCGTCTGGATGTGTTCACCGAACTAATGGAAAAATGCCAAGAATATCAGATCGACCCATCAAGAATGCACATTGATCCGCTGATTGAAATGCTTTGTACATCAGAAGATGGTATCAATATGGTGGTAAAAGTTATCAAAGGCATTAAGACCCTGTTTCCGACTATTCATGTGACTGGGGCGGTCAGTAATATTTCCTTCAATCTGCCGGCCCGACGGATTGCCAATCAAGCTTTTGCCGTACTAGCGATGAGCGCCGGTATGGATAGCTTCATCCTTGATCCTTTAAATAAGGACATGATGGGGATGCTGTTTGCTACCGAAGCGATGATGGGTGAAGACGAATATTGTATGGAATACATCAGCGCCTTCCGGGAAGGAATTTTTGTAAAATAGTAACATTTTAACTCGGATCATGCACATGTTCCGGGCAGATTAATAAAAACAAGAGCTTAAATTTAAATCAAAGGAGAAAAATATGTCAAAAATAGCAGAAGTAAAAGTTTTGGTCGAAACGGGTAAATCAAAGAAGGTGGCCGCAGCCGTACAGGAAGCCCTGGATGCCGGTGACAAAGCCCAGGATATTCTGGATGCGATGATCGCTTCCATGGGTGTGGTCGGCGATAAATTCTCATCCGGCGAAATCTTTGTACCGGAAATGCTGATTGCTGCCAAAGCGATGTCCAAAGGCGTCGAAGTGTTAAAACCAGTGATGGCTGGTGAGGTATCTAACTCTTTAGGAACCTGTATCATCGGAACGGTAGCCGGGGATCTCCACGATATCGGCAAAAATCTGGTCACAATGATGATCGAAAGTGCTGGATTTGACATGGTGGATCTGGGTGTCGATGTGCCAGCCGTCCGATTTGTGGAAGCAGTAAAAGAAAATGATAACGTCGTCCTGGTTGCCTGTTCAGGTCTGTTGACCACTACCATGCCAGCCTTAAAAGAAGCGGTTCAAACCGTTAAAGCAGCTTTACCGGATATGAAAGTCATTGTCGGCGGTGCCCCGGTTACTCAGGCTTATGCCGACGAAATTGGCGCCGATGGTTATGCCCCGGATGCTGGCAGTGCCGCTGTTAAAGCAAAAGAACTGGTTGCCTAAAAAAATGGAAATAAGCTTAAAAAAAGCGACAAAGAAATGATGAAAGGTGGTAATTTAGGATGAGGGATGCTGTAATAACCGGTATTACCGGAGGACTGATGGGTTGTCTGATCAGTTTTTTGATCAATTATTTCCTGATGCCAATCCCGGAAACGGTTCTGGCTAATGCGATTGGAAACGGAATAAGTGGACTGTTCAGCGGATTTTTGGCTGGCTATATTGGACTTTATATGTATATGAAAAAAAATAAAGAGAAAGCGTAGTATCATCAGAAAACTGGATTCAAATCGCGGCCGATATTGTACCAAAGAAATCGGCTGTGATAAAGACGTTGAGGCGAAGAATTATTTTAAAAATTTTGAAAAAATGAGAAAACTAAAACAACGATTGGCGTATGTTATAAACAATTCGGAAAAAAGGCATGGGTTTTAGCTCAATTGACTAAAGATAACAAGATCTGGTTTTTCAACCAGGTCTTTTCTTGGTTACTATTATTCTTGAAAAGGTTTGTTTTTAAAAATTGATGTTTAAAACTCTATAAAAGCTGGCAGCGAACCATTAGAGATAGGATGAATGTCGTAATATTGGGGGAAGGAATTTAGACCTGGTAAAATGAGGCAGACTGGTCTGTTCAACAGATCAAGTTAATGAAAGGAAATGAAAATGGATGAAGTAAGGTCAAAATACGGTAGTAATCACCAAAAAAACTATAAAACTGGTATGGCTGGAAAAATAGCACTGCTGGTGATTGTCTTCGTGGTTATTGGTATTGTGATTACTGGGATGGCCGCTTATTTAGGGGTTAGCAAGGTGTTAACGACGGCACTCGCAGAAGAAAAATTGGCACAAGCGTTGCATTCCCTGGGACTGACAGTCGGGTTGGTTGCGTTGGCAACCGTTGTAATAAGTGTTCCGGTGGCAATTATTTGGGGTAGAATATTGATGAAACCCGTCATCCGGTTAAACGAGGCATTCGCTCATATGGCTGATGGAGAAATTGAATTTGATGACCAGTTATTCAGTGATTTAAAAATGAGACCAAAAGATGAAATCGGTCAGATGATGACATCTTTCACGACGATGAAGGAAAGTCGACGACAGTTAGTTGAAGCGGCTGAAGCCTTGGCCAAAGGAGATCTGACTGTTGAAATCAAACCGAGTTCTCAACAGGATCGGATGGCCGATGCACTTATTGATATGGTAGATCAACTTAATCTACTTTACAAGGAAATAGAAAAGGCTGGATATGAAGTCGCTTATTTTGGGCATTTTGATTACAAGGGTGATCCGGAGGTTTTAGCTGGTTCCTACCAGGATTTTGTTTCAGGGATCAATCAGGTTATGGAAGGTCTTATTCAACCGCTTCGAAATGCCAGTCGATGCATCAATCAGATTGGTGCCGGCGTAATTCCTGAAAAAATCACTGAAACTTACAATGGCGATTTCAATATTCTAAAAGACAGCATTAATGCTTGTATTGATGGACTGGGTGCTCTAACTGCAGGCAATGAGGTGCTTGATCACATTGATCGAAATGATTTCTCCAGAAAAATTGCAGGAAATTATAGTGGACTTTATGGATCGATTGCTGGATCAATCAATCGGGCGGTGGATCAGTTTAATCGAATTATTATGATAGTTGATAATATCGCACAGGGTGAATTTACTTATCTTGACGAATTGAAGGAGATGGGAAAACTCAGTGATGCTGATACCTTGACGCCGAGTCTGATCGAGATGATCGAGACGATTCAGCGCCTGGTTGAAGAAACAAGAAAAATGACACAAAGTGCGGTTGCCGGAAATTTAAGCAATCGCGGTGATCCGGATCGTTTTAAAGGTGGTTATGCCAAAGTCATCAACGGCTTTAATCAGACTCTGGACGCTGTTATCGCTCCGATCAATGAAGCGTCTGAAGTTATGACAGCACTGTCAAAAGGAAATCTGCAGGTAGAGATGACAGGGGATTACGCTGGGGATCATGCAGAAATTAAAACAGCCTTAAATAAGACTACGTATTTTTTGAAACAGGTTGTTGGTGAAATCACGATGGTTTTAATAAACATGCAAAAGGGTGAGCTGAATCAGGAAATTACAGCCTACTATCATGGTGATTTTTTCGAAATAAAAAAAGCCATAAATGATATCACGACTCAGCTCAGCAGTACGCTTTCAGAAATTAATGCGGCAGCAGAACAAGTCGAAAATGGTGCCCGGCAAATTTCCAGTGGTGGTCAGGGGTTGTCTCAAGGGTCAACCGAGCAGGCCAGTGCCATTGAGGAATTGACAGCATCCATTGAAGAAGTGGCAGAAAAGACGAAAAAGAATGCCATCAGTGCCAATCAGGCTAGTGAACTTACCCTGTCCGTTCAAGAAAATGCCCAGTTGGGCAATGGTCAGATGAAGAAAATGATGGCAGCCATGGATGAAATAAATAACTCATCCAAGAATATTTCGAGAATCATTAAAGTTATTGATGACATTGCGTTTCAGACCAATATCCTTGCGCTCAATGCAGCGGTCGAAGCTGCCAGAGCTGGACAGCATGGCAAAGGTTTTGCTGTGGTGGCAGAAGAAGTACGAACTCTGGCAGCCCGGAGTGCCGAAGCCGCTAAGGAAACCACCGGTCTAATTGAAGGTTCAATAAATAAGGTAGTGATGGGTAACACCATTGCGGATGAGACAGCAATTAGCTTACAGACGATTCTCGAAAAAATTGAGGAAGTCACCGGAATTGTTAGTAAAATTGCCGAGGGTTCCAATGAACAGGCATCAGCGATCGCCGAAATCACTCTGGGAATTGAACAGGTCTCCGTGGTGGTACAAACCAATTCTGCTACTGCCGAACAAAGTGCCGCCGCTAGTGAAGAACTATCCGGGCAAGCAGAAATGCTTAAGCAGATGATTGGGGTATTTAAGCTGAAGGATCTGCAAAAGATTGGCAAAGAATCAGGAAAGATTGAAGTTTCAGCGCACTACAATTTAGAACAGCGACAGAGTGTACCAGAGATTATTCTGGATGAGGCTGGAACAGACAAATACTGAATAATTTAGATTTTCAGCTGATAATAATTCTAAAATAGTGTCAATAATCTCCTGAAATTCTACCAAACGTTGTGAATCTTCTGAATGACCAGATCAGGAAAGATGTGGTGTGAATAAAAAGAGCACCCCTGTTCCTCATAATAAGAACAGGGGTGGTTTTATGGGCTAAGCATTATTATTTTCTTCGGGGAATTTTTTTGACATCAAATGTTTCATTTCGGAATTCGGCATTAAAATAAGGGAAACGAGCGACTTTAGCCCGGATCTTTTTTTGCGGCGTACCGGGGGATCCCCAAAGAACAACCACAACGGTTCCTTCTTTGGCATATTTCTGATCGATGGAGGCCAGTGAAATCATCCGCTGTTCATAGAATGAGTAGGTTTTTCCGGTGGCGACACCGATTTTTTGATCGTCCACTAAAACATAATCGCCGCGAATGGCTGCACCTTGAGAAGCATCAGAAAGGCCGGAAATATGCTCGATCTGTTCATAGGGTTCAACGTCAGTTCCTCTAAACTGGGAGGCAAAGACATCGGCCACATCATCCGCATTCCATTCTAATGTTACCATGGTACGTGATGGTTTTTGTGCAATTTCCATCAATGCTTCTTTTCCGATAAAATCGTCCTTGTCAAAACTGATCAGTTTTTCCCAGCCTAAATCATAGGGGGTAGAGTAGAAGTTTTCGTTGTTGTCGGAGGCACTGCCCGCAAAGGGAGCATTTAAGCCACCAATTTTTTCGGCAAATTCTGCCAGGCCGACACCACTTGACTGAAATGGATACCAAAAATGCTGGAATTGATTGGGATAACCGGCTGGGGTGTGTTGAATTTGCACATAGTTGCGGGCACCCTGAAGTTTACCGCCATACTTAAACAGCACTTCGCGAAGCTTTTTGTATGCCATTTCGGCATTTTTAGCAGCACCATGTACTTCGTATGCTAAAGCGCCGGTCATGCCAAGACGATAGACAATCATGTCAGTACCACAAATTTTTACTTTCTTATTTTGTCCAAATTTCAGATCGTGTAAATCGGTTTCAGTTGCTTCTTCGAGAATTTCCAGCGATTTTGGTCCGTCAAGTTGGTAAAAATATTCATCATTTAAGTATTCGCCTTTTACATCAAGACCACTCGTCATCAGAAAATATTGGATTGCCGGAGCTAACCAATAGGTACGATAGTCGCCATTTTCTTTTTTAAGAATGACACCGCTGGCTAAAAGTTGTCCCTTATCATTGCAGATCAGACCATGTCGTGAGCCGCCTGGTTTCATCAGATTGAAATCACGGTTGACACAGACTTTATTGAGAAATTTCTCAGCATCTTTACCCGAAATATCATAAATGGGGCTGCTGTTCAGAAACACACCTAAAGAAGCCGTGGTGCGGGTAGCCATAAATTCGTCCCTGGGGCCAGTAAATTCATAAGGTAGAATGTTTCCGCCAAAGTCTTTGCAGAAGGTGAAAGCACCTTCCATAATTGCACTATCAAGATTAAACTTCATTTTTATACCTCCGCTATTACAAGATTTTTTTATAATTATTTTCGAAAATGCGCATTTCGATTATTAGGTTTATCATAACAAATTGTTTTTTACAAAGCACTGTGCAATAATGTAGATAATTATTTTTTCCGTTGTGCACTTTATCAAATTCAAAGTTTGAGGTGAAAGTCAGATGAAATTGAATCTTCACATCATTGGGGATGCATTAGCCATCGAAAAATCAAAAATAATTTCCGACAGCAACATTGAGATGGAACTGGTAAATGTCCGGTTGCTACCGGATGATCCCAGGCAGTGTGGTGATCAATATCTTTATCTGATCGATCATCAGCTGTCGGAAGCTTATTTACAAATTGAGAAGCTGTCTTTAATTATTTTAAATGACAACGGTGCAAATTTGAAAATCAACCATTCCTGGAACGTTATTTTGATGGCAAAAAATGAGCAGCTCTGGGATGTTTTTGAAAAAGTGCAGGGCATTTTCGATGATTTCAATCGGTGGCATGAAGCATTGACCGATGAAATTCTGAATCGACAGCCCATTCAGCAATTGCTGGATCTTTCGGCTCAGGTATTAAATAATCCGATAGCTTTATTAGATATATCCTTTATTATGATTGCCAAATCAGGAAATTTTCCGGATCGGTTTAACGATCCGATTTGGGAATCGGTACTGTACAAAGGCTATGGTGCGGTGGAAAACATTCCGCAACAATACCGTAATTTATCTGATTTAACCATTAAAGAGCGAAAACCCGTTTTGGTTCCCCCTTTAAGCGATGACCATCAAAAACGTATTATTTGTGCGACCCTCGTTCAGAATCAGGTTCCTTTTGCTAATCTGGCCATGACAAATCTGGTCAGCGAATTTACGGTTGGACAGCATTCACTGGTATACCATATTCAACAGCTTTTGGAGATTTCACTGCAGCTGCCCAAACCTGATCAGAATGTCAACAATGACATTTGTTATCTCATTTCACAGTTAATACAGAAAAAGTATGTCGATCCTGATCTCGTCAAACATTTTTTTGCCGCACGGAAGTGGGATGAAGATGATGCCTTTTTTTGTGTAGTGTTTGACCTGATCAGTGATTTAACGTTGACGGAGTACAATCATCTGGTTTATCTCAAACATCTACGCGAAGCCCTGCCCCATGCCTATACCTTGTTTGTGGACAATCGCATTGTTTCGATCTGTCTCTGTAAATATGGGATGGCGTTTCCGGCAACAATTGCTCAGATGATTTCGCCGAAACTCACAAAACTGGCGCTTTGTGCTAGCGTCAGTTTAAAACAACCCAGTTATGAATTTTTGGCGGCAGCCATGCATCAGGCCGAAATGGCTTTGCAGCTCGGTCGCAAAAAGACGATGGATCAGCAGATTTATACGTTTAAAGAAGTTTACGCCGAGTACATCATCCAGGTTTTAAGCAAAGACCAGGATACCTATTCATTGTGTCATCCGATCGTCCAGAAAATCGTAAAAAATCATGATCAATGGTCTCTGGAACTCATCCACACTTTATGGATTTATCTCCAAAATGGAAAGCGGATTTCGCAGACCGCCGATAAACTGTTTATTCACCGTAATACTTTGGTTAATCGACTGCAATCAATTGAAAAGATTCTGGAGATCGATTTTGAAACCATAGATGCTGAGGATCTGGATATGCTGTTGATCTCCTGTTTTATTGTAAAAACCAAGCATCGTTTGCTGTAAAACCTAAATTTCTTTGCGTATTCGCTTGATCAGAAAAAAGAAAGTGTCAGCAAAAATTATTCCCAATCATCAAAATTTATTGACGTGATTTGCTGAATTTTCTGTATCCATATAAAAAAGAAGATCACAATCAGCAAGATTTTGAAGTCTATCTTTCTTAACCACAAAAAAAAGGGCTTTTGCAAAATTGCGAATATGCACTGGTGCAAAAGCCCCTTTCGGTTATCAGACATGGTTTTCAAGCTTAGAGTAAAAATTGATCGTTATGCTGTTTCTTGGCTAGTTTCGGCAGTTATACCGGCACATTTCATCGAAAGTTTCATAATTAAACCGCTGAAAACCATAAGTAGGATCAGACCAATAAAAAAGAATGGTAAGAAAAGTGCATAGGAGTTTGGAAGAACTGCTGAAATCGGTGCTCCCATGAGAACACTGCCCATAAAAATGGTCAGAGCTGGACACATAAACAATAAAATCAGGATAAGAAGTACGGTATTCATGATGAGGTTAAATAAAAAGGTACCTGGTTTTGAGAGTTTACCGGCTACTATAGCACCAATCTTGCCGATGGGAATGATAAGGCCGATTACAAAGCCTGCCATGACACCGACCAGCGCGGAAATGGGGAAGCTTGCCCAGTCGACGGCTCCAGTTGTAATCAAACCGCCAATAATTGTGAAGGTTATACCGAAAATAATAGAATTAAATAGGTTGTTATATAGATTAACTTTAGTTTCAAGTTTCATGAAATTTACCTTTCAGCGATTATTAAATTCCGTGGGGTTTTATTAAATTTTTACCCCACGGCTGAATAACCAGATCTTTAATCAAAAATCGGGCGTGGAATGGTTTCAGTATCAAAATTTTCATTTCTATTTTCTTTGATATACGGGAACAAGGTGACGGTTACACGAACCCGAACCTGGTTGCTTTCCGGGTTACCCCAGAGTACTTCGACCACCTGTCCTTCGATCGCATAGTCTGAATTGATCGAACCAATAGATATCATATCTCTTGTTTTGGGTGAAAGCATGCGACCAGACGAAGCTCCAATCATCTTTTCTCCGTCATATACTGCATCAATATGCATGCCAGCATTATTACGGACATAGTCGTAATCGCAAGCCAAATCCATGGTATCATATTGCTTCTCCGGATCCATGGAACCAGCCATTACTTTTAACACATCTTCCTTATTCCAGATAAGATGAACAGCCGTGTTATGGGGCCCTTCCAGCTCTTTTTTTAATGCTTCTTTACCAGGAAAATCATGGTTGAATTTTACGAGTTTTTCCCAGCCAAGATCAACTGGACTTCGAAAAAGAAGTTCAGAATCTCTAGGAAGACTACCTGATAAAGCGACCGGATCCATTGGGGTGGCAAAATGTTCGGCAATTTGCGGAATACTCCCTTCACAGTGGGCGTTGACATAAGCTAAACGACCAAGTCTCTGTATCCCATATTTTTCGCCGACTTCTAGTAACTTATTATAAACTTCGTGGGCATCTTTAGTTTTACCATGAACTTCATAACCCAGGGTTCCCGCCATCCCTGTTCGGAGAATAAATACCTCTTTACCAGCAATTTTAGCATCAGCAGTATGCATGAATTTTAAATCATGAAGATCCTGTCGTGCTGCTTCCTCAACTATTTGTAAGGATTTCGGTCCACACATCTGATAAAAGAAATTGGAATCTCCGATATACTCGGTAGTGATCTTGAATTGATTGCCCAGCTGAGTGTTAAACATGGCAGGATCCGGTAAGCAGGCACAAATAAAGTCTTCTTCTGAACGGCGGATGATGATCCCATCTATTATAATCTTGCCCTGATCATTGCACAGAATGGTATGACGGGCTTTTCCTATCGGGAAATTACGAAAGGTATTAACGCTGACCGCTTCCATCAGGTCCAGAAATTCTTTCCCTTTTACCGCGAATTGCAGAAATGGATTTAAACCGGCATGGATATAGCAGGTATCATGCCAACTCAATTCCTCAATCTCCCATTTATCATAGGCAAAAGGATGTAACGGCCAAGTGCCATCGGTCATGGGATGCCATAATCCTTCAGGTGCGACCATTACTTTTACTTCCGGTACATTGTTGGGAATATGTGGAACAAATTTTAAAGTGTTTTGGGAATTCATCAAAAATACCTCTTTCTTTATAAGATGAAATTATAATAACTTAAAATTGAAAAGTACGATATGTAATATCTTCCATTGCTTTTGTTTTATTTTGAACTTTTGTACAAGTGGATCATTTGTCCTTTTTTACTGTTATCTTAAATAAACCAATGGTATAATTGTATAAAGGTTTAGACAGGAGAAAATTCGATGTCCGTTAATAACGAAACATATTCAGAGCGAAAAGATAAAATTCTAAATGCATTAATTGATAGAAGAGGACTACAACATTTTACTGATTTAGCTGCAGAAGTAATGAGTAATCCAATTTTTATTTATGACGTTAGTGGGAAAATTTTAGCTAAAAGTCAGATAAATGGACATCAGGAGATTTGGGAAGAGTTATTACCTCAAGGTTACCTAAATGCTGAGAAAGCTATTATTACAGAAAATTCAGGGGTGATGAAAAAATTGATGGAAGAGGATACCCCTGTTTTAGGAAAATTCTCTTATAGTCAGTTTAGGTTTTTAGGATGTCGAGTACGTGATAAGCACGGTGTGGTTGCAATTGTGACGATAATTGAAAAGGAAGCACTTCGCAGCGAAGATTCCGATTTATTGGTGATTGTCTGCAAATCCGTTTTATTTGAATTACTGTATCAAGAACGTACAGCAATGCAAACGATTCCGTATTTTAGAGTTTTGAAAGATATTATTGAAGAAACGGCTTCTATAAGCGAAATCCGGGAACGTTGCCGGGCTCTGCGTTTAGATTTTCCTGAATCAATGCGGCTGCTTGGCATTAAAATTTATGATAATAATAATACGCTATCATTATTCTTTCTTCGAGAGACGTTATTAGCATCAGTTCCATCTTGTCATTGTATCATCTATGATGAAAGTTTGATTATGATAATTTCTGAAAAACATTTTAGCCAGTCTTTCTTGAGCATCGTTCAAGATATCTTTAGCAACTATGAAATTCGAATCGGTGTGAGCACCAGGTTCACGGACATATTAGATGTAAAAAATGCCTTTCAACAGATGCAGGCGATACAAAGTGTGTATCAAAAACTAAATCTTGAAAAGCCATTAACGTTTTATGAGGATATACTTTTGTATCATTTTATGGAATTAGCTTCAAAAGAGCATGATTTGAACAAATTTTGTTTACCAATTTTAAAGAAAATAGAAGAATACGATAATGTGAATGGAACTCTATTGAAGGAAAGTCTTGAAGCGTATCTCGAGTCAGGGAGAAATATCCAAAAAGCAGCTGAACGCCTATATATGCATAAAAATACACTTTATTACCGGTTAAAGCGGATCGAGGATTTTTTTAACTTGGACTTAAATGATGAAAATCTATGTTTTAATTTGCAATTCTCGCTTCGGATGAAGCGAATGGCAAGATGATTTATGAAAAAGTTCAAAAGTAAGATCGAAACTCTGTACAAATATACGTATACATTACCCCTCTTCCTCAGTAGTATTATACTTGAGAAGAGGGTTTTCTTATGCGAAACTGTCTAACTCATCGAAATGAATCTTATTGTGAGAGTGAAAAATTTAGGAGGCGTTAAAAATGAAAGAACAGTTTGAAACATTGGATTTTACACCATTTTGTCCGAAACCAGAGCATGCATCATTATATGCACCAGCTTTTGTAGGGGTTTCAGCATATGAATATACCAATTGGCGAGATGAAACCGTGTCGTGGAAAACAACGGCTTATCTGCACGCTGGTCTGAACCCGACTGACACCTATCGTCTAAAAGGACCGGATGTAATTAAATTCCTGTCACGTATATGTGCGACGAATTTCAACGTTTTCCCTGTTGGCAGGATTAAACATGGTCTTGTATGTGATGAGAAAGGACGAATTGTCCAAGATGGCGTTTTGTTACGAACAGCAGAAGATGAGGTAATGACGTACTGGATGGTACCAATGCTGAATTACGCCCTGGAAAGTGGGAAGTACGGAAAATTTGATGTTGAAGGTGAATTTCTCACAGGAAAAGTATTTCTGTTTCAGATCGGAGGGCCAGTATCGATTGACATCGTAGAACGTGCCAGTGGTAAAGATTTGCGGGATCTAAAATTCCTTCGTTCAATAGAAGCAGAGATTGCCGGAAAGCCCGTTCGTATCCTTAGAATAGGAATGTCTGGGACGCTTGGCTATGAAGTGCATGGTGCTATTGAAGATGCACATGACGTATACAATGCACTCTATGATGCAGGCAAACCTTTGGGTTTAAGAAGACTTGGATCCCATTGTTATCCAATGAATCATTCTGAAAATGGATTTCCACAGTTTGGTGTTCATTTCTTGGAGCCGAAGAGTGAAGATGAAGATTTAATGAACTATCTAAAAAGTACACCAGGCATGGAATTCCAACTTTTCGCTGCCGGACCCATGAACCCTCATGGCAGTGCCTCAGATGATGTACAACTTTTTTATCATGATCCATACGAATTAGGATGGGGAAATATGATCCGTTTTGATCATGATTTCATCGGAAAAGAAGCGCTTGAGCGAATTAAAGAAGAAAATAAACGTCAAATGGTTACCTTAGAATGGAATGTCGAGGATATTGCGGACGTGTTCGCCTCTCAGTTTAGGGATGAGGAGCCGTATAAGTATATTGAAAACCCGACAGATCTCAATTTCTGGCCAGATTTCTCAGGAACGATTTCCCATGATCGCATATTAAATAATGACGGGGAAACAATTGGAACAACATTTGGCAGACAAAATTCAGCATATTTCCATCGGATGATTTCCATTGGTTGTCTGGATACGGAGTATACAGAATTAGGCACTGAAGTGTTTGTGCTTTGGGGAGAACCTGGTGAAAGACAAAAGAAAATCCGAGCAAAGGTTGTCAGATTCCCATACAACAATATCCTGCGTAATGAAACAACAGATGTAGCTGCGTTACCAAAAGCAGTAGAGACAGACTGTAAATAGAAAGGTCGAAATGAGAAAATATAAAAATTTAGCCAGCCCCTACACAATTAGAAATATTACGTTTCGTAATCGAATCGTGACGACGCCAACCGGAATGACATATCCCGATGAATACAGTGGTGTCCCTGATTTCAAAACAGTGCTTTTTTACGAAAAAAAAGCCAGAGGCGGTGCCGCCGGGATAACCTATGGAGAAACGCCTGTGAATAACGTGGATGCAATCAGACGGCCAAATGTTGATTTAATTCGCCCTGATTTTTCACGAATGATTCTGCCAAACAAGGATTGGATAAAATTCACCGATGCAATTAAGCGTCATGGCGCAGTGCCTTCGATTCAGTTAGCCCATGCGGGATTATTTGCCGAACCCTTTTTCAACCAGGAACAGGGTACACCCATCGGACCAGTTTCATTTGTGAAAGAAAATGGAACTGCGGTAAAAGCCATGGATGAAGAGGATATGAAACGGATCGCCAATGATTTCGCTGAGAGCGCCTTTTGTGCGAAGTCGGCCGGTTTTCAGGAGGTAATGATCCAGTGCTGTCATGGATGGCTGTTGGCGCAGTTCTTGTCACCAGTATGGAATACCAGAACAGATGAATACGGTGGATCCATTGAAAACAGAGCCAAATTCCCATTGCAGGTTTTAAAAGCTGTTCGGGAAAAAATTGGTGATGATGTTGTAATCGAAATTCGCATCAGTGGAGATGAACATCAACCAAATGGTTGGTCAGTTGAGGACTGTATTGCATTTTGTAAAATGGTTGATGGCATTGTGGATATCATTCAGATTTCTTCCGGGGACTATCATAATTCCGAACATTACTGTATGACGTCAACCCTGATGCCACATTTTATCAATGTGCCTTATGCAAAACTGCTAAAAAATGCTGGCGTTAAAACGGCAATTTGTGCGGTTGGAGCGAATGATGATCCTGCCGAAATGGAACGGTTGATAGCCGATGGAACACTTGATTTTGTTGCAATTGGAAGAGGCACCCTGGCTGATAGTGATCTGCCAAGAAAAATATTACAGAATAAAGAGGATGAGGTACGACCCTGCATTCGCTGTAATGATTGTATGGCGGGGCTCTATGATGGATTCTACCAATGCAATATCAATCCCACAGCAGGACAGGAAGCTTACCTTTTAAATACCCCAGCGGTAGAAGAAAAGAAGAAGGTACTTGTCGTTGGTGGTGGCCCGGGTGGCATGCAGGCGGCTATTACAGCAAGTGACCGGGGTCACCAAGTGATCCTGGTAGACAATCAAGAAAAATTAGGTGGAACGCTGCGATTTACCGATTACGATGCGCATAAGCAAGACTTGAAAAAGTATACGGACTATCTTGTGAGACAGACATTAAAACGTGATATTAAAGTGCGATTAAATACAACCGCAAGCAGAGCGTTACTTGAAGAACTGCAACCTCAGTCAATAATTGTAGCGGCCGGCGCTACGCCTCGGGTACCCAATATTGAAGGGATTGAACAGGCATACCATGCGACGGCAGCCTATTATCAGCCAGAAAAGATGGGGGATAAAATCATTCTGATTGGTGGCGGATTAATTGGCTGTGAATTAGCGCTTCATTTAGCAGAATTTGGGAAGCACATAACAATTTTAGAAATCACAAACGAATTGGCACAGGATGCGAACATGTTACATCGACCGACCCTGTTTGAATATATGGATCAAAAAAAGGATCAGATTCAAAGCATTATTGGTGCAAATACCGAGAGAATTCTGGAAAATGGCGTTATTTATAAAGATAAGAATAATGCAGAACATTTTGTTGAAGCTGATACCGTTCTATATGCGGTTGGCAGTGCGGCCAATTCTGGTATTGTGGAAAAACTTCGTGAATGGGAGGAATGGGAAACATTCATGGCGATAGGCGATTGTACTGGCGCCAGCATTGTAAAAAAAGCGGTCCACGGAGGGTATTTTGCCGCTATCGATATTATTTAATCACGTAGTTGCCCATCCCGCCCCAAACCGCCACTGTTTTTCTTGACAAACCCGGCCCGGATGGGGTTTAATGTTAAACAACGACAAAATCCGGGAGGTTTGACAGATGGAGGCATTTTTAAGACTTGAGGGCAAGGCCAGGGAGGATTTCTACCAGGCCAAATACGATTATTACCGGCGTTTTAATCTGGGCGTCTTGTTTGCCTCGGCCTTGATGTTCTTTAGTCTGCTGGTGCCGGACTGGCAAGTTTATGAGCAGTTTACCTGGCGCTTGTTGGTGATCCGCAGCATGGTGGTGATTCCTCTGGCGGTGGTGGTACTGGTCTATCGCCAGACCAGTAATTACCGGATCATGTCAGTCGTTTCACTGCTGATGATTCACGCGATGATCTGGGGCAACATCTGGGCTGGTTCCTATGGGGCTGATCAATCCTATGTTAATGAAGGTTTTCTGATCATGAGTTTTATTCTGTTGCTGGCTTCCTTCAGTGCACCGCCGTTATATGCCATGGTAGCCCAGCTGGGACTGATCGGCAATATCCTGCTGGCCGACCAGCTCTATCATTATACCAATCTTGATGTGATCCTGACCTTCAACATTCAGGTGATCATTCTGTTGGCTTTGGTCGATTTGATCGTCACCGGTTTTTATTATGATCATTATATCACCCAGCGCAAACTGGAATTTGCGCTGTTCCACGATCCTTTGACCCAGGTGTTCAACCGTCGCCAGCTTCATAAGATCATGGGAGCGGGTCACGATCTGTCCTTTATGAGCCCTGACATCGCCATTGTGATCATGGATGTCGATCATTTTAAGCTGGTCAACGACAACTACGGCCACGATGAGGGCGACCGGATTCTGCAGTTTGTGGCCGACTGCATCCGCCATAGTCTGCGGGGGCCGGATCTGGTGATTCGCTGGGGTGGCGAGGAGTTTGTCGCGATACTGTTTGACTGTCAGCGCGATCAGGCCAGCCTGGTGGCTGAGCGGATCCGCAGCTCGGTGGAAAAGTCGGTTAATGGCGTGTGCAAGATCACCATTTCGTTGGGGGTGGCCATCTATGAGGGGGGCGACTGCTTCGAAACCATCAAAAAAGCCGACCAGGCCCTCTTTGTCGCCAAGCGCAACGGCCGCAACCAGGTGGTTTGTTACGAGGATCTGGATCAGGATAGCTTCGATTTGGACGTGTACAACCGCCGCGCCGACGCCTGAAAAGGCTTAACGGTCAGAGCATCGCCACTCTCAGCTATATCGACCCGATCACTGCGCTGCTGGCGTCATTCCTGATTTTTGGTGAAGCCAGCAACGGTATCCAGATGCTGGGAGCCGTGCTGTTATTAGGGGCCACCTTCCTGGGGGACTATAAAACCGCGAAGCAGCCGGAACTTGTCGGCGACGAGCAGATTTAATTATCAATCAATCTTTTATCAGAAACGCCATTCAGTTTAGTGAATGGCGTTTCTTTTTTATGGGGAGGGGCGGTTTTGCTAAAGCCTTACTGATAGCGGATGGCTTTCTGGTGGCAGCTTTCCTGACACTTCAGGCAAACCAGGCAATCATTCTGATGAATCTGATGTTTCGTCTGTTTTTCGATGGCTCCCGCCGGACAGGCTTTTTGACAGGCCCCGCAATTGTTGCATTTTTCCGGGTCGATGACCATAGCGTGGCGAGCTTTCATGCCGGAGAGACTTAAGATCGTCCCGTAGGGGCATAAAAAGCGATGCCACAACTCGGCCGGAAAGAAAAGGGTCAGGATGACGCCGCCGGCAAAGAGCAGGGGCAGAATCGGCAGTTTTTTACCGGTCAGCATCACAAAGACAAAGACCAGGAAAAATAGCAACAGTATTACCAGGCGCAGCCAGGGTTTTGACAGCCAGCGGGGAATCTTAAAACTTTTTAAATGGTTCTTCTTTTTTACAAAGCTGAGCCCTTCCATCGTTGTATTGATTGGACAGATCCAACCACAGTAAAGCCGGCTCCAGAACAAAGAAGCCAGCACTCCCAACACAAAAATACCCATCCACAACTGCATCTTACCGGTCACCAGCAGGGCCATGAACAAGCCCAGAAAAGCTATCTGGATGACCCGGCGCCACACGGTTGTCATTGCTTGTCCGGATGATAAAAAGCCGGACCGGGGGCTTTGATCACAAAAATTTCCAGAATCTCGGGATCGAGGTTATTGACATTCATTTTGATGTGGTAGGGAATATTGATGAACTGTCCGGCTTCATAACGGTGCGGTTCCTGGTCACCCAGCTGCAGGGTAACCGCCCCTTTAATGACGATCATATAAACATTGGAATTGGAATAATGCTCCTTCAAACCTTCGCCTTCGGGAAAAATCATATGGTTGATCATCACCGCCTGGTCATCAATAATTTTTTCAATCTTTTTTTCATTGCCATTGGTAAATGGATAAGTTTCTTCTAACATCATAATCTCCTTTTCGTTCAAGATATAATCTAGTATAATCGATAAATAAAAGAAAAGGTGTTACCATGGTAACACAAGGAGATAAAAAATGAAGAATGATGATCTATTACAATTATTGATCAGCGCTAATTTTTTTAATGGCTTTTGTGAAGCTGAGCTGGCAGAAATAATCCGCTCGGCCGAAACGACGGTCAAGTTCTTCCACAAGGATCAGGTAATCCATTTGAAAAATGAACCCTGTCATCGGATGGACGTGATTCTTTCGGGCCGGGTGGCGGTTTTGAATCTCGATGAAAACGGCAATATGCTCACTGTCAACGTCTTTCGGGCCGGGGAAAGCGTTGGCGAAAATCTGCTCTTTGCTGTCAACAACGGCTATCCGATGACGGTGGTAGCATTCACCGAGGTGACGCTGCTACAGCTGGAGCGGGAGCTGGTGGTGGCCCTCTGCCAAAAAAATGCTGATTTTCTCAAGGGACTGATGCAGTCCATTTCGCAAAAGACAATGATTCTGACAGATAAGCTGACGGTGATTTCCTTAAAAACGGTTCGCCAGCGGATTAACGACTACCTCAGTCATCAATACCAGTTGCAGAAAACACTGGTGATCACCTTAGGCTGCTCCAAAAAAGAATTGGCGGAACGGCTGGGTGTGCAGCGAACGTCCCTGAGCCGGGAACTGGCCAAAATGAAAAAAGCGGGTTTGCTGGATTATGACGCTAAAACCATTACGATTAAAGCGGCTTTTTTTAGACCCAATTGAAGATGTAGTGTCAGGCACTCAACAGATAAGGCAGTTCCAACCATCAGCAGTTGTTGGTTATAGACAGATTTCAAAAATGGTAGTACAATAAGCATACAATAATGATGCTTTAATGCTATCAAATGAGGTGAGTGTGATGATTAATATTAAACCGTCAGCGGCGATTCGTAAAAATTACAATGAAATTGCAGAACTTTGTAAGCAATCAGGAGAACCGGTTTATTTGACCAAAAACGGCGAGGGTGATCTCGTGGTGATGGATATCGAAACCTTTGCCAGAAGGGAGAGCATGCTTCGTCTGCGGGAAAATCTGCTTGCCGCTGAGGAAGGCCGAAACAGTGGCAAACCTGGATATTCGGTGGACGAGGTATCGGCGATGATGAAGACGGCCCTTCAGGAGGTATTGGATGGATACCGAAAGTAAGCAATATGAAGTCGTCATTTCAAATGAAGCGACTCAGATGCTGCTGTCCCATGTGCGCTTTCTTGCTCAAGTCAACGAAGCGGCAGCAATACGATTAATCAACGATTTTCAGGAAAGCGCTTCGTCATTGTCCCAGTTTCCGGAGCGGAATCCGTGGCTGGGTGATCCACTTATGCCAAAGGGTAAATATCGGAAGTTACTGCTAGAGAAACGGTATTTGCTGATTTACCAGATCAAAGGAACGTTTGTGCATGTTGATGCGGTTGTCGATACACGCCAGGAATATGGTTGGTTGCTATAGCATAAAAGAACCTGCTCGGTATCCATTGATCTAAAAATTAAATGTTTTATCAATCCCGGGTTATCTTGATGATGAGGTGATGATGGTTTTGATTTGTGGGAAGAACAGTAGCATTAAAAAAAATAACTGATCAGCCAATGCCAGCGGGAGTGCTGGGATTGGCTGATTTTTTGATGGCTTGTTTGATCAATGCGGGACACTGGTCGCGATAGCGGTTTAATTCACTTTTATAAAGATCGGTTGCGGTTTTTTAAAGGGTGAGTTAAAATTAAAAGGTACGCCGATCAGCGCGACGCACTGATCGGGCGAAATACCGAGCGACCACGACTAACAAATAAAAGCAAAGATGGAGAAGATACATGGCTGATAATCGAAAAGAACAACAACGGGCAGAACTGCACCGAATGATCTGGAATATTGCCACTGACCTGCGCGGCAGTGTCGATGGCTGGGACTTTAAGCAGTATGTTTTGGGGATGCTGTTCTACCGCTATATCTCGGAAAATCTGACCGATTACATTAACCGCGGCGAGCATGAAGCCGGCAACAGCGATTTTGATTATGCGCAACTATCGGACGCGGAGGCCGAAGAAGCCCGGGCTGATCTGGTATTAACCCGGGGTTTCTTTATTCTCCCCAGTGAGCTTTTTGAGAACGTCCGTAGCGCCGCCGCCGATGATGAGAACCTCAATGAAACGCTGGAGCAGGCCTTCCGCAATATCGAAAGCTCGGCCCAGGGCAACATCAGCGAAGATGATTTTAAAGGCCTGTTTGACGATATTGACGTCAACAGCAACAAGCTTGGCGGCACCGTCGCCAAACGCAACGAAATGCTCGTCAAGCTCTTAGATGGTATTGGCGACATGACACTCGGCGGCTATCAGGACAACACCATTGATGCCTTTGGCGATGCCTACGAATACCTGATGGGGATGTATGCCTCCAACGCCGGCAAAAGCGGCGGTGAATACTACACCCCCCAGGAAGTCAGCGAGCTGTTGACGCGGATCACCCTGGTCGGCAAAACCGAAGTCAACAAGGTCTATGACCCGGCCTGTGGCTCCGGCTCGCTACTTTTAAACTTTGCCAAGATTCTTGGCAAAGAAAACGTCCGCCAGGGCTTTTATGGTCAGGAAATCAATATCACCACCTATAATCTCTGCCGCATTAATATGTTTCTCCATGACATTGACTACGACAAGTTTGATATCGGCCATGGCGACACCCTGACCGATCCGATGCACTGGGATGACGAACCCTTTGAAGCGATTGTCTCCAATCCGCCTTACTCGATCCGCTGGGACGGCGATGCCAATCCGTTGCTGATCAATGATCCCCGCTTTTCGCCGGCCGGGGTGCTGGCGCCCAAGTCCAAGGCTGACCTGGCCTTTATTATGCATTCGCTGGCCTGGCTGGCAACCTCCGGTACCGCGGCGATTGTCTGCTTTCCGGGGGTGATGTACCGGGGCGGCGCCGAGCAGAAGATCCGCAAATACCTGATCGACAACAACTATATCGACTGCGTCATCCAATTGCCGGGCAATCTTTTCTTTGGCACCAGCATTGCCACCTGCATCATGGTGCTGAAAAAGTCTAAAAGCGAAAACAGTACCCTGTTTATTGATGCCGCCAAAGAATGCGTCAAGGTTACCAACAATAACAAATTGACCCAGGCCAATATCGATGCGATTATTGATGCCTATATCAACCGGGCGGACCTTGAGCATTTTGCGCGGCTGGTGCCTAATGCCGAGATTGCGGCTCAGGACTATAACCTGTCAGTGTCCAGCTACGTCGAGCAGCCGGATCTGCGGGAAGTGATTGATATCACCGTTCTTAATGCCGAGATTGAAGCGATTGTCGCCCGGGAGCAGGTGCTGCGGGATGAGATTGCGAAGATTATTGCTGAAATTGAGGTAGACGCATGAGTAAGCTGGAAGCGTTGATGGCGGAGCTGTGCCCGAAGGGGGTGGAGTTTAAAAGTCTTTCACAAGTGCTGACAATTAAAAATGGCAAAGATTATAAGGGTTTTGATAAAGGCGATATACCGGTTTATGGTACTGGCGGTATTATGACTTTCATCGACCGTGCTGCGTTTGAAAAACCTTCGGTACTAATACCACGTAAAGGTTCAATTGATAAATTGTATTACGTGGATGTACCGTTCTGGACAGTAGATACAATTTTTTATACTGATATAAATACTGATATAATCGAACCTAAATTTGTTTTTTACTATTTGCAAGCCCAACATCTTGAAAGACTCAATACAGCTGGTGGTGTGCCAAGCCTGACGCAAGCTGTTCTTAACTCTGTTAAAATCCCCCTCCCGCCGCTGCCGGTGCAGGGTGAAATTGTCCGGATTCTGGACAATTTCACGGAGCTTACAGCGGAGCTTACAGCGGAGCTGTCAGCACGGAAAAAGCAATATAATTATTATCGGGGTGAACTGCTGTCTTTTGGTGATCAGGTACCGGTTACTACGTTGGGGAACATTTCAATAAAATCCTATTCCGGTGGTACACCACTAGCAAATAAAGCTGAATACTACGGTGGCGATATACCTTGGCTACGCACCCAAGAGGTGCGATTTGTAGACATTTTTGATACAGAGATGCGAATCACACCAGTAGCATTAAAGAATTCTTCAGCAAAATGGATTCCTAAAAATTGCGTTATTATTGCAATTTCAGGAGCGACTGCTGGAAGGTCTGCTATAAATAGAATCCCAATGACCACTAATCAACATTGTTGCTGTTTGGAGATAAATCCTCAAGAAGCTAACTATCGTTATGTATTTCATTGGGTAAGCTGCCATTATGAAAAACTCAAAGCACTTGGACAAGGTGCACGCTCAGACCTGAATTCGGGTATTATCAAGGGTTATCCAATTGCTGTCCCACCCCTCGAAGACCAAGCCCGGATCGTTGCCATCCTCGACCGCTTCGACACTCTCTGCAACGATTTGTCCAGCGGTCTGCCAGCTGAAATCGAAGCCCGGCGCCAGCAATATGAATATTATCGCGACCAGCTGTTAACCTTTCCGGCCCGGGCCAACGGCGAAACGGAGGTGGGCGCATGAGCCTTTATAACGTAGTCGTGGCTTCCAACGAAAGCACCGTCGTGGCCGAATATCAGGCCGATTACAGCCGCTCGGATGCCTATCAGAGTGAAGCCGAGCTGGAACGGGAACTGATCCGCCTGCTTCAGGCCCAGGGCTACGAGTATCTGCTGATTCACGATGAAGCCGCCCTGGTAGCCAATCTGCGCCGCCAGCTGGAGGCGCTCAATGACTATATCTTTAGTGACGCCGAGTGGCACCGCTTTTTTGCTGAAAGCATCGCCAGTAGCAATGAGGGGATTGTAGAAAAAACCCGCAAGCTTCAGACCGACCATGTCCAGAACCTGAAGCGAGACGACGGTACCACCAAGAATATCAACCTGATCGACAAGAAAAATATTCACAACAACCGCCTGCAGGTGATCAACCAGTATCAGGAAGTAGGAGGCAGCCACGAGACCCGTTATGACGTCACCATTCTGGTCAATGGTCTGCCGCTGGTTCATATCGAACTGAAGCGCCGGGGCGTCGCCATCCGGGAAGCCTTTAATCAGATTAAACGCTATCAGCGGGACAGCTTCTGGGCTGCCAGCGGGCTGTTTGAGTATGTCCAGATTTTTATCATTTCCAATGGTACCCACACCAAGTATTATTCCAATACTACCCGCTCCAGCCACGTCAAGGAAAGCGCGGCCGGGGAACGCAAAAAGAGTAAGAAGACCAGCAACAGTTTTGAGTTCACCTCCTACTGGGCAGACAGTAACAATACCGCCATTGCCGACCTGGTCGACTTTACCCGGACTTTTTTGGCCAAACACTCGCTCTTAAACGTGCTGACCAAATACTGTGTCTTTACCTCCGAAGCGTTGCTGCTGGTGATGCGGCCCTACCAGATTGCCGCCACCGAGCGGATCCTCTCACGGATCGAGATTTCAAATAACTACAAGCAAACCGGCACACTGGCCGCCGGCGGCTATATCTGGCATACCACCGGCAGTGGCAAGACTCTGACCTCCTTTAAGACGGCCCAGCTGGCTACGGCGCTGCCCTATATCGACAAGGTGCTGTTTGTAGTCGACCGGAAAGACCTGGACTACCAGACCATCAAGGAATACGAACGCTTCCAGAAGGGCGCCGCCGACAGCAATACCTCCACCAAAATCCTGCAACAGCAGTTGGCCGACAGCAGTTCTAAGATCATCATCACGACGATTCAGAAGCTCGATGTCTTTGTCTCCAAAAACAAGGGCCATGCGGCCTTTAAGAAACATTTTGTGATCATCTTTGATGAATGCCACCGCTCCCAGTTTGGTGATATGCATAAAAAAATCGTCACCTCCTTTAAGCACTATCATCTCTTTGGCTTTACCGGGACGCCGATCTTTGCCGCCAATGCCGGCAGCGGCGGCAACCCGACCATGCGCACCACCCCCCAGGCCTTTGGCGACAAGCTGCATACCTATACCATTGTCAATGCCATCAATGACGGCAACGTGTTACCGTTTCGGATTGACTATATCAACACCGTCAAGATGAAAGCGGGGCTGGCGGATAAAGAGGTGGCCGCCATTGATACCGAAGCGGCCCTGGCCGACCCGGCCCGGATCCGCGCGGTTGTTACTTATCTGCTTACACATTTTGACCAGAAGACCAAGCGCAACCATTTCTATTCGCTTAAGGGTCAGCGGGTCGCCGGATTTAACTCAATTTTGGCGGTCAGCTCGATCCCGGTGGCGAAAAAATATTACATCGAGCTGAAAAAACAGCTGGCTGATCAGGGCCGGTCGCTTAATGTCGCTACCATTTTCAGCTTTTCCGCCAACGAAGCCGATCCCGAGGATGTCTTTCCCGACGAGGATTTTGATACCGCCGGCCTCGATCAATCCTCCCGGGATTTTCTGGAAGCGGCCATCGCCGATTATAATCGCGACTTTAATACCAACTATGATACCTCGGCCGACAAGTTTCAAAACTACTACAAAGACCTGTCGTTGCGGATGAAAAACCGCGAGGTCGATCTTTTGATTGTCGTGAATATGTTTTTGACCGGCTTTGATGCCACCACCCTCAACACCCTATGGGTCGATAAAAACCTCAAGCAACACGGCTTGATTCAGGCCTTCTCGCGGACTAACCGGATCCTCAATGCGGTTAAGACCTACGGCAACATCGTCTGTTTCCGGGATTTGCAGGAACAAACCGATGCCGCCATCGCCCTGTTTGGCGATAAGGATGCTGGCAGCATCGTGCTGCTGAAAAACTTTGACAGCTATTATTATGGCTTTGACGAAGATGGCCAGCATCACCCCGGCTACACCGAATTGATTGCCGAGCTGGGTCAAAAATTTCCGCTGGGGCAGGCGATCATCGGCGAACAGAACGAGAAGGATTTTATCCGGCTGTTCGGGGCAATCCTGCGGCTTAAGAATATCCTGACTGCCTTTGACAACTTTCCTGGCCGGGAAATCCTGACCAACCGCGACTATCAGGACTATCAGAGCCTTTATCTCGATCTTTATCAGGACCTCAGCGGTGGCAATAAAGCCGACAAGGAGCGGATCAACGACGACATTGTTTTTGAAATTGAATTGATCCGCCAGGTCGAAATCAACATCGATTATATTCTGATGCTGGTGGCCCAATACCATGCCTCCAACTGTGAAGACAAGAGTATCCTGGTGGCGATTGATAAAGCCATCGGCGCCAGTATTGAGCTGCGCAGTAAGAAGGTCCTGATTGAACACTTTATTGAGACCGTCAATGCGTCAACCAAGGTGGACGAGGAGTGGCGCCGCTTTGTCGATGAGCAGAAAGAGAGCGACCTGGCCGCGCTGATCACTGCGGAAAAACTCAAACCGGATGAAACCAGAAAATTTATCGATAACGCCTTCCGTGATGGGGCGCTGAAAACCAGCGGCACCGACATCGATAAAATAATGCCCCCGGTATCACGCTTTGGTGGTGGCAACCGGGCCGTCAAAAAGCAAAGTGTCGGCGACAAGCTGATGAAATTCTTTGAAAAGTATTTCGGGCTGGTGTCGGAGCAATAATCACCAGCGACCACAATTACCCCAGAAACGCCCCCTCACTAGGGCGTTTCTTTATTTTTTGCGCCGCCACCCGCGCCTCAAAACTATCGTGTATCCCGTTTATCAAGCATCGGCCCCCACCCAAAGCGGCCACCGCCGCCGCTGATTTGAGCTGGTAGAAGGTGATCCCCTAGTGAATAAAAGAAAGTTCCAGCGGATAATCCTGATGGTTATGCTGGTTAATGGTCAGGGTTTGACCGGCGGCTACGGCCAGCGCCCCGATGCTCTCATAGACATGGACACTGCGATCGTTGCCGTAGATTGAAATCTGCTCATACTGGTTTAAGCGAATCAATTCTTTGTTAACGATTCTTTATCCCTTGACACCCTGGTAAAAAAGGAATAGAATTAGAAAAAGAAAACCATTACAACCGAATTTATGACAATAGAATAAACATGGGACAAGAGTTTAAGAGATGTCCGTATGATACTGAGGGTGCACCGTGCCGGAAATTTCTGGCTGGCGTCCTCGGTATGATGCGGACTTTTTTATGTGTACAAAAGTCACCGCGGTGTTACGGGAAGGGAATAGGATGCAAATAAAAAACGGCGTGACAGTCAATGGCTGTCAACAATTGAAATTCAAAGCGGTTATTCCGTCGGTTCATCAACGGAAAGAATTGCTTTACGCCATTGAAAAAACCGACGCGGATTGGATTATGCTCAAACTGGGGGATATCAATACCCTGCCGCAACTGGTGGGACATATTCCTCGGGCCGGAAAAAAGGTGATGGTCCATCAGGATTCGATTAAAGGAATAGCCCGGGATAAAATGGGTATTCAGTATATGGCCAACTGTGGGGTCGACTGTGTCATTACAATGAAATCGCAGTGTATGAAATATATAAAAGAATCCGGTATGATGGCGGCCTTTGGTTTTTTCGTCATCGATTCGGATGCCTGTCGAACCGGTCTGATCAATATCAAAGAACATCAACCGGATGTGGTGATTCTGATGCCCGGCACCATTCCCGAACAGCTGGTCCGGGAGATAAAAGATGAAACCGGGCTGCCCATCATCTTAGGGGGATTAATGACAACCAGTGAGCAAATCAGCAACGCGATAAAAATCGGGGTCGCATCCGTGGCCACCAGCCATTTGGAAGTCTGGGATCAGCAGGCTTGACAGCTTTACATGGTATCAAAATTTTATATAAATGGAGGAAAATGATGAAAAACGTGATGATTTTTGGCGATTCAAACACCTGGGGATGGGATCCATCCAATGATTTAGTGGCTGCGATTAAACGCTGGCCGGACGAGGTTCGCTGGGCTGGGGTGCTCCAGGCCGAATTAGGCGATGATTACAAGGTCATCCCGGAAGGCTTAAACGGCCGGACCACGGTTTGGGATGATCCCATTGAAGAATACCGCTGCGGCAAACAACACATTATTCCCCTGCTGGACAGCCATGCGCCGCTGGATTTGGTGATTATCATGATTGGCACCAATGATTTAAAATGCCGTTATACGGTGACCGCTCAGGATATTGCCAATGGCGCCGGTTTGATTCTCGATAAAACGCTGGCCCAGGTCGGGGCGTTTGGCCCCGCGGGACCAAAGGTGCTGTTTATTGCGCCGCCGCCACTGGGACCGATTGAAGACGGGATCTTCAAATTTATGTTTGCTGGTAACCGCGAAAAATCCGTCCAGATGGCCGAATTCTATCAAGGCGTCGCCGCCAGCCGGGGCGTGCCTTTCTTTGATGCCGCAACCGTGGCCCAGGCCAGTGCTATTGACGGCCTTCATTTAGATGCCGCCAGCCATGCCGCGTTGGGAAAAGCCGTCGCCGCTGAAGTTAAAAAGATCTTGGCGTGAGCCGCCTGAACCTTTAAAAAGACACGCTGGCAATGGCGCATTAAACCATTGCCAGCGTGGTTTTTATTTTAACGCCAGCCGGTTTGATAATTCTCTCCAACTATGGTCTGATTTCTGTTAAAATAGAGAGAGAAACAAGCAGTGAATCGTTTGTAATAAGGAGGAAAAAGATGAAAACAATTGTTTTTTTAGCACCGGGATTTGAGGAAGTAGAAGCCTTAACGGTGGTCGATTATTTAAGACGCGTCAAGCCGATTACGGTGGAGATGGTCAGCGTCGGCGACAGCCTGATGGTTGCCGGCAGCCATCAGATCGAGGTCAAAGCGGACAAACATATTGATGAACTGCTAAACCTTGATGGCTACGCCGCGGTTGTTATACCTGGTGGCATGCCCGGAGCCGCCAATCTGCGCGACGATCCCCGGGTTGTCAAAATCGTCAACGACATGAATGCCGCCGGAAAATTAGTGGCAGCCATCTGTGCCGGGCCTATCGTTCTGGCCAAAGCTGGGATCATCGCAGGTAAAAAAGTGACCTCATACCCCGGCTTTGAAGCGGATCTGCCCCAGGCAATCTACCAAACGGACGCGGTTGTCCGGGACGGCAACCTGATCACCTCCCGGGGCCCGGGCAAAGCCGTCGATTTTGCCCTGGAACTGGTGACGGTTTTAGTCGGCGCGCCAGAAGCCGAGACCCTGCGCAAAAATATTCTTTATGATAAGTAGGAAATAATCTGATCCGATTGCTTCAGCAAAAAAACCTCGACAACTTGATTCGAGGTTTTTTAAACGTATTGGCTTTTAGACTGATGTCTTGGTGGTTATAGTTTGCGACTGTCATAGGCCCAGTGCAGCAGGGCCTGTCGCTGTTTTTTGCGACAGCTTTGATCCATATTGTCGCAATTCTTTTTTATCGCGCCAATATGGCGCACCATCGCCTTCCAGCGTTTGATCTGGCGACGGTCTTCGTCAGGAACTCTGCGACCATAATAATAGCGGCAATACCATTGAAACCAGCCCCGGGGATCGATGGGATTGATCCAGCCATTGGCCTGCCAGACTTTAAGCGGCTGTGAGGCATCGACCTGATAATAATTTAAAGAAATATCTTTTCGGGTCGGCGAGAGTTTGGCATGGTCAAACCAATCCTCCGGAAATTCGGACCGACAATCAGTCATGTACTTGCCTCCGAAAAGACCCAAAGCTAATAGCTCTTTGGGTGAGAACTCCGGTTTGAAATCAGGATCAAAATTTGCACCCATCGCTTCACATAAGTAATAAGAGCCTTTTTGCATGGTGTCGTTGATGATTATTTTTTTCATCACAATCCTTTCATCTTATAAATAAGGATTCCATCCAGCGTGTTTTTTATGGTTTAAAAAAGTTGATCAACGGAGCTGCGACGCATCGATGACCACGTAGCTATCATCGGCCCACTGATCCAGTGCGATTTGGATCACCGGAGCCTCGTCCGCATCGATAAAGGCCTGGACAATTTCATCATCCATTTGCGATTCGATGGTGACTTCGGTGACGCCATTAAATGAAAATCCCTCGAATGCTTTGATAATATCCCGCCAGATATCCCGAGAACCATCGATTTTTTTTAGGTTCTTGATCACTTGTTCAATATTCATTTTCTTTACCTCCCCAATATTATGTCGGTTATTAAATGAATACCCCTTTGCATCCGGTTTAAAAATATTAAATAGTCATTTTTAAAAATTTGGACCTCTAGCGCAACAATCATTAAATTAATATCAAATCATCCGCCGCTTTAAATTCAAAATGACTGTATAAGAATCACGCCTAACAGTCCCCAGGCGGTTCCCAGCATCGCCCCACCGAGGACATCCCGGGGGTAGTGCATGCCGACATAGATACGGGTGATCCCGACCAAAAATGCCAGCAGATAGCCAGCCAACCCGATAAAAAAGTTGACGTGAAAATAGGGTAAGAGAAAGGTTGCCATGAAGAAGGATTGGCTGGTATGACCACTGGGAAACGAACTGCCTCTGGCAGGTGAGCCGACAATACGACTATTTTCAATCTTTTTATAGGGACGGGTGCGATGGACCAGTATTTTTATCAGTTCTACCACAAACCACAATGATAAGGTGCCTAAGATAAAGGCATAGGCAAGGACGTGGTACCCCAAAAAATACAAAAGAGTGGCCAGGATCATCGCAAAAATCCCGTTGCCAAGCTGTGTCAAGAACAGCATCGTCCCATCAAGCCAGGGCCAGCGGCGGCCATGCATATTAAAATAAGTAAAAACCCAGACATCAATCCGTTGACCAACCGACCACACCAGTGAAATGGTGGTTAAAGCAAAAATCAGGACCAGGATCAGCAGCGAATTTTGGCTTTTGACGGCGTCTGAAAAAATGATCCAGACATAATCAGGAATAACGAGCAGAAATGAAACAAGGACAATCGCAACCATAATTAACCAGTAAAGCGGGGGGATATGGCGGATCCCGGTTATGATTTTCTGCCCGGCGTCGCGAATTTTAGCCACCGGTAAGGGGCTTTTTTTAGTTGCTTTATGGCCATTGTCAGTACCGGACTGATCCAGCTTATTGCTCTTCATGTGACGCCGTCGCCCCGACCATAACCGACAAAGCCTGGGGCTGGACTTGGATACGCACTGACCCCTCGCCTAAACTGATACCATCGGCCATTACCGCCATGGCCGGTTCGGTGTCGATGACCATTTCACGGACATGATAGTGCATAATCCGGGGATCTTCGGGGTTATCGGTGCCGACGCCAGTCAGAATATAATTGATTAAATCGAGTTTGGATAGATCGGCAAAAAACATCACATCCAGTAAGCCGTCATGATAGGCATCGGGTGCACCGACTTTATAATTACGACCGATATAGGGCATATTGGAAATTAATGCGGCATGACCCAATTCGCTGATTTCCTGATTATCGTCCAGAAAAAGATGGATGTCTGAGGGCGGAGCAGTCGTCAGAATGCCAAGAAAATCACCGATCCGGGTGATGTTACCGTGCTGAATGTCATCCCCGGCGGGGAACAGGGTCGAAAATAATCCCACCGAACAAAGTTCGATAAATGGTGTACTGACACCGTTGCAAATGACCAGGCCGAGATCTATTTTTAAACGCTGTCCTTCGCTGAGGATGGCGACGGCCGCCGCAATATCGGTGGGGATACCGAGACTCAAGGCGATATTGTTGCGGGTTCCGGTGGGAACAATGCCAAGCGTCGCCGCTGAACCGTAGAGCGCCTTGGTGACCGAAGAAACGGTGCCGTCGCCGCCACACACCACAAACAGCTCAATGCCCTGGGCAATGGCCTCATCGACCACTTCCTGCAAGTTACTGTCGGGTTCAATTAAATAAAGTTCCGGGATTAACTGCCGGGCCTGCATTTCTTTAACGACCGCCATGATCTGCAGTGGGGATTCGTCATTCACGCCAGAACCGGGATTAAAAATAAGTTTAACACGCTGTGGCTGTAGCTTGGTATCTACCGTTTTCATCGTTTTGTCCTCCGTTTTTTTGGTTTTTATTTCCTGACTGGGATCGTATACTCAATATAACGGTGCATTTTTCCATCGGCGTGGACCCGGGTCAGGATTTTGCCGATGATATCACCTTCCGGCACAATGCCGTAGTCGCGGATATAGGTCACCAGCGGGTCAAACTGGCGTAAGGTTAAATTGCCATAGTCGCCCAGATCCATCACCGTACACAAACATAAACTCGCCGGTCGGATCTGCACCTCCGCGTTCAGCGGCAGATTTAACAGCGCGGCGTCAGCGCTTTCGACACACAGCCCCCAGGCATCGCGGTCGATGCGGGGGTCGGCGATGTCAGCAAAGGAAATGTGATGGGTAAACTCGACAAAGGGGATTTGCTTGAGCCAGTGCGGAAATAAGGGCTTTTCCTCGACCTCGCCATAATGATCACCGTTTTCGCGTCGGACATAGGTAAAATAACGATACTCGGGGGTATTGACGAACCAATAGCACCCAACATTATAGGGCAGACTTGCCAGTTTATCCTTGTAGTCGGAAATCTTGCGCTCCAGCATCTGATAATAGCGCAGTTTTTCATCGATGACCTGTTGTTTAAAGCCAATCCGCTCGACAAAAAAGTCCAGCGAATCATTATGAAGCATCTTGGAAATATCTTTTAACGAAATGTCAAAGCTGCGGTAGCGCATGCATTCCATCAGAAAAAAGATATCCCAGGTTTCATAGGTGCGGTAGTCACTGTTTTCCTGACGTTTGGGCGCAATAATCTGCTCTTTTTCATAATAGCGGATGGTCTCCACCGGCAGACCCAAGAGTTTGGAGACTTCCCCAATGCGATATGCCATGATTTTCCTCCCTATAGTGGCTTCAGGTTTTTTTCATTGTATCACATTTATGAAACAAGACAAATAAAAAAGGATAGGGCTTTAAAAAAGCACCTATCCGTTGAGGTTGTCGCTAAACTACCGTACCGACCAATTGTTAATCTGTTGTTCGCTGCGGAATCGGACAGGCGATGCCGTGTCCGCTCCGATGCGTACAACATGATGTAACAATTGTCGGTACTGGGTTATTTTTTTTGATAGTCTGAAGGATAGGGCTTTTACAAGCACCGATCCTTTTTTTTATCTTTAATTGTTAGCGGTGTAGTGGGGGTTACAGCGACAAGCCGGCATTAAAGCCGTCATTGATTGCCACCATGGCATTGCTGGTTTTAACAGCCCCGCCAACGACGATGACGTGGTTGTGAACAGCTGATAATGCTTCGGCCAGCTGGTTGTTGGGACGGTAGCCTAAAGCGATGACGACAGTATCGGCTGGCAGGGTCTGCTGGCCCTGACTGTTTTCGATGATTACGCCATCATCCAGAATTTCGACCACCTTGGTTTGGGTCATTTGGTTGACTTCATATTCGCGGAGAATTTTCATCAGATTGAACTTGTTGACGCCATCGAGATCGCTGCAGATCTTGGGCAGCATTTCGATGATGGTCACATCCCGTTGCTGCATCGCCAGATGCGCCGCCGTTTCCGAACCGACCTCACCGCCGCCGGCGACAACGATCTGATCACCGGTGGCCACGTTGCCCAGTAGGGCATCCTCAGCGGTGACAACCAGGGCTTTGTCGATTCCTTTGATGGCTGGTTTGCAGGGGGTTCCGCCGGTGGCGACGATAACGGTATCCGGTTTTTCAGCAGCGACCAGTTCTTTGGTCACTTGGCAGTTGAGATGAATCGTTACGCCCAACTGATCCAGTTCGCGAGTGATCCAGTTGGTATAAGTGGCCAACTCACCCTTGCAGGGGGGATAAGCGGCGGATTTAAACTGACCGCCTAAAAAGCTGCCCTGCTCATAAAGCGTGACCTCGTGGCCTTTGATCGCCGCAGCGCGAGCCGCTTCCAGGCCACCGGGTCCGCCGCCGGCAATCAGGACTTTTTTTGGTGCAGCGGCTTTGCTGTAATCCAACTGATATTCTTGACCCAGCGAGGGATTAACTAAACAGGTGATCGACTCGCCGACTAATAATTTACCAACACAGCCCTGCATACACCCGATGCAGTAGCGGATCGAGGTTAAATCGCCGGCCTTGGCCTTGTTCGGCAGATCGGGATCGGCCAAAGAACCCCGACCCATTCCGATGAAATCGGCTTTGCCCATTTCCAGCAGACCATCGGCCATGCGGGGATCATTGATACGGTTGACGGTAAAGACCGGGATATCGACGAGCTGTTTGATCTCAGCAGCAAAATCGACAGTCCAGGCATGGGAGACATACATCGGCGAAACAATCCCCTTATTATGATCGCCATAGGCACCACTGGAAACATGCAGGGCATCAAAGCCCCATTCGGTAAATAATTTGGCCAGCACCCGGGATTCCGAAATGTCCCGGCCACCCTGGACCACTTCGTCAGCCGAAAAACGGATCATGACCGGGAAATCGTCGCCGACCTTGCCGCGGATATTGGCATAGATTTCTTTAACAAAGCGTAAGCGATTATCCAGACAACCGCCGTATTTATCAGTACGTTTGTTGACATAGGTGGACATGAATTCGGCAATTAAATAACCATGTCCGGCATGCACTTCGATGCCATCAAAGCCGGCCTGTTTAGCCCGTAAGGCACAGTCGCCAAAATCTTCAACAATCTGTTCAATCTCCGGAATGGTCAGCTCCCGGGGCAGTTGCCGCAACCATGGACAGGGGATTGCCGACGGCGCCACCGGCTGAACGCCGCCATTAACAAAGCTGGCGCTTTGACGGCCGGCATGATAGATCTGAGCAAAGATTTTGGAGTCATACTGATGAATGGTGTCGGTCAGTTTTTTGTGACTGGCAATCTGATCATCATTCCACAGCCCGGCAATAAACTGATAGCCCATGGCATGTTGGCTGACGGCATAATCTTCGGTAATAATCAAGCCCCAGCCGCCCTTGGCTTTGGCTTCGTGATAGGCAATATAACGATCGGTGGCGGTGCCGTCTTCATTGCAGTAATTGGCCACCATGGCGGTGACCGCCAGACGATTGGGAATCTCACACTGATTGATTTTCTTGGGCGTAAATAATTTAGTAAACATCTTGTACCTCGTTTTCATTTTTGGATTTACTGATAGGATAAACCCTCAAGTCACTTCAAGGTCAAGCTGTTAATTAAAAAACTATCAAAGTTTTTTTTGGTTGCTTAATTGTTTGATCATTAGCCAAACATCAGCTATAATAAAAGGAAAAGACGGAACGGATCAGGTCTTTTATCAAATCCAAAAATTTAGGAGCGACGGCGATGGTTAAAAATGGCATTGGGAACGATGAGAATTACAATCATGTTGAAAAAAATCTGAAAAATGTGCTAAATCTGGCCAATACCAGTCAGAATGCCAGGGCAGTTGAGGAAGAAATCTACTATAACACAGCTAAAAATGTCGGCCGCAACCTGAATGTGACCGATTATAACAGCTTATCCGAAAAGATCACGGCCTTGGGAATTGGCCAGATTGTCATGACCAATATGTCCGATGAAAAAATTGTCTTTCGGCTGGACGACTGCTTTACCTGCAGTGAGATGGAAAATATCGGTAAACCGGTCTGCTATTTTGAAGCTGGGATCCTGGCCGGGGCTGTCAGTACCATCAGTAAGCAGGATATGGATGCCGTGGAAGTCCGCTGTAACGCCCTCGGCGACAGCTATTGCGAATTTGAAGTCACCAAAGCAAGTGCTCATAAAAAGAGCGTGAATCATGACAGCGATGGTGGCAAAACCGATATTAATATGCTTTACCTGACCATCAACTCCTTGAAACTGGCCAAAAGCAAAAATCAACTGCTTGATAAAATCTCCGCGTTGGAAGAACAAATTGATGAAAAAAGCAAGGCGGGCAAACCGGACACCGTCACCTTACACGATCCCAACGTGTTGGTCGCCAGCGCTGAAATGATTGACCTGGTCAATTACATCAAGAAAGTAGCTAAGACCGATGCCTCAATTTTAATGCGCGGCGAAAGTGGCACCGGGAAAACGATGTTTGCCGAAGTGGTCCATCAGGAGAGCCCCCGAAGTCACAAACCCTTTATTTATATTGACTGCACCACCATTCCCAAGAATTTTTTTGAAACCGAACTGTTCGGCTATAGCCCCGGGGCCTTTACCGGAGCCAATAAAAAGGGGAAAATCGGAAAACTGGAAATGGCCCAGGGCGGCACGGTTTTTTTAGATGAAATCGCCGAGATTCCCATCGAAATCCAGTCCAAACTACTCCGTTTTCTGCAGGAAAAGAAGTTTGAAAAAATGGGCGCCGTGACAACTCAACACGTTGATACCCGGGTAATTGCCGCCACCAGTCAAAACCTGGAAGCAATGATCGGGGCCGGTTTATTCCGAAAAGATCTTTACTACCGGCTCAATGTGATCAACATCGTGCTGCCGCCGCTGCGCGAAAGAAGTCAGGAGATTCCCGGTCTGGCGCAGCGAATCCTGACACAAATCAGCCAGGAAACGGGAACGGCGGTGAAAAAAATTGATGCCGCCGGTCTGCGTGAATTAATGAATTATAGTTGGCCGGGAAATATCCGCGAACTGGAGAATCTAATCAAAAGACTGACCTTTTTAGTCGATGATCCGATCATTTCCAGGGCCGCGATTGAAAAAGAACTCAACACGGCAGAATCGTTAAATGTCTTTGCCGGGGTCGCCAAAAACGAAATCAAAGAAAATGAAAAAGAGCTGATCGTCAGAGTACTGCAAAACTGCCGCGACAACAAATCCGCGGCGGCGGCCAAACTGGGGATCACGCGCCAAACACTGTATAATAAAATCAAAAAGTATAACATCACATCATGACGCCCAGGCTCTTGTCAGCTGGTGTCAAATTGTGTCAAAAAGTGTCAAGGTATCCTTGACAGTGTCAAAATAATAGACACTGCTGATGCTGGAATATTAAACGAAACCCGCCTGGATGGAGAATCTGGCGGGTTTTATTGATTGGCACAAAAATTGCTATACATTTAGATATGTATAAATACTAAAAAAAAATTTCTTTGAAAAGGAAGAGTGAAAAACTATGAGTTTGACAGATTTAATTTACGCTGGTTCGAATGCGGTTGCCGGATTAACGGAAGGCGCCGTTAATGATGCCATTGCAAAATATGGCGAAGGTCATGCGGTTGGCTACCCGGATACGGCTTATTTTTTACCAATTATTTACGCCGCCACCGGTGTTAAAATTAAAACCCTGGGTGATTTACCAGCGGCAGTGGGGATTTTGAAAAGTCTGATCACCAACAAAGAAGACCTGGGTGACGCCTTAAACGCTGGACTGGCCACTGCCGTTGGCGCTGAAATTATTGAAGCGATCCGTTACCTGGATGGCGATCCTTACGTAAATGATGCCGGAATCGGGTTTGTTGCCGATCCGATTATTCGTTCTTTGGGCGTGCCGCTGGTAACTGGCGATATTCCCGGGATTGCCGTGCTGTTAGGCGAATCCTCAGATCCTGCTGCTCTGGCTGCGATAGTTAAAGATTATCAGGAAAAAGGCTTACTGACCTTTATGGTTGGTAATATCATCGAGCAGGCCTTAGAGGCAGGTGTGAAAATGGGACTGGACTATCGTGTTATTCCTCTGGGCCATGAAGTAACCTCCGTAATACATGTGGTCTCCGTTGCGATTCGGGCCGCGCTGATCTTTGGCGGCATCGAGCCAGGTAAATTGCCAGAGTTTTTAACTTATACCAAAGAGCGGGTCCCGGCCTTTGTTAATACCTTCGGTGAATTAAACGAAGTGATTGTCTCGGTTGGCGCTGGTGCCATTGCTTTAGGCTTCCCGGTTATCGCCGATGTCCCGGTACCTGAAGTACCCGGCGCGTTAATGTCCCAGGCCGACCACGCCAAAACCGTCGAGTTTTCGTTAGAAGCCCGGGAAATTAAAATTAAAGTCACGAAAATCAATGTCCCAGTTTCCGTAGCCTCCGCTTTTGAAGGTGAACGGGTTCGTAAAGATACTATGTTTGCCGAATTTGGCGGCAACAAAACCGAGTGTTGGGAACTGGTTACCAGCGGTGATCCAGCCGAAATGGAAGATCATAAAATCACCCTGATCGGACCGGATATTGATGACGCGATGTTTGCTGGAGCTGACGTGGTTCGTTTGCCACTAGGAATTGTCGTGACCGTTGGCGGTAAGGCGATGCAGAAAGATTTCGAAACCGTGTTGGAGCGCCGCATCCACTACTTCACCAACTACATCGATGGTGCCATGCATGTGGGCCAACGTAACATTGCCTGGATCCGCTTAACCAAAGAAGCCTTTGAAAAAGGGTTCCGCTTAAAACACATCGGTGAAGTGCTCTATGCTAAAATGCGTTCCGACTTTGAAAAGGTTGTTGATAAATGCGAAATTACCATCTACACTAAGGCGGAAGATGTCAAACGGCTGGGCGAAGAAATGGTTAAACCGATCTATGCCGAACGTGATGCCCGAATGAGTGCATTAACCGATGCCAGCGTTGATGAATTCTATACCTGTTTATTATGTCAGTCATTTGCCCCCAGTCATGTCTGCGTCGTCACTCCGGAACGGTTGGGGTTGTGTGGCGCCGTCTCCTGGCTGGATGCCAAAGCCACCAAAGAACTGGATCCATTGGGACCCAATCAGCCTATTATCAAAGGTGAAGCCGTGGATGAACGACTGGGCATCTGGGATTCCGTCAACGAGGTGGTTAATACCGCGTCTCAGGGAGCTGTCGAAAAAGTAACCCTCTATTCGATCCTCGAAGACCCAATGACTTCCTGCGGTTGTTTTGAATGTATCTGCGGAATCATGCCCGAAGCCAATGGCGTCATCATCGTTAATCGTGAATTCAGCCAGACCTCGCCGGTTGGCATGACCTTTGGCGAGTTGGCATCAATGACTGGCGGCGGCGTGCAGACCCCCGGCTTTATGGGTCATGGCCGTTTCCTGATTGGTTCGAAAAAATTCATGTCGGCTGAAGGTGGCTTATCGCGAATTGTCTGGATGCCAAAAGAATTAAAAGACGATGTAGCCGAACGACTAAACAAAGCCGTCTTCGAAATGACCGGCATCGAAAACTTTACTAATATGGTCTGCGACGAAACCATTGCCACCGACTCGGAAGCCGTTTTGGAATTCCTAGAAACTAAAAACCATCCAGCCCTGGCGATGGACTCGATTATGTAGGCAATTTGCCACGCTGTTTCTGATTGGGTCGTTGATTAGGCAGGCTGATCTAAAAATGGACAGTGACCTACCCAGTCACAGGAAATTAATGCAAAAGACGTATTTCATTTATGAGATACGTCTTTTTTATGCTAATCATTAACTAAATGGGTTTATTGGATGAGAATATTCGTAAAATATCAAAAATAAATTATTATTGACTTGACAAAACGTTTTCACAGGTATATATTTTATCCATACATACTTGTACGTATAAGTTAGATTGGAGACAGAACATGAACGATCCAAAATTAATCCTGTTCACTGGATTTCTCGGTTCAGGAAAAACCTCTCTGTTGTTGGAGAGTGCCAAATATTTGGCAGAAAAAGACAAACGTTGCGCCATCATTGTTAACGAAGTGGGGGAGATTGGGATAGATAATCTTCAGATGAAAAAAATGGGCTATGATGTCTGGGAAATTTTTGGCGGTTGCATCTGTTGCACTTTGGCAATGAGTCTGGAGGAAACCATCACTCAGTTGATGACAGATTTTCAGCTGGATTATATTCTTATTGAGCCTTCCGGGGCAGCGGATCCATCAGCCATCTATCCACCGCTTGAACATAGTGGCTTTCGCAAAGAAAAAATCAGAAATGTGTTTATCCTGGATTCCACCCGGGTAGACATGTTCGAAGCGGTGTTGGAACCCTATCTGGCTACGTCCATTCCTCTGGCGGATGTCGTGGTGATCAATAAAATCGATGTGGCTAGTCCGGGGGAATTGGAAAAATCAGATATGATCATCGGGAAATATAACCAAACGGTTCCGTTATTAAAAATAAACGTGAATGAGTTGAGCGAAAATCAGATCAATGAGATGCTCAAACACGATTGAGTTAGTAGCAGTTTAAATAAAAGAATATGGAGAAGCGACTATGTATCAGAATACATTTGAAACCCTGGCAATTGAAACCACCCTGTCATCACGGCTGCCTATTCCCAATGAAAAGTGGCAGGAAATCGGCTGTTTTTTTATCCAAAGCTATCTCGAACAGCTGAGTAAGACCGAAAAATATGTTATTGGGCATATTAAAGGGTTGATTGAACTGGCTGATGATGGGTTTATCAAACTCAGCTGTGTCAGTCAGGATAAGCCGATAAACTGTGAAAGTCATAGTACTGGCGGAAACATTCGGGAAGGTCGCCTGACTTTTAATGGCATTGTATCCGGCATCGATAAAAATAAGAATCTTCAGTTTTTTCACATGGCCCTGGCACGAACTTGCAGTGTTTTTGAGTTGATGACCGATTATCGGGAAGCTCTGGATGATGAGTCCCTTAGCCATCAATCAGATAAGCCTTGTCCAGTTTGTCATGGTCATCATCAAGACTCAAACGAATCCTGCGATCATCACGATTAGTGATAATAGCCGATATGTATCGGTATTATAAAGAATCCATTAAGTAGAAAAAGGAGGAACGAACAGCAGATGACAAAAAAAGAAAAGACTCCTTAGGTTCCTAGTACAGGCATTGCGGGCCCTATAGTACTTGAGGAAGGTTTAAGGAGATCTCATCAGAATTTTAGCACAGATCCGAAGAAATGATAACAGAAATTTCATTTTTTTAGAAAAATAATTGATTTGTTAATATTGATGGCGATGCTCCTCTGCAAAAAAAGTAAAAAAATTGGAGGAATGTAAAATGGCAAAAATCAGTGAATTACTGGCGAGTCTGGAAATGGACGAGCTGATGGAAGCAGTGCAGAAGGAATTGGACAATGGTACGGATCCGGTTGCGATCCTCAAAGAAGGCGAAGCCGGGATGGTCAAAGTTGGGGAAATGTTTAGTGCCGGAGATTATTTTGTATCCGACCTGATGATGTCCGGCGAAATGTTCAAGGAAGTGGGCGAAATGCTGGAACCTCATCTGGCTGGAAAAACCGGAGATGTTCTGGGAAAAGTGGTACTGGGTACGGTTGAAGGCGACATCCATGATATTGGCAAAGACCTGGTTTATATCATGCTTAAATCCGGTGGGTTTGATGTCATCGATGTCGGTGTGGATGCTAAGCCTGAGGCCTTTGTGGATGCTCTGAAAGAATCCGGGGCACCTGTTCTGGCACTGTCCTGCTTACTGACCACCTGTTATGACTCGATCCTGAATACCGTTAAAGCGGTTGAAGCAGCGGGACTAAGAGACCAGGTGAAAATTATCATTGGTGGCGGACCGACGGATGAATCGGTTGTCAGATATACCGGTGCCGATGCCGTAGGGGATGACGCCCAGTCGGCAGTCAAATTATGTAAGGAGATGCTATAAGATGGCTAGCCAATTATACGAAGAAAGATGCCAGAAAATTAAGGATACGGTTAATTTTGAGAATAAAAAAGTGACCACCTGTTATATGGGACAAGCGGCTCCGGCAGCCCATATGGGTGTAAAAATGAAGGATTTTGCAATGAATCCCGATATTAACATCAAAACTACCTTGGATTATATCAATGAAATCAATACCATTACGTCAGTGGATTGTATAAATGTAGGGGTTAACGGGATGCGGTCTGATCATAGTCTGCCAATGGCATGGTTGTCAAAAATAAAAATGCCGGGTAGAGAATTACCGGATGATTCATTATGGCAAGTTGTAGAAACCGACATTCTGAGTCGGGAAGATTATGACGTGATAATAAAACAGGGCTTTGATGTAGTTTTTAATCGAATTTTACCGCAGTTGGTGGATATGGATGAATTTCAGGAAACCATGGCTTATCAACAGAAGAACGGACAGAAAAATGCTGAGTTATTTATCGACAGTAATTATCCGGCAGTGAATAGTGCCTTTGCCAGTCCGCCGTTTGAAGTTTTGTGTGGCGGGCGATCGATGTCGCAGTTCTTTATGGATTGTTATAAAGTCCCGGATAAGATTGAAAAAGCAATTGATGTGATGTTGCCTGGTTCGATTGCGGGGATGTTAGCAACCTTGAACCCCCAATATGGCAATGGTGCCTGGGTTGGTGGATGGCGTGGGGCCAGTGCCCTGGTATCCCCCAAAATTTGGAATCGCCTTGTTTGGCCGGGAATGAAAAGTATGGCTATGGCGCTGGTTGAAAACAATCATATTGCTACCTTTCATCTTGATCAGTGTTGGGATCGCGACATTGAGCGTTTTCTCGAAATGCCGGTCAAGAAATCGATCATTAATACTGATGGCATGACTGATCTGAGAAAAGCAAGAAAGGTTTTGGGAGAACATGTCGCGATTATGGGTGATGTACCATCACCCTTGTTGGCAACCGGGACAACACAGGAAGTGAAAGATTATGTTAACAATCTGATTGATGATATCGGCCCGACAGGACTGTTTATCACAGCCGGATGTGATGCACCCGCCAACACGAAATTTGAGAATATGGTGGCCATGTTCCAGGCTGCCAACGACTGGAAGTAGAACAGGAGCTATAATGATATTTATCGGAGAAAAAATAAACGGCACCCGCAAAGCCATTCAGGAAGCGATACTGGGCGGGGATGCTGACTTCATCAAAAAAACCGCATTGGATCAGGCCAACGCCGGAGCTGACTATCTGGATATCAACGCTGGCACTGATCCCTCCCGGGAAAAAGATGATATGCTATGGCTATTGGAAGTGGTACAAGCAGTTACCGATATTCCCATCTGTATTGACAGCTCCACCCCTGATGTTATCAGAGCTGCCATCCATGCTGCTAAAGCAACGCCAATGATCAACTCGATCAATGGTGATCCCCTGCGTCTGGAAAGCTTTATTCCCTTTATTAAGGAGCGGGACTGCCAGGTTATTGCTCTGGCTTTGGATGAGTCCCAGTCGGGTATGCCTAAAACCGTAGCGGAACGGATGACGGTATTGGAACGGATTTTTATAGCAACTCGGACAGCCGGTATTGCCGATGATCAGGTCTATGTGGATCCGTTGATCATGGCGGTGGCAACCGATCAACAGGCTGGACTGATTGCCTTTGAATCGATCCGGTTGATTCGCAGCACCTACCCGGAAGCTCATATCAGCGGCGGACTGAGCAACATTTCTTTTGGGCTGCCTAACCGGGCGTTGGTCAACCGCACCTTTCTGACGCTGGCCGTAGCAGCCGGCATGGATTCGGCAGTGGTCAATCCGGAAAATGTACCGTTGATTGAGTCACTGAAAGCAACGGAGCTGTTGCTGGGGAAAGATCGCTTTTGCCGGAAGTACACCACTGGGGCCAAAATTGGATTCGTCAAAAAATAAGAGAGTTTACTAAAAAACATACTGGTTTCACCAGCTCTTTTTCTGAGATTCGGAAAAAGGGCTGGACTGGTTCAGTTAATAGAAAAGCAGGTAGGCCCAAAAAAGCATGTGTGTTATAATCGAACGTACAGATCTGTACGTTAGCGCTGAGGAGGAGAAATGAAGGAAAAACTGATTGAACTGATTGCCGACCTAAAACTGGATGAGGCTGAAGAGCTGGCCGATAATCTAATTGGGCAGGGCATCGACGTTCAGGATCTCTATGATCTGGTGATGGAAGGCCTGGCAAAAATTGGAAAAAAATATGAAAGTGGCGAATGCTATATTGCTGATCTGATTGTATCGGGAATGATTGCTAAAAATATTTTCGCCGCTGCCAATCTGGAACAGGGAAGTCGTTCCGCAGAAAAGCCTCTTGGTACCGTCCTTTTCGGAACCATTTTTGACGATATCCACGACATTGGCAAGGATCTGATGATCGATGCGCTGGAAAATCGGGGTATCTGTGTCATTGATTTGGGAGTAGACGTAAAGGTGTCAAAATTCGTGGAAGCCGTCAGACTGCATCAGCCGGACATCATTGCGGTCAGCTGCGTTATGACCAATTCCATTCCTTATCTGCAGGAGTTGGGTAACACGCTGGAAACGGAAAATCTGCTGAAAAGCTGTCGTTTTCTGTTGGGAGGAGCAGTGGTCAATCAGGATTATATCAAAATCCCCCAGATTGATTTCATGACCAATAATTTCTATGAAGGCATTCAATATTGCGAGGTTTACCTGAAAAAGAAAAAGGGGGAGTTGGATAAATGAGTGATGTTTTATATTTGGCAATCGTGACGAGTTTAAAAGACAAGATCTTAAAAAGCCAACTCAAACCCGGCGATATGCTGAATTCTGAGACTGCTTTAATGCAGGAATACTCGGCCAGCCGGATGACTATCCGCAAAAGCCTGTCCCTGTTGTCCAATGAGGGATATATTTATTCGGTGCCCGGCAAGGGAAATTTTGTCTGTAAGCCGGAGGTGGATATTTTTCGGTTCAAGTTCAACAAATATGACGGCCTCAACATCCAGATTGATAACGTCAAACTGATTTCAGTTAAGGTGATTCGTCCAGTCAGACAGATTGCTCGGATTCTGAATCTGGAAGACAATCAGAAGGCGGTGGAGGTTAAGCGGATTCTTTATTCTGATGATAAGGAAATCGCCATGGAAATCATTTATTTGCCTTACGTCCACCATCAGCCGGTAATTGAAGATATGCTGAAATTTGCCAATTACATGAAGCCGGTGGAGGAAAAGCTGGCCTTTGTTTTGGATAAATCTTTGGATATTACGGTTGCGATGCCTTCGGAAGAAGTCCGTGAAAAACTCTGCTTGTCAGAAAATGAGCCAATTTTTGAAATCACGGAGCTGATCAGAAACGAGGCTACCCAGCAGATTCTTCAGTACGCCTGGTTTTACGTGAGCCCCAAATACTTGAGCATCAAAGCAGCGACTCCCAAAGACAGTGAAGACAAGCGGATTTTTTAAAATCGTCCCGGCCGGAAGTCCTTTATTTAGCGATTTACTTAATGTGTTTTTTAAATGGTTAGATCAAGGGCTTTTGATAACAGTGATTTTAGTCAATCAATGCCATTTAAAACGCGATCTAGCGCTTCGGCAATCACCTGATAGCCAATATTGCTGGGGTGAAACCGATCGGCCGCCAGGTAGGTATCCAGATGATACTTAAATGCGTCATCGGTAGGGATGTAGGCCGTTTTTAAATCGGCATCGGCCATAAGTTGTGTTTTATAATTCCATTCAAAAAATTTTTGAGAGAGTCGCGGATCCTGTTCGGGATAGGGATTATATAAACCGACCAGGGCGATTTGTACTTCTGGATTAAGCGCACGAATGCGGCTGAGGGTTGTTTCAAGATTTTCTTTATAGGCGTTAAAGGTCTCCTGAAAGATCACTTCCAAAGAGCGGGCATCCTCAGATTGGAGGCGACTCAGATCATTGCCGCCAATGGAGATAATAATCAGGTCGGCTGCTGCAATATACGGGGCATTTTCGGGTGCGGCCACAAGCGCAGCCAGTTCCGAGCTGATGGCCCCAGAGACCGATAGATTCACGACTTCCATGTTTTTTTCAGGATCGATTAGCGCGGCATAGCGTTTACCCAGTCCCATATCCGGATCATCACCGACTCCGAATCCGATCGAATCCCCAAGAACTAAGATGGCTTTATTTGTGCTAGACGGTTCAGTTTGAATGGGCTCAGTGGCTTCGGGAAGTGTTTCCTGTTTTTTTTCGCCGCCATTGGTGATGGTGATCGAAATGATTAATCCCGTCAGAAATACAAACATCAGGATGATTGATGCGAATAAGATCAGGGGCCATATTTTTTTGATCATGATTGCCTCCTTATTAAACCAGCACATCTTTGCGATTAAAAATCTGAAACCCAATCACCAGTGCGAGTATGCCCCATAAGCCCAGGGTGATGACTGAGAAATTCAGACTCATTCCCGGAATCGGCTGGTAGGAGCCGGTTAAATATCGGGTGAGGTCCAGATTAGAGACAAAGAAGAACTTGACGATCGGCCAGTCTGACAGAAAAAACTGCAAAAATTGTCCGCCAATCAAGGCCGCCATCAATACTCCAATGGCCGAGACCGTATTATCAACGATAATCGAAATCAATAGGGTCAGTGCAGCAATTACAATCGCAACATACCAGGTCAGCGAATAAATGAGTAAAGTATATTCAAAGCGGCTGACCAGAATCACCGCATCGGCGTTTAATTGCCCATCGATTAAGCGAAAGCCAGTGGCAACGGGTTCATCAAAGCCCCATTGTCCAAAGAAAAGATAGGATATCAGAATTGCCAGCAGCCCCATGATTAAGACTACCAAGGTGGTCATCAAAAGTAGTGCAATCAATTTGCTCAGCAAAATTTTCCACCGCGGTACCGCCCGGGTTAACAAAACCTTGATGGTCCCGGTTGAAAATTCACCAGAGACCAGATCGGCTGCGAGGATCACGATGATCAGGGGAATCAGCAGTGAGATGCCCTGTTCGACAAAATCGACGCTGAACTTAGCGGCGCTGGGAGTAATCGGGTTAATATCATTATCGATAAAATAACGCAGTTGCTTGATCTCAATTTCAATGGAGGCAATGCCGTCCTCGGGAATATAGGGGCTATCAAGGCGCTTTTCAAGATCCTCAAGTTGCTGGTTGGCCAGGCTTTTCCAATCGTAATTGCCAGTGTCTGAGAAATTATTGAAGCGGTCAATATTTTTCTCATAGGTATATTGTTGGCCATAGGAAAGCAGGGTAATGAAAATCATCAGCAAGCCGATAATCAGAATCAGTTTTTTCTTTAACAACAGCTTGGTGACTTCATTGCGAATGAGGTTTAGCATGATTTTATCCTTTCTATTGAATGGCTTTATGGTTGGTTAGGCTGAGGAAGAGTTCTTCTAAGGTCGTATTTTTAGCCGAGGCGGTTTGCAGTTCCAGGCCGGAGGCGATCAGGATAGCATTGATATTAGGCAGTATTTCCAGATCGATGGCGGCAATCAGCTCGTTTTGAACCGTGATTCGGGAGTCCAGCTTAAACTGCTCACTGAGGATTTTTTGCCCCTGGGCGGGATTGTTTAAAACCCATATGATTTCACCGGTTGATAACATTTCTGACACTGTGCCGTCCCGAACAATCATCCCCTGATTGATAATACAGACTCGGTCACACATCAATTGGACTTCACTGATTAAGTGTGAAGAAATAAGGACTGAAATCCCTTTATCTTTGGCCAGAGATTTGACAATTTCGCGAAATTCATGGATACCCTGAGGATCAAGGCCGTTGGTGGGTTCATCAAGAATCAGTAAATCAGGTTGATGAATCAGGGCCTGAGCTAAACCGATCCGTTGTTTCATGCCCATCGAATAAATACTCACCTTATCATGGATGCGCTTTTCCATACCGACCAGTGCGATGGCATCATCAATCGCGGCCTTGGTAACCTGCTTTGACATGGTGCCCAAGAGTTCCAAGTTTTTATAGCCGCTTAGATACTCGTACAGATCAGGGCCCTCAATGATGCAGCCCACATGCGACATCGCATCGACATAATCATCACGAATCGAATGCCCACAGATTGAAATGGTCCCACTGCTGGGCCGCGACAAGCCGACTAGCATTCTTAACGTTGTCGATTTGCCGGCACCATTGGGTCCTAAAAAGCCTAAGACTTCACCCTTATTAAGCTGAAAACTGATGTCTTTAATAATTTCTTTCTTCTTAATGCTTTTGGATAGGTTTGTAACGTTTAAAACTGGCGTATCCATAAAAACCTCTCTTTATAGCAGATGATTGGAATGTTTCTAATTAACTATATGCCCGGAAAGAGAGGGTTCAAACAAGAAGTTTAGAATACTTTGATGAGATCCCTGCCAGATCGTGGTTAAAGCGAGTCCCATCGCTTTAGCAACAAAAACCTCGGCAATCCTGTTGTCGAGGTCCTTTAGTCGTGGCCATTAAAACGAGATCATTTTTTATTTCCTTCCTAGTATGCTCTCAGTTGATAAGTAAATACCCTTTTCCACTCAGTTAAAAAAATTATATCAACAGCGCGTCACAATTATTAACCCAGACATGCAGCAGCTCCTGTGTTAAATGTCAAAATGAATTAGTAAGAATTACGCTTAAAATTCCCCATGTTGTCCCAAGCATTGCGCCTCCGAGGACATCCCGTGGGTAGTGCATGCCGACATAAATACGCGTGATCCCAACAAACGATGCCATCAGATAGACAGCCACCCAGATAAAAAAATTGGTGTGATCATAGGGTAATAGAAAAGTTGCCATAAAGAAGGCCTGACTGGTATGTCCGCTTGGAAAAGAACTGCCTCTGGCTTGGGACCCGACAATGCGACTGTTTTCAATCTTTTTATATGGTCGGGTACGATGGATAAGCACTTTTATTGATTCAACCACTAACCACAATGATAAGGTACCTAGTGCAAAGGCATACGCAAGGAAATGACGCCCTGAAAAATATAAAATAATGGCAACACTTATTGCAAAAAGGCCATTGCCAATCTGTGTAAAAAAAAGCATGATCCAATCAAGCCAGACGGTTCGGTGTCCATGCATATTAAAATAGGTAAAAACCCAGACATCAACACGCTGACCAATTGACCATACAAGTGAAATGGCTGTTAAACTAAAAATCAGTACCAGGATAATCAGAGATTTTTGGTTTTTTACGGTCCCTAAAAAAACGATCCATACGTAATCAGGAATGAACAAAAGAAACGAAAAAAAGACAAGGGCTACCATAATTAACCAATAAATAGGTGGAATTCGATGCATTCCAGTGATGAATTTTTGCCATACGTCGTGAATTTTAACCACCGGCAAGGGGACTTTTCTGTTTTTTTTAGTGCCTTTGCCTCTTACGGGCTTATCCGGATTTTTACCCTTCATTTTGCTCTAGAACCGGTATTAAAAATGAGTTTAAGGCGTTTTGGTAACAGATTTGTTTTTAAAATTTTCATTGTTTATTCCTCCAAGGTTTCAGTTTTTTCATTTCGTTTATCATTTCATCCAACAACATTTTGTCTTCGGTTTTCTTCTTTACCATTAGTCTAAGCGTTTTCTCTAGAAATTATATCATAGCCAACTCAATCCAGCCAACTCACAATATGTTAAGAGATCAAAACCTTTGCAAGATGAAAGTGTTGAGCAGAAAAAGGAAGCAAAATTGTCGGAGCGATTGTGATCGATGAAGTCGCCAAACAGATAAACGAACCAACCGATTAACGATTTAAGCTTGTTGTTACACGATCCTAATGCTAAAATAGGTTATTGCTTCTTGCAACCGCAAGCCACCTACAATTGTAATGAGAACTAATAGTCAAAGCTGGATATGGCTAAAGAGCAGGCTCAAATAGGAGGAAACACGAATGAAAGATTATCTAAAACAGGGAGAATTTACTGAGATCGCAGAACTTAAGGATATCAAAGACATTCAGATCACCCAGGAGGTGCGTGATCGTTGTGCCGATAATTATTGCGGATTTTATGGTAAGAATCACATGTGTCCACCGGCAGTGGGAAATCTGGATCATTATCGCCAGATGATTAAACAGTATGATCACGGATTGGTCTTTTCGAAAGCCTATCCGATCAAGTCACGCAGTGATTATAAAGGGATGGTAGCGGCTGGAGTTGCCTTTCGGGAAATCATTCAGGAAATTAACAGGAAGGCAAAAGCAAATCATCAGAATGGTGTTTTTTTTACAGCGGGAACCTGTGGAATCTGTGAAAAATGTGCCATTCTTGATGATGAGCCATGCCGGTTCCCAGATGAGGCGATTCCATCTCTGGAAGCAGCAGGAATTGATGTAGTCCAACTGAGTCGAGATCTGGGAATGAAGTACAACAACGGTGCAGATAAGGTGACGTATTTTGGGCTGGTGGTATATCGGGAAGGATCGGCAAGATGATTTTAAACACCGGCAATCGCACCGATATTCCGGCATTTTATAGCGCGTGGTTTTATAATCGTATCCGGGCAGGTGATGTCATGGTTCGCAATCCCTATTATCCCCAGCAGGTCATCCGATACCGCTTGAGCCCGGAGGTGGTCGATTGTCTGGCTTTCTGCACCAAAAATCCGGCTCCGATGCTTGACCGGCTGGCGGAAATCAGTATTTTTAAACAGTTCTGGTTTGTGACTATTACCCCCTATGGCCGGGACATTGAACCCCATGTGCCGGACAAGGTCCAGGTCATTGAGTCCTTTAAACGACTGTCCGAGGCGGTGGGGATTCGGGCCGTGGGTTGGCGCTATGATCCGATTTTTATTTCGGAACAATATCCGATGGAATTCCATTTGGAAAGCTTTGAGCAAATGGCCGCCAGCCTCAGCGGCTATACTGATCAGGCGGTGATTAGCTTTATCGATCTTTATAAAAAAACCCGGCGTAATTTTAATGGTGTCCAGGCGGTCACGGCGGCAGAACGCATTCAAATCGGACAGACTTTTGCCGCTATCGCCGGGAAAAATAAGATGACGCTGCGGACCTGTTGTGAAGGAACGGAGCTGGAACCCTATGGGGTTGACTGTTCCGGCTGTATGACAAAGGCTGTGTTGGAGCGCGCTATCGGAGTCAGTTTGAAAGTACCCAAAAACCGTCATAATAGTCGGACAGGCTGTGACTGTCTGCTAGGTAGCGATATCGGGGTTTACAATACCTGTGGTCATGGTTGTCGATACTGTTATGCCAATCACGATGACCAAACGGTTAAGTACAACATGAAAAACCACGATCCAAGTTCGCCTTTTTTAATTGGCAACGCCATGTCAGAAGATGTTATCAAAGAAGCCAAACAGGTATCCTATCTGGATCGGCAGTTGTCATTATTTTTATAAATTGGTTCAGAAATGTTTTTTTTCGGTCATTAGGGATTCCTTTTAAATTATAATGGATACTTACTATCATTTTGGGTAGTAAGTGACTAATACGTGTATACTTGTATTTTTGAAAATCATTGGTAAAATGATAACATGAATAGAAGTAAGACATATGCAATCACAAAATTACGATTATAAAATTATTGGAGGAAAAAAATGAGTGCAATTTTTAGTCGAACTAGTGTTAGAAAGTATGAAAACAAAGAAGTGGAAGGGGAAAAAATTGATGCGATTCTAAGAGCCGCGATGGCCGCCCCATCAGCTGCCAATCAACAGCCCTGGGAGTTTTATGTGGTTAAAAAGAAAGAAACCATGGCGGCGCTGGCTGATTGTAGTCCCTATGGTGGATGCATCAAGGATGCCGCCATGGCGATTGTACCAGTTTACCGTAAAGAAATGATGATGCCGGAATTTGCCGACATTGATATGGCTGCTTGTACCCAGAATATACTTTTGGAAGTCACCGAACTGGGTCTGGGTGCTGTTTGGATTGGTATTGCGCCGTTGGCAGACCGGATGGAAAATGTCCGAAACGTGTTAAAGGTACCGGATCATCTGACACCCTACGCCATTATTCCAATTGGTTACCCGGTTGCAGAAGCTGATCAGAAAGACCGGTTTGATGTAACCCGAGTCCATTTCGAATAAGTCCAGAAAATTATTGTCAAACGATCAAAAGCCGTAGCAGCCCCAAAAGGTTGCTGCGGCTTTTTTAGAATTTGCGGATGATCGCCAGAGCCCATCATCGCTATTTATTTTTTAACATACTAGCTATTGACACCGTGGTAAAAAAGTTATAAAATTTAAAAAGAAAACCATTACAATAGAATAGTGTTGGACAAGAGTTTAAGAGATGTCCGTATGATACTGAGGATGAAGCAAACAGGATTGACTGGATTGTGTCCTTTGTATGATGCGGACTTTTTTCATGCTTAGCAAAGAAAAAAGAGAGTCTTTAATGAAAGAAACAGGTGAAATTTATGGTCACAAATAAGTCTGAGACATTACGGTTTAAATCGGTCATTCCTTCTGTACATCAACGGAAAGAGTTACTCTATGCCATGGAAAAAACCGACGCTGATTGGATTATGCTCAAATTGGGAGATGTCAATACTTTGCCCCAATTAGTTAGTCATATCCATCGCTCCGGAAAAAAAGTGATGGTCCATCAGGATTCAATCAGAGGAATTGCCCGAGATAAAATGGGTATTCAGTATATGGCTAACTGTGGTGTGGATTGTGTCATTACGATGAAATCCCCCTGTGTGAAGTATATCAAAGAAACAGGATTGATTTCAGCGTTTGGATTTTTTGTGATCGATTCAAATGCGTGTCGAACTGGCCTTGTGAGCATCAAAGAACATGAACCCGATGTGGTCATTCTAATGCCGGGAACTATTCCGGAAAGAATTATTGGTGACATAAAAAAAGAAACCCAAGCACCAATTATTTTAGGGGGATTAATGACAACTTGTGAGCAGATTAGCGCTGCCATCAAAACAGGGATTGCGGCGGTAGCTACCAGTAATTGGGAACTCTGGAATCTGGAATGCTGAAGCCATTATAATTGGTATCAAAAATTTATATAAATGGAGGAAAAACGAATGAAAAATATGATGATTTTTGGTGACTCAAACACCTGGGGGTGGGATCCATCCAATGACCTGGTTTCAGTGATCAAGCGGTGGCCAGATGAAGTTCGGTGGGCAGGAGTATTGCAGGCAGAGTTGGGCAATGACTATAAAGTGATCCCGGAAGGTTTAAATGGTCGGACCACGGTTTGGGATGATCCCATTGAAGAATATCGTTGTGGAAAGCACCATATTATTCCGTTGCTGGATTCCCATGCTCCGCTGGATTTAGTCATTATTATGATTGGTACCAATGATTTAAAATGTCGTTATACCGTTACTGCCCAGGATATTGCCAATGGCGCCAGCATTATTCTGGATAAAACCTTGGCACAGATCGGCGCGTTCGGTGCCAAGGGGCCAAAGGTGTTATTCATTGCACCACCACCACTGGGCCCGATCGAAGATGGTCTTTTTAAGTATATGTTTGAAGGAAACCGAGAAAAATCGGTTCAAATGGCACAATTTTATAAAGGTGTGGCAGAAAGTCGGGGAGTAGCCTTCTTTAATGCTGGAACAGTTGCCAAAGTCAGCGCTATTGATGGTTTGCATCTGGATGCAAGTGGCCACTCGACATTGGGAAAAGCTGTCGCTACTGAAGTTAAAAAGATACTCGAATAGATAACAAAACAGGCGACCTCGTGTCGCCTGTGATAGTTAAAACCATATTGAACAGAATGAGGAAGGAGTCGGCAATGGAAAATAAACTTGCCCTCATTAACGGAGTTGGTATCACCATGGATAAAGAGCAACCTCTATGCCAGGGTATTTATATCAGCGATGGAATAATTACAAAAATCGGAAGTAGTCAAGAAATAAAAAAACTGGCCGTCCAGGAAAAAGCGGAGATGATTGATCTGGAGGGAAAAACATTTTTGCCCGGTCTTCATGATTGTCATGTTCACATGATGAGCACCGGCTTGTCAGCTTTAGGCATCAATTTGTTTGACTGTCAATCCATTAATGAAGTGATAACAAAACTGAAAAAATCAGCCAAGAAAGAAAATTGGGTATTTGGCTACGGACTGGATGAATCCCGGTTGATTGAGAAAAGGCCACCGAATGCTAAGGAACTGGATGTATTTTTTGGTGAACGGCCTGTGTATCTCATTGATCGGGGATTACATTATACCCAAGTGAATACCCTGGCCATGGAAATCATGGCGTTTACTGGAAATGAAGAAGGGCTGAGCAGGGATAATAATGGGAACCTGACGGGAAGACTTCATGCGTTGGCCAATGCCCATGCCCGAAAATATTTTTTTGATAAGTTAACCTGGGAACAGCGGGAAGAGGCCATTCGTCATACTGCAAAAATGGCGGTGGAAAAGGGTGTAACCACGATTCATGCAATGGAAGGTGGGGATTTGTCGTCAGATGAGGATATTCCAGTATTTTTAGAAATAATAAAAAACTTGCCGATTCATGTGGTACTCCACTGGTGCACCACTGCGGTGGAAAATGTGGTGGAAAAAAACTTGAAAATAATCGGTACCGATATTCTTTTGGATGGTTCTATCGGTTCACGAACGGCTGCTTTTAATGAACCCTATGCTGACGATCCTAGTATCCTGGGTGAACTCTATTACTCCGATGGGTGGATTATCAACTATATTGAATCAGCTCATCGAGCTGGCTTGCAAACGGGTTTTCATGCCATTGGTCAACGGGCGATTGCCCAGGTTTTAAATTGTCTGGAACAGGCGCTGCTTAACTACCCGGTCACTGATCATCGCTTTCGGATTGAACATTTTGGGTTTCCTGATGAACAAGACATTAACCGGGCGGCTGCTCTCGGTGTGGTGATCTCTACTCAGCCAGCCTTTACCTATTTGCGCGGAGGACCGGGTAGTGTTTATGAAAATCGGGTAGGACCAGAACGAAACCAACGGGCCTACCCGATTCGCGATTTTATTACTGCTGGCATCACTGTTAATGGTGGATCGGACTCAAATGTGACGCCAATTAATCCGCTTATGGGGATCCATGCGGCGGTGAATCCACCATATCGCCAGAATGCCATCACTCCCTTTGAAGCAATCCGGTTATTCACCATTGATGGTGCATTTACCGCAAAAGAGGAAAAAATACGCGGTAGCTTAAGCCCCGGAAAAAGTGGGGATGTCACCGTTTTGAATCGAAATCCGCTGGAGGATTCACCCGAAACCATCAAAGATATTGGTGTTGAGATGACAATTTTTAGAGGGAACGTTGTCTACAAAAAATAAAGGAGGATCAGATGAAATATATTTTAGGGATTGACGAAGGAACAACTGGTATAAAGGTGATGATCTTTGATCAGACAGTTAATATTATTTCACAGGCTTATTCAGAATTTACCCAGCATTTTCCTCAATCCGGCTGGGTTGAGCACGACGCCAATGAAATTTGGGAGGTTACCTTGAAAATGGTAGCTGAGGCACTAAAAAATGGGAATATCAAGCCAAAAGACCTTGAAGCCATCGGTATTACCAATCAGCGCGAAACGACCGTGTTTTGGGATAAAAATACAGGTCAGCCAGTTTGTCGGGCGATTGTCTGGCAGGATCGACGGAGCTTGGCTATTTGTGAAGCATTAGAAGCCAAAGATGGAGCCGGGATTGTGGATCGAACCGGGATGATCATTGTTCCTAATGATGCAGCAACTAAAATCAGATGGCTTCTAGACAATGAGCCCAAGGTTAAGGCCGGAGTCGAAAAGGGCGAATTGCTTTATGGAACCATTGACACATGGCTGGTCTGGAAGCTTACCGCAGGCCGTGCTCATGTAACGGATTATTCTAATGCATCAGTTACTCTGCTACAAAATGCCAGAAACCTTGACTATGACGAATGGATTCTCAATGAATTGCAGATACCCAAAGAAATATTGCCAGAACTAAGAACCTCCAGTGAGGTGTACGGGCTGACCGACCCCACTGTTTTCTTTGGGGCCGAAATTCCGGTCGCCGGGATTTTAGGTGATCAACAGTCGGCTGCCTTTGGTCAGGGATGTCTGGAAAAAGGCATGGCAAAGAATACCTATGGCACCGGGTCTTTTATGGTAATGAATACCGGAGATACCTATGTGCCCCCTTCCGACGGTCTTTTCTCACCGGTTTTATGGAGTGCTAAAGGAAGAACGGATTATGGCTTGGAAGGAATGGCAGATGTTTCAGGTGCGGTGATCCAATGGCTGCGGGATGGTCTGGGCATAATCAATGACGCAAAAGAAGCGGAAGAACTGGCGCTTCAAGTGGAAGACAGTTTAGGGGTTTATTTTGTACCGGCGTTTGTGGGGTTAGGGGCACCCTATTTTGATTCCTATGCCAGAGGTACCATTATTGGTATTTCCAGAGGCACCACCAAGCATCACATTGCCCGGGCGGCTTTGGAATCGATGGCGTTCCAGGTGAAGGATGCTTTTAATGTGATGGAGAAAAAATCCGGCTTTAAACTAACAAAACTCAGGGCTGACGGCGGTGGCGCAAAAAGTGACTTTTTACTTCAGTTTCAAGCCGATATCTTAGGAATTCCTGTTGAGCGGCCAATCATTACCGAAACCACTACCCTGGGGGCAGTTTATGCTGCTGGTTTAGCAGTCGGCTATTGGGATAGTTTTGAAGAAATAAGCGAGTTCTGGAAAATTGAAAAACGATTCGAACCACAAATTGGTGAAGAAAAGCGTCAGGAACTATGTGCGTTCTGGGATAAAGCCGTTAAGCGCTCAATGGATTGGTTGGAATGAGTTTTTTAACAATCTAAACGATGAAAATGAATCACATGAATCAGAAAGCAACTTAACGACCGAAATAAGTAAATACAACGAATTATGAGCATTGAAAAATAAAATTAGGTAAAACGAAGCCGTATTCAACCAGCATTTTGTTGAATACGGCTTTTTAGGCTTTCTTCATGCGCTGAAGCTAAAAGAAAGAAAAACCAGCATTATTTTGTCACAAATAACCAGTCTGATTAAAAAATATGGGCATAGTGACCGGCTTTCGTTATCGCAATATTTGTTTTGGTAAGGATTTCTTTCATGTCGTTATAAAAAGACAATCAACTGGAATCAGATCTACTATTGCTTTGGACAGACAGCTTTAGCTCTTCTTCCAGGGTATTAATCTGTGAGTGACAATTGGCTAGGTGACAAACAAATATTGCGTAGTTCTGGAAAAATTCAAGGTTTGAGCCATAAGTAGACTCTTGTTAACACTGAATACGTTGACAGAAAAATCATGATGTAATATAATACACTAAATTTAACCGGTAAAATAAATGTGATAAATAAAATTATCGGGTGAAGAAACGTTATTATTATTGGGAGGAAGTTTTGGAAAAGAGAAAAATTAAACTTGCAATTCTGTCGATATCATCATTATTGATGATATCGATGACCGCTTCAGCAATTCTGGCTGATATTCAGGCTTATTTTGTGGGAGTGGACCCGTCGCTGATTTCGATGGTTTTAACCATTCCAGCATTGATGGGGCTGGTGTTTGCCTTTGCATCAGGGCCCTTATCGCTGCGTCTGCCAAAGAAAAGCCTGGTGATTTTTGGTCTGGTCTGCGGCCTGGCCGGGGGGATGATCGCCCTGTTTTTTGGTTCAACCAATATTTATGTGCTGCTGGGCTGCAGTTTGCTGTTGGGGGTTGCTCAGGGGATGAATTCCACCATGTCGATGGCATTAATAGCGGAATACTTTGTGGCGGAGGAAAGTGGTGCTCTGATGGGTCTTCAGTCAGCCTTTGTCAATGGCGGTAGCATGGTACTTCTATTTAGCTCCGGGATGCTGGCTGGGGTTTCCTGGCAAATGTCCTATCTGGTTTATCTGATTTTTATTCCGGTAATTGTTATTGTCATGAAAAATCTGCCTAAAGATAATCCGCCAGCTCATGTCGAAGAAAAACACATCCAAAAAAGTGCCAAGCTTAATGCCCGAGTTTATTTCACAGCCTTGACCATGTTTTTGTTTGGAGTCTTTCTGTTTGTCTTTCAAACAAATATTGCCCTCTATGTCGCTGGTAAGGGTTTGGGAGATGCCTCTACCAGTGGACTCATCAACACCGCGATGTCGGCATCGGGAATGCTTACTGGTATATTTTTTGGACGGATGCAGCGGGTTTTAAAAAAGTTGGTGATTCCGGTATCCTTACTCGTCGGTGGAACGGGGATGTTACTGATCTTTGTCCTGGGCAATCTGCCATCACTGTTTATTGGAGCCATGTGCTGTGGTTTTTGTCTGGCGACCATCAACCCGGCGGGAACCTTTGCTGCAGCCAATGCGGTACATCCTTCTATTAGTTCATTAGCGATTGCGATTGTCACGGCTTCGACTAGTGTGGGGATCTTTGTCTCACCCATCGTTTCTAATGGGGTCGCTAATTTTGCTGGTGGCAACATTGAAATTAAATTTTTGTTGGCGGCCGTCGGGCTCGCTTGTGTAGGGGTGATGTCATTTATTGGTAATGCCATACTGGATCGGAAACAGCTAATTTAACTCACTTGAACGTAAAAAACTCTCGGATTCGATTGTGAATCCGGGAGTTTTTTGTGGTTATGACAAAGTGTTACTCAATTTGGAAATAAGGCTTGAAGGAAAAGGGAACCTGTCTGATGACTTCTTTACTTTCTGCCAGAATGGCATCAATCCGAGCTTTATCAATATGCATCAGTATGAAGTTGAGTCGGGCGATATAATCCAGACAATCTTCCTGAGTGCAATTAAATTCACCACGATCGTAGGCCCATAAAACCGAAAAGGAGGCGCCTCGGGCGGCATTGGCAATCATTGCCAGCTCATCGGTATCATCATGAATATCCAGATGATAACGGCGATCATGAATTTTGTAGAGTCGGATGCTATCTTGACTAAACAGATCTTCATATTTGTCGTCAGCTAGTTCTTTCAAAAACCGCATAGCATTAGGATCGGTGAGAAACATCAGGTTATAGAGCCGAATTTCTACCGCGGTACTGACTTGAAGATCAGCCTTTCGTCCTTTGAAATAATCGGTATATAGTTTAAAAGCGATTTTATTTTTTAGTTCAAACAGGAAAGTATCACTGACTGCCCGGGCTAAGCTGGATTTTGATTTAAAGTAATAAGAAATTAAAGGTTTGGTAATTTCACAGATCTCGGCAATTTGATCCAGGTAGGTTTTTTTATAACCCTGCTCATAAAATAATTTGCTGGCCACCTGGAGAATTTGTTCTTTCTGGTTATTCATGGTCATCTCTCTCATGTTGTTATTTAAAGCTATTATTTAATTTTAACGTTTTTAGTTGATGGATGCAAGTATAATTTAATGAACCGGTTCAAATTAAATTAATTTAAAATATGTTGACAATTCGTAAAAACCGATTACAATACAAATACTGAACCGGTTAAAATATTTAAACCGGGAGAATTAGTCGAAAAGTATCCTCGTTAAAATGGGAAATATGTTGCTATTATGCGTTTAAACGGTGACAACAAAAGGAATGGAGGAAATGGTGAGGAATTGCTTTATTAGTCATTTTTCGTAAGAATATTGAGTTCATTTAAGAGGAGGAAAAAATGAATCAAACAGTAAAACCCATCTCAACCTTTGCAATTTTGGCCATGGCATTTTTTGGAATGGGTGTCGGCACCATTGCCCCTGCCCTTAATGCAATTTTTGTGCAGTTTTCGGATTTACCCATTACCACGCTTCTGCTGGTATCCACCTTACCCTCATTAACTGTTATTCCAGCTACCCTGATTGCCGGATCCGTAGCCGGTAGCAAAGTAAAATACCGGACTTTGGCAGTTTTTGGGATGTCGCTTTTTGTACTCGGCGGTGTAGCCCCCTTTTTTGCAACTGACTTTACTGTAATATTGCTAGAACGTGCCATCTTCGGGATAGGTCTTGGAATGGTGGTGCCTTTGGCTAATTCATTGGTTATGGGGGTATACGAAGGCGACAAAGTCGCAACGATGACAGGAATGGTTACACTCTCTATGAACATTGGCGGAATGGTACTCCAATTCTTGGACGGTTATTTTGCTGGGATCGGCTGGAACTATAGTTTTTTACCGCATGCACTGGGTATTGTTTCACTGATTATTGTAATCTTTTTCCTGCCAGAGCCACCATCAATTCCAGTTACAGCTGAAAGTCAGGCGGCTCCCAAAGAAAAACTGCCGGTTAAACTGTTTATTATCGTACTGGTATTTGGCCTTTACATTTTGTCAATTTATCCCATGTTGGTTAATATGTCCACGCTGATTGTTGAACGGGGATTAGGAGACACGGCAACTGCAGGGATTGTCCTAGCACTTTTGACCATTGGTGGGATGATCGCTGGCTCGATTTTTGGAAAAGTATTTAAGGTTTCCGGCCGCTTTATTCTGGCGGTGGGCTATGCCTTCGGTTTTGTCGGATTGGCTATGGTCGTATTTGCCTCAAATATATTTATTTTGACACTTGGTGTCTTTCTTGAAGGGATCGCCATGTCGACACTGATACCGGCCAACATGATGATTATTTCGATGACAGTTAAACCGTCTCAAATGGCTTTAAGTGTATCAATGATTATGGCTAGTATGAATTTGTTTGGATTTTTATCAACCTACTGGATCGGCGCCATTGCAGCCATCACTGGGGACGCTGTAACAGCTCCGATCATGGTGGGGACGGTTGTTCTGGGCATCTTCTGTGTTCTATATCTGTTTATAAATCCACTTAAACCGAGTGCACCAGAAGTGGTAAAAGGTGTATGAATCATTAAGAATAGAACGGTTTTCTTAAAAGATAACCAATTAAAGCCTCCCATTATTACAAAATGGGGGGCTTTTACGTGGAATATTGAGTGAATTGTTGATACTTCTACTTAATGCAACAAGAAAGAGAAGGCTTTAAATAGTGATCTAAGAAAAAGCTATAAATAGTGGTCGTAACTGGAAAATGATTCTTTAATTTTACCATCGCCAAAGTCATTCATGGCTAGGTTGTAGTTAAAAAGAGATAGTTGCTCAAATGCAGAGAGTTTATGTTTACTGGCCTTGAGGCATTCATGACATTGAGCGTCATTGGTTTCGGGAATCAAAATATCCTCGGTTCGTTTGACCGTATCAAAATCAATAGTTGTCAGTTTACAGTGACTTTCAATATCGACTTCTGTCCAGAGGCTTTTTAAGAATTTCATGCAGGTTTTTTGCGGTTGTTCAAAGAGTTGCTTAATCTGTGAGTGATTAAGATTAATCACTTTTTTTTCAAGTTCAGATAGAGAAAATAAGTTGTTTGAAATTAACTGATTCATTTGTAGTCTCCTTTATTTTTTAAATCCGCCAAATCGGTTTGGCTATTATTTTAGATTTTCATTTCCGGCAAAGTTCAGGTGACTGACTAAAGGACTAATTATTTATATTGGGGTCAATCGTCTCTCATTGATAGGGAATCGATTGAATAAATTAATAATAACAGATGAATGTGAATTTTATGTTAACAGATGCTTACGATTTTATGAAGATTTCGTGGTGGTTGTTAAATTTTGAGGATAAGTAGCATTGAGAATGCAAAAATAATTGGCTGGAGCGATTATTGGAATGAAGTTGGCAAAAATAAAAAGAACCATCTCGGGAAAAATTGTTGAAAAATCCCAAAATAGTTCTATAAAATAAGTGTAAAAACATTATATTAGGGGTCTAATCCCTATTAATCAGTGTAAATTCCAATGGCATCGCTCATAAACTGGGCCAAGCCCTCAGCATGGGTGTCAATGTTTTTCTTGAACCGGTCGTCATGAATGTACATCAGCCCCAGTCCGGATAGAATTTCTTTAGTACAGTCGTAGTAGTGCCGGGAGATGTGGGCCTGCCACTGGGCGACCAGATCCTGAACCGCCGGGTCTGAGGATTTCCTGTCCATATTTGCGACAAAACCGGCATAAATGGCTTCTGCTTCGTTGTGGATTGCTTCCCAGTTTTCAGGGGTATAGTTTTTGGTTCTTTTCTGACTTTGGCTGTAGGCGCCAGTTTTGCCCCAACGCTGTTTAACCTCGGTTTCATATTGCTTCTTGTTCGCGTCAATTTCGGTCATATCAAATGGTTTAAAATTCATGTTTTTTGCTCCTTCTAATTTTTGCTCCAGCAAGGCAATCAGTTTGTCCAGACGGCGTCGTTTAAGCATCAGTAAGTGGCGCTGTTTTTTAAAAGCATCCATTTCATCATAATCGGGATTGGCCAGAATTCCTTTGATTTCCTGAATTGAAAAATCCAGCTCCCGTAAGAACAGGATATTCTGGAGCTGCGATAAATTGGTTGCGTCGTAGTATCGATACTTATTTTGTGTGATCTCACTGGGAATCAGAATTCCCTCACGATGGTAGTAGTGAAGGGTGCGCACACTGACTCCGGTAAGCGTTGCCACTTCCTTAACCGTCATTTTCATTTTCGTCTCCTTGCTGAATGTTTTTGGTTTGGCTTTGCCTTACCTGATTCTATCATAAGCTATGACCTTAGGTTAGAGTCAAGCGATAAATTAAAAAAGATTTCATTTTAATTCGAATTTCTCAACGATCAAGATTGATTTTTTTCAGGTTTATTGATCTATTTACAGCTTTGTGTCATAATAGATAGTATTCATATTGAAATTAAGAAAGCTTTCATAAGAAGGAGATTAAAATGGGTAAGACAATAGCAGAAAAAATATTTGATGCACATCGGGTAGATGAGCCGTTTCCAGATACACATGTATTAAAACTGGACCGGGTTTTCTGTCACGAAATCACTACTCCAATTGCCATCACCGATCTCATGGCTCGAGGGATGGAGCGGGTTTTTGACCCCACCAAGATCAAGGCCGTCATTGATCATGTAACCCCAGCCAAAGATTCAAAAACCGCGGCACAGGGAAAGATCCTTAGGGACTGGGCCAGACGACATGAGATTAAAGACTTTTTCGATATCGGCAAAAATGGCGTTTGTCATGCGATCTTCCCGGAAAAGGGATTTGTCCGGCCAGGTTATACGATCATCATGGGAGACTCCCATACCTGTACCCATGGAGCCTTTGGGGCCTTTGCTGCTGGGATTGGTACGACTGATCTGGAAGTTGGGATCTTAAAAGGAGTCTGTGCCTTCCATTTTCCTAAAACCATTAAAATTGTCCTCACGGGTACATTAAAACCCGGCGTTTACGCCAAGGATCTGATCCTTTTTATCATCAAAGAACTGACTGTTAACGGCGCTACTAATATGGTCATTGAATTTACTGGTCCAGTGGTAGATGCGATGTCGATGGAATCACGAATGACCCTTTGCAATATGGCCATCGAAGCTGGTGGCACCTGCGGGATCTGCTATCCGGATATGACGACAGTCGATTATCTCTGGGATTTCATTCAGGACGAATTTGCCACCAAAGCAGACGCCCTGGCTGATTATTCCAAATGGGTTTCCGATGTTGATGCCGAGTACGAACGGGTGCTGGAATACAATGTTTCGGAACTGCAACCGATGGTTACCGTTGGTTTCAAGCCGGATCAAGTCCGTACTGTGGCCGAGGTGTCCGGCACCAAAGTCGATCAGATCTACATCGGCAGTTGCACCAATGGCCGGATTGAAGATCTGCGCATCGCTGCTGAGGTTCTAAGAGGCAAAAAAATCAGCGATAACGTCCGTGCCATTGTCAGTCCGGCTACTCCAGCTATTTATTCGATGGCATTAAAAGAAGGCATCATCGAAATTTTCCAGGATGCCGGTTTCTGTGTTACCAATCCCACCTGTGGTGCTTGTCTGGGCATGAGCAACGGGGTGCTGGCTGAAGGTGAAGTCTGTGCTTCCACCACCAACCGTAATTTTAATGGCCGAATGGGTAAGGGCGGGATGGTTCATTTGATGAGCCCAGCATCCGCGGCGGCGGCAGCTCTTGCCGGAACGATTGTAAATTCTTTATTATTCAAGGCTTAGAAAGGGGGAACGACATGAAGACATTTAAAGGAAACGTATTATTTTTAGATCGCAGCGATATTAACACCGATGAGATTATCCCGGCTAAATACCTGACTGAAATTACCAAAGAGGCTCTAAAACCGAATCTGTTAGAGGATCTGGTGCTGCCAGGCTTTGCCCGGGCTGACACCCAGGATAAGGCAGTGATTGTGACCCGCGAAAACTTTGGTTGTGGTTCGTCGCGCGAACATGCACCCTGGGCCCTGGAAGTCAATGGCATCAACGTGGTGATTGCCGAAAGCTTTGCCCGAATATTTAGGCAGAATATGTACAACTGCGGGATGTTCGCTATTGAACTGCCCAAGGAAACCATCGACAATTTGTTTTTAAACTATGCCGGCAAAGAAGTGACCATGGCAGTCGATGTAGATAGTAACCAGATTGTCATTCAAGCTGATGGCAAATCCGAAACCATTGATTTCAAGGTTGGCGAATTTGACAAAACCCTGGTTAAAGAAGGCGGCTGGGTTGGCTATGCTGATAAGAATTATTAAACTCACCTGACACGCGATTATGTGATTTTACTAAGGACTGCAAAGGATAATCTTTTGCAGTCTTTTTATTTATAGCGGAAATTGCGAAAAGAAAATGCTGTCGTCTGCTTGAAAGGTCATTTCATACTATCACATAGTGAATTATGATGATATAATAAAAGAAAAAGTAGCGATCATTGCAGAATAGGGGGAAGAAAGATGCAAGAAAAATATAAAAAAATATTTATCAGTCTGATCATCATTTATGCCGTGGTCTATCTGCTGACCTTTCCGCTGGGGAACCATGCTCTGGTGATACTGCTAAAGCCTGGGGCGGCCCTTTTTGCCTGGTTATCGATGCGTTTTTTTGCACCGCTGATTGAAGTTAACCAATCAGTGAAAAAAATTGTTTCTTATGGTTTTTTAGCCTGGTTCTTAGCTGATGTTTTTGCCATGATGGGGGAAATGGCTGTTTTCATGGGAAACTATCAACAAATCGCTTTGTTTAGCCTTGAAGTCGTATTTTTTGCCATCAGTCGTATTTTGATTCTAGCCACCATTGCCGGACTTTATGGTTTTGTGACAAAGAAAACCAGCCAATTTCAGGTCATCGCCGATTTAATGACGGTCGTTGTCTGTATGGGAATTAGCTTCTGGTTGGTATTTTTTAAACCCGAGCCTGGTCTACCTTGGTCGCTGATGATTTCTGGAGATCTGGCGACGATTTTCTCTTTTTTTTATTTAGGACTCAGCCTTTTTGTTCAGGGATTTTTGCTTTTAAACTGGCTTTATTTTAAAGAACGGGCCATTACCATTGGTCATAAAATAAGCCTGATTGGTTTTGCCATTGTTAGTTGGACAGATTTAATCAGTGCCATCTATTCCAATATGATTTATCAGGGTGATTTAATCGAACTGGCCTATCAGACAGGTGTGCTTATGATTGCCATTGGGGGCGTTTATTTTGATCATAATTCGGTCACCCAATTGACCGCCAGAAAAGAAAAAAAGAAAACGGCTACCTGGAAGAATGGTCTCTACTTTCTGGTATATCCGCTATTTGCCTGGTATATTATTGGTTTTGATATTGATATTTTAATCTATTTTTTAGCGATTGCCTTCTATATGGTCAGCTGCTTATACACCCGACAGATTGAGATGACCAAAATTGTACTAGAAAAGGAAATAGCCAGTAATAAAAAATTGAAAGACCAGCATTATTTTACAAACCAATTACTAGATGCTATGCCCGGTGGTATATTCTATGTATCCCGGGATGATCAGCTGCTGGGAGTCAACAACAAGCTTTCCCGCCACTATGGCCCAGAAGTCGAAGACTATTTAAACCGAGATTTTTCAGAATTTCCCCATATGTCTAAAGCTGATTATCGGGAGTACTGTAAAATGAAGGAAGAAGCACTGTCAACCAGAAAGCCTTCTGTGCGCCAGTCGTCAGTTTTAAGTAGCGGTGGACGAGAGGTGTCGTTATTCAGTCTCAACGTCTATTATCTGGCAGACGGCTCGGTGGGTGGTTTTCTCGGCGTTTTTACGGATATCTCTGAGATCAAAGAAAAAGAAAGAGAACTCAAAGTAGCACTTAAAAATGCCAATGCCGCCACTGAGGCAAAATCGCTATTTCTGGCCAACATGAGTCACGAAATCAGAACCCCGATGAACGCGATTTTAGGGATGTCCCACCTGGTCAAACAGACTGATCTTGATGTTAAGCAGGAAGATTATATCAACAAAATTCATAGTGCGGCCACCTCGTTATTGGGGATTATTAACGATATTTTGGATTTTTCTAAAATTGAATCCGGCAAGTTGGAAATGGAAATCATTGATTTTAATCTAAAAAAGGTAATTAATGATACCATCTTGTTATTTACTGAAAAAATATCCGAAAGGAAGATTGAGCTCTTAATTAATTTGCCGCCACATTTACCACAGTGGTTTCGAGGCGACCCACTGCGATTAGGCCAAGTGCTCACTAATTTAGTGGGAAATGCTGTGAAGTTTACCAGCTCTGGAGAGATTGAAGTAGCAATCAGTCAAGAAGAACACCGGGGAAATATGCAGCAACTTAAGTTTTCAGTCCGCGATACGGGGATTGGGATTGCTCAGAAAAATCTGGAGCAATTGTTTGAGCCCTTCACCCAAAATGATAATTCCACCACCCGTCACTACGGTGGTACTGGCTTGGGTTTAAGCATCAGCCGTAATCTGATTGAAATGATGGGTGGTAAGCTTTGGGCAGAAAGTGATCTAGGGGTTGGTAGCACCTTTAGTTTTACGATCTGGCTGACGAAATCGGTACAACAAGTTAGTGGAAGCGAAACCTCATCGAATCGGGACAAAAAAAAATCGGTATGTCTTGCGGGGCTTAAGATTCTAGTAGCAGAAGATAATCCTGTGAATCGTCAGATTGCCGAAGAATTTCTGAAACAGGAAGGCGCTCTGGTGGACTCTGTAGAAAATGGGGAAGTAGCCTTAAATCGGATTATAAATGCCAATTACAAGGATTACTACGATCTCATCCTAATGGATATTCAGATGCCAGTGATGGATGGGTTCGAGGCAACCCGTAAAATCAGGGTTCTTAATGCGAACATTCCCATTTTGGCTATGACCGCCAGAACCATGTCTTCCGAACGCGATGAATGTCTAAAAAGCGGCATGAACGACCATATTTCAAAACCCATTGATCCCCAGGCATTGTGTCATGTCATTTTGAAATATGTCAAACCGAAATCAAAAGATGGGGTGTCAGATGCCGCAATAGAAGCGAGTGAGCCACCAGTGACGAAGGAAGAAAAATCTGACGCAATCAGAGCTGAAGCAACTAAGATTTTAGAAATCGACTGGGAAATGCTCACAAACCGATTGGGGGATAACCAGGATCTGATTTTAACCTTGCTGACGGTGTTTGCCGAAATCCATTCGGGTATGGCTGATGAGATGGAAACGGCCCTGGAAACACGAAATGAAGCGCTTCTCAAACAAAAGCTACATACCAATAGGGGCGTCTTGGGCAATATCGATGCGACTAATCTTTATCAGCAGGTTTGCAAAATGGAAGCAGAGCTATTTAAATCGGGAATGAATGCCATCTTACAACAGGATCTTATCACGTTTAAAGCGGACTTTAACCATTTTTATGCAGCCATTCTGAACTATCTTGACACCCATTCGCAAGCGACCAGATAAATTCAAAACAGCTGCTTTTTTTGTCGTGCAGTTTATGCACGTTACTTTTCACCCCCTTCATATTCTTTCCTCTTATCAATAAAAGCAAAAGATTTAAAATGATTAAATCATCGTTCATAAACGGAGCGATCAAGTTGGCAAATTATTTAATTTTTGGCAATAGATAGAGTCTACCTATCCCGTTTCTTCGCCATCATTCATGTCAATCAAACCATCGACATAGCCTTCAAGTTTTGTGATGATTTTATCTTGCAATGTTTCATCTTTTATTTTGTTAAAGATCTCAAGCAATTTCTTTTCTTTTTCTGTCAGAGAAGCTGAGATGTTCATAAACCTTTTTTTCGAATTAAAAGAATCACTTGATCTTCCGTAAAGATAGTCTAAAGAGACTTCAAAAAAATCAGCGATTTTGTTGATCGTTTCACAGTCTGGCTCGCGCTTATTAATTTCATATAGTGAAAGTGACGATCTTGAAATTGACAATCGAAGCGACAATTCAGCTTGAGTTAAATTTTTATCTTTTCTTAGTTTCTTTAGTCTTGTGCCAATCATTTTTTCACCTCTCTGATGCCATTATATCGGTTCGTTAAGTTGCAAACAATGCGTGCATCATAACGTAGCATAATTATGCAAAATACCATTGACTTGCTACGTAAAGTAGCATTATAATTGTAATATGATGCACATTGGGTAATGTTTATTGAGAAAAAATAATTGTATGAGGGAAAAGCAAGAAGTATGCTGCGTTTAACACTCTAATGTATCGAACTGTCTTGCTGTGGAGAAGATATGAATTGCGAACATTCAGGAAGAAATGAATTTGATGATCATCAAAAATTAGTCAAGAAAATTATTCATCTTAGCGATTGTTTAAATACGAGTAATTTTAAGGCAGCAATGAGCATTCTTGATCAATTAATCCCAATTTGTATGGAGCTTGATTTTAACAGACTAAGGTTACCAGAAATTAAACTGACAGACCGAAAATTATACCGCGAATTAAAACATGCCAAACGTGTTAGCATACATGCCCGTGAATTGGCAAAAGCGTTGGCTTGTACGCAAGAGGCGATTAAGGATATTGAAATCGGTGGTTTTGTACACGATGTTGGGAAATTAATAATCGATGAGCTTGTTCTTTACAAAAAGGATCGTTTAAGTCCTCAAGAATGGAAGACGATTCAAGCACATGCACTTTCCGGTGGGAAATTACTGTCTTTTTCAAAGCAGTTTGCACGTTTTATTCCAATCGCAGAGCAGCATCATGAACGATGGGATGGAAGTGGTTATCCAAAAGGGATAAAAGGGTCGAAAATCCATTATTCAGCCCGATTGATTTCCATTGTTGATGCATTCGATGCCATGACTTGTACTCGTTCTTATCACAAATGTATTCCGCCGCTTCTCGCAATTGAAGAAATAGCCCGTTGTTCAGCCACCCAGTTTGATCCATATATGGCAGAAGTATTCATTAGTCAAATTTCAACGCATCAGAGTTACAATGAAGCATTTTTAGAGAAGCCTAGAATCTATAAACAGTCAGATGGGTAAGTCAAGGTATTAAGTGTTGCTATCATCATATGCATTTTTGTTCAAGATATGAACGTTAAGTTTGGCCAAAATTACTTTTGACACCCAAATTTAGAGCATTTTTATTTGAGAAAACTGAAAGGAAGATAAGAAATGAAAGTACAAAGAAATGATTCAGTGAACAATCAGAATGAGCACATTGTTATAAAAATGCGCTTAACCACAAAGCTCATCCTGTTAACAGTGTTAACCTTGGCGGCAGCTATTATTACTATGGGGATTTTAGTGGTCAATACTGGCGCAGCGATTATTGATCAGGCAACTGAAGCAGATGCGCTGGAATATGGAGAAGAATCGGCCAGACATATTGGTGCTGTTATCACAGGCAATTTGGAAACTCTGAACGAAATTGCTGTTCGGGAACGCACCGCCAGCATGGATTTTGGGATCCAGGTGGCTTCTATTACTGGTGATGTAGAACGATTGGGGTATCAGGATATGGCTGTGATAGAGACGAATGGTCATGGCAAATATATTGTCGGCGGTGGTGAGTTTGATGTGCTAAATGAGATCTGGTATCAGGAGGCGCTCAAGGGAAAGCCTTACGTGTCAGATGTTTCCATCAGTCAAGTGACCAAACAGCCCGCAGTTTTTGAAGTGGCACCCATTAAAAAGGACAATCAGGTTGTGGGAGTCCTTTTAGGACGGCGGGATCCTACTTTTTTAAACGCCATCACCAATACGCTCGGTGACGGGAAAATTAAATACGGCTATGTGATTAGTGCCAACGGGACAATAATGGCCCACCCCAGTGAACAGCTTGTTCTGGATCAGTCCAACGTGTTTGACAATATGGAAAAAGATGGACCCCAGGGATTTGCCGCCATGTTCAAAGCACTCGATTCAAATGAAGTTGCTGATTTTGAGTATGAATATGATGGCGATACTAAACTGGCCTTTGTGGCACCAATTCAGGAAACAGATTGGACCTTGGTTATTACCGAATCCAAAACAGCTATGCTGGCACCGATTGTGCAATTGCGTAACACAATTATCATGTTTGCTTTGGTCATTCTGGTTGTCGGAGCTGTCGTCTCTTACATTATTTCCCGACGTATTGCGAAACCGGTGATGGCAGCCAATCTGATGATCAAAGAAATCAATGCCGGACATCTGAGTGATCGTCTGGCGATTGTTTCTAAAGACGAGGTTGGAGAATTGACCCAGTCACTTAATCAGATGGCTGATAATCTTCAGAATACCATTATCAGTCTAATGAGGAAGATTTCCAATGGTGATGTCTCAACAGACTTAGTCGTTGTAGATCCCCAAGACGAAATCACCCCGGTGTTGAAACAGACCGTGGAAACTATCCGAGCATTGATTGGTGAATCGACCATGCTGTCTCATGCAGCCCTGGCCGGTCAATGGGCGACCCGAGGTGATGAAACGGCTTTTGAAGGCGGTTTTAAAGAGATCGTTCAGGGCGTTAACGCCACTCTGGATACTGTCGTGGATAAGATGGTCTGGTATGAGTCGATTATTGACTCAGTGCCATTCCCTCTGCATGTTACCGATAATGACATGAAATGGGCATTTATGAACAAGGCTTTCGAAGATCTGATGATTGACAGTAAAGTGATTAAAGATCGGAAAGCCGCAATTGGGATGGATTGCTTCAATGCTGGGGCAAGCATCTGTCAAACCGAGAACTGTGGTATCCGTCAACTTGTGGATCGCGGCATTGGAGAAAGCTTCTTTGAATGGTATGGACGGAACAATAAACAGGATACGGCCTATCTAAAAAATGCCAAAGGTGAAAATGTCGGTTTTGTGGAAATCATAACAGATCTGACTCCGATGATTCGGGTAAGCAATTACACGAGTCATGAGGTAGCGAGACTGGCCAATAATCTGACTTGCCTATCACAGGGAAATCTGAACTTTGATCTGCAGATTGGAGCGGCGGATGAATATACATCTGAAGTGAGTGCCCAATTTGCCGAAATCCACAACAGTTTGTCAGACGTGAAAGACTCGGTGGATAAACTGATTGCGGACGCCACCATGCTGGCCCGGGCCGGAATTGAAGGAGAACTGAATACCCGGGCAGATGCCAGTCTGCATCAGGGCGATTTTGCCAAAATTATCGACGGCGTCAACGCCACTCTTGACGCTGTAGTCGCGCCAGTGCAAGAAGCATCGGCCACACTCAAAGAATTGGCTCAGGGCAATCTTGACACGGGTATGGTCGGCAATTATAACGGTGATTATACCCAAATCAAAGACGATATGAATCAAACGGTAGTCTTTTTGAAACGTTATGTCGATGAAATTGCCGACACTCTAAAAGAAGTGGGTGAGGGTAATCTGGATCTGGAAATTACTGGAGAATACCTGGGGGATTTCCAGGCCATTAAAACGGCACTCAACGAGATCACAAACAAGCTCAGTACCACCATGGCGGATATCAATGAAGCAGCCACTCAGGTGGAAGCCGGTGCGATCCAGATTTCAGACGGCGGCCAGGCATTATCTCAAGGAACAACCGAACAGGCCAGCTCCATCCAGGAGTTAACTGCATCCATTGAAGAAGTAGCCAGAGAAACCAAGCAGAATGCTCAAAATGCCAATAATGCCAATGAATTGGCAACTGAGGTTAAAACCAATGCCGAGGTAGGTAACGTCCAAATGGCCGAGATGGTCACTGCCATGATTGATATCAATGAGGCGTCCAGCAATATTTCCAAAATTATCAAGGTCATTGATGACATTGCCTTCCAGACCAATATTCTGGCCCTTAATGCCGCAGTAGAAGCGGCCCGAGCTGGACAGCATGGCAAGGGCTTTGCCGTCGTGGCCGAAGAAGTGCGAACCCTGGCAGCGCGAAGCGCCGAGGCCGCCAAAGAAACAACAACATTGATTGAGGGCTCGATTTCGAAAACCGAAGCGGGCTCAAAAATTGCCGACCAGACAGCAGACAGCTTAAAGGAAATTCTTAATCAGATCGAAAAGGTGACCGGTCTGGTTGGGGATATTGCTCAGGCATCCAATGATCAGGCTTCAGAAATTGCGCAGATCAATCAAGGGATTGAACAGGTTTCACAGGTGGTGCAAACCAATTCCGCCACTGCCGAAGAAAGCGCCGCTGCCAGTGAGGAACTTTCCGGTCAGGCTGAAATCCTAAAACAGATGGTGGGTGCCTTCCGTCTCAAAGGAAAGAGCTTAAGCAGCATGGAAACGGCGGTAAAATCGGCAGCAAAGCCGGTAAGCTCATCACAGATTGATATACTCCTGGATGAAGCGGATAAATATTAATTAAATAAATTAAAAAGCAACTTGGGCGCTTAATACGTCCAGGTTGTTTTTTTATCAGTGAATTAAATCTTTCAAAATTGCCAGAACCGCCTCTGGTTCCTCAAAAATAGGGCTGTGGGCAGAGTCTTCAAAAAGATAGAAATGTTTTTTCGGAGCCTTGATTTCTTCCAGATAAATTTCCGACAGGTGATAGTTAACGGTGTAATCATAGACCCCGGAGAAAAAGATAACAGGTATCTCCAGCCGGGTAACAAGATCACTGAGATTGGCCTGGCGGAATTCTTCGTTAAGCATCGAGCGTTTAGAAAATGCTTTGCCCTGCCAGATCTGAAACTTCTCCTTTAGCATATATTCCCGGTTTTTCATCACAGCCAGAAAAATTCCGGTAACCACTGAGTACATCGTGTGGGTGGTACCGATCCCGGCCTCGTGCATGACTCGATCCCGGATTCGTTCGTAGGCGGCGGTGCCGTAGGGGGCTTTTTTTAGTTGCTCCCGGTTTTTTTTATCATTTGCATAGAAGTTCAACATAAATTCATAAGCCAACTCTTCCGATAACGCCAGGTTGACCGACTGTGCCACCCCAATATAGGCACGATAGAGCTCTGGTGCCCGGGCAGCCGCCTGAATACCGATATAGGTGCCAAAGGAATGAGCCATCAGATAGATCTTTTCCTTTTGAAACCGCTGGCACAGATACTTGGTGACTGAAATAGTATCGGCCACCATCTGCTCAGTGGTCATGGTCTCCGGAGGGATCGCAGCACTATAAGACAGACCGGCGCCCCGCTGATCCCACCAGACCACGGTAAACAGTTCTTCAAGGTGGGACGGATGGCTTTCGTTAAGCCAATATTCCGGCATCCCCGGACCCCCATGGATAAAGAGCAGCACCGGACGGGTTTGGTCCCGGGTTTTAATGATCATGCCCATTTCCACCCCGTTGATAGGTATCCAGAATTTTTCTGACAGGCTGTCTGGCTGCACCTGCCCGTTGGCGTCAGTGTAGGGAATCATTTTGCCAGAAAAGAAGACCATCAGCAAGGTGGTGACAATACTGATTAAACAAAGTAGCAGAATGAAAAACAAGGCCATGGTTTTTCCCCCTTTCATAAGAAATAGTGATGACGCGGCGATACTTAGGCAACCATCAGTGTGATATTAGGATGTTTCGATTATATCGAAACAATTTGATGGCGTCAAGCGAGAAGGTCGACCGACAGCGTTTTGAGAGCGGGGTTCGCTTAAAACGATACATTAAGGTTTCTAATATTTGCTTACCAATTCGTAAAGATGATGGTATAATTATGAAATAAAATTTAGTAATGCGAGATAAACAAAAAGCGCCTTTTGTACATAACCAAAGATGAGTTAAAAATCGACTGCTTCGGTTAAGACGCATAATCGAGTAACAGGGAGATGGCCAATGGAACCATTGCGAAAAAAATACCGATTGATACTAATGGTTATCATTTTAATCCTTGGGGCACTGAGTAGCCTAGCTTTTCTGCTGCTGTCCTTTCAAATGGAGAGTATCTATGAAAGAAATATTGAACGTAGTATTATCGAGGTGAAAAAGACTTTTTTAAAAGACAATGTGGACAATTTGATTTTAAATATTGAGCAGGAACACCAGACGCAGAAAACCTTATTTGTCAGACTCAATCAACTGGCCGAAATCGCGCTGGATGGTTATAATAGCTATAATCCTGAGGCTTTTCTGGAGCAAGCCATCCTTTATTTTGAGGACCCTATTCGCCAGACTTATTTAACGGTGCTGATTACCGATTCGGCCACTGAAAGAATCCTTTATTCTGAAAATATTTCGGATCTGGATCAAAGTCTGTCTTTTTCAGAACAAACAAAACGATTGATACCGCTGATGACATCATCAGTAAAAAAGGATTATGGCGAGTACCAGGTATTTTTTGGGGTGCGTGAAAGTCGGGTTGAAGATATTGTCGAAGAGAATATCCGGGACTTGATTCATGCTTCCCGGTATTCCAACGACGCTTATTTTTGGGTAAATGAGGTAGTCAATAATGAAGGTGGAGATAACTACGCCATCCGTCTTATTCATCCCAATTTAAAAGACACTGAAGGACAGTTGCTATCTACCAATATGACTGATATTAAGGGAAATTATCCCTATCTGGAGGAGCTGGAGGGGGTTAAAGCATCAGGCGAGATTTTTTATACCTATTTTTTCAAAAAAATGAATTCGGATGTGGTTTCAGAGAAACTGACTTATGCCCGGCTGTATCCAAACTACAATTGGATTGTGGCCATGGGTGTGCACCTGGATGATATCAGCACCTATGTTACGGCCTCCACTGAAGAAAGTAACAAAAATATTATGTGGATGTTGCTGGCCCTCGTCGGGTTTATTTTTGTCCTGATCGGAATTTTAACGATTGTCATGAACCGGATCGAAAGCTGGTATTACCAGAATTCTGAGCAGGAACTAAAGGCCGCAGTTTATCGGGATCCCCTAACTCACACCTATAACCGGCGGGCAGGAAACGAGTGCCTGGAAAAAACATTCAGAGCCTATAAAATCTCTGGGGAAAGCCCTGCCTTTATTATGATCGATATTGATGATTTTAAAACGGTTAATGATGAGTGTGGTCACGATGTGGGCGATGCGGTTTTAATTAAGTTGGCAGCAGTTATTAACCAGCGTATCCGTAACAATGACAAACTTTTTCGCTGGGGTGGTGAAGAATTTCTATTGGTCTGTCAAGGGCTTAAAGAGGATAATATTGATGACTTTACCAGAAAACTACTCGATACCGCTGCATCGGTTGATTATGACTGCCGTGGCCAGTCCGGAAAGATTACTATATCCATGGGTGTTTCCTACTGTATCCCCGGCGATGTCGATGAAAAGGATGCGATTAAACGGGCGGATCAAGGACTTTACGAAGCAAAAAGAACAGGCAAGAACCGGAGCTGTTATATCCGGCCCTAGACTTACTGATAATGGCGTTGGAGGCATTCTTAAAGAAACCGTCGGCGATGCGGTAACCGGAGGCTGGTATAACGCCCTCAATGGTGAAAATATCGACCTCAATCAGATGACCCGGATCGTTGGGGAAGAGCTGTCCAGGCTGTGCGGTGAAAAGGGACTGCTTAAAACAGCGTAGGTTGATGTCAAACTCAAAAAAGGATGTAACGCGGAAGCTTTATTATTACAAAATCAGGTTAAAAACTTTTAGTATTGATTGACAGCAGACATTAAAATCCCCCTGACGCCGATAGTGGCTTCAGGGGGATTTTTTCAGGGATGAAACCGGATAATATGAGAGGGACATTTTGCCACAGCATCTTTGATGGCCTGGCCATCGCCGGGAGACAGGGTTTGACTGATAATCGCCGCTTTTTTGTCGACCATTGTAAAATGGCGGGGTGCGATTTTGGTACAAAGGCCACAACCCACACAATAGTCCGGATTCAGCAAAACGAGGCCATCAACAGAACTTGCTGTTTCATTGTCTGCAGGAAGATCCTCGGGCTTAACAAACCGGGAGGTGATATAGCCCATCAGAAAAATGGCCAAGGTGGTCAGAATCCAGCGGACGATCATAAATTCTGGGCCGAGAAATTTGCTTTCAGTAATCAGCATGGGAATTTTGATCACTGCCCAGGTGGACAGAATTATGACAATATTGGCAATGCTGGCTCCTTTGCTAAGCAGCATTTTACAGACTGGAAAGGCGGCGTAAATGGGACCGGCAGAAAAACTACCCAATAAAAAAGCAAACAGTGAACCTTTTATCCCTGAGTTTTTGCCAAAGGCATTTTCGATTGTTTCTTTTGGTACCCAGGCCGAAATCAGTGAAGTTAACAACAGGATCACCGGCATAATCATTAGCATTTCCTTGACATAATACCAGGTGTTGTCAAGGGATGGCAGAAATTTGCTAGGGGCGAATAGGCCAACTGCCACATAAGCCAAGACCACAATTATTAAAAAACGATTGTTTTTGAGTTGGCTTTTTAAAAATGTCATAGAATCACCCCCATAGCAAGAGCAATTGCCAAGGCAAAAGCAAAACTAAGAGAGTTGCGGACCAGCGTGAATTTCAGACCGAACTCTCTTTTTTCAAGCGGAAAGGTCACCACTCCCACCATTGTCAGAGTGGTCAGAAATGCGACAATCGGAACGATACTGGCACCGGCATCCACCAGTGAGGCCACTAGCGGAAAGGCGACAAAGGCGGGGATCAGGGTAATGCTTCCGAGAAACGCAAAAAGTACTGTAGAAACAACTTCGTTAGCTTGGCCGATAGTGCCTTTGATGGCTTCCGGCGGCACAAAAGTAAGAATCAAACCAATGAACAGCAAGATACCAAGGATGTCCCCGGCGATCCCTTTCATCATTCCCCCGGACATCTTAATAGCCTTCAGGGTTTTGTCCTTGTCTTTTTTTAGTGAAAACCCCAGCCATACCAGGGTAATTACCCAGAAAATCAGTGTAAAAATATCCATACGTTAACCTCCAAAGTGATAATGCGAATCGCAGCTTCAAAATTCGAATTTTCTATAGTATACTGTAGATCAGTAAAATATAAAGTTACCATGGTAACATATAGGAGATTTATATGAATCACCAGGATTTAATCGCTGTTTTATCGTGTCATGGACTTTTCTTGGATTTTTCAAAAGAAGAGCTGAATCAGGTTTTTAGGGCACATTACTATGAGAAACGAGAGTATGAAAAGGATCAGGTGATCCATTTTCAGAACGAATGTTGTCGAACGATGGATCTGATTCTCAGCGGTCGGGTGGCCGTGCAAAATCTGGATTGCGAGGGGAATGTAATGACCATCAATATTTTTCAAGACGGGGATGTGCTCGGTGCCAATCTGATTTTTTCCAGCCGAAATAATTATCCTATGACGGTATTGGCCCAGTCTCAGGTGGTGATCCTCCATCTTCATAAGGAATTGATTCTGGAGCTGTGCCAGATGAATCGTACTTTTATGATCGGTTTGATGAAAGCTATCTCTGATAAGACTTTGATTCTAACTGACAAGATTAGTGCCATCTCGATGAAAAGCATCCGACAGTGTATCATTGATTTTTTACGGTATGAGTCTCAAATTCAAAAAAGTCAGGTGATTCAACTCCCGTCATCAAAAAAAGAGTTAGCCCAGCGTTTTGGTATTCAGCGTTCATCCTTGAGCAGGGAGCTCAATAAAATGCGGCAGGACCAAATGATCGATTTCAATACAAAAACGATTACGATCAAAAATATAAACGGCTAGAACAGGTAGATAAGTGATTTATTAATCGATTAGGTTGGGTTAAATTTGAAATTATCTTGACAAAAGAAGAACCTTCGGATAGACTAAAAAAGTCCGAATGCGGACTAAATGGAGGAACTGTGGAAGAAAAAATGCTAATCGAAGAAGAATTGGCCGACTATAATCATATTTTTAAAGAAACTGGGGCCGTATACAATGAACTGGCCAGGCTTAGCAGTTTGCCAACCAGCGAATATTGGGTACTTTATTATCTCTTCGCTTCAAAAGGTCAGTGTACCCAAAAAGATATCTGTGATCAGTATTGCATGAGTAAACAGACGGTCAACACTGCCCAGAAGCATCTTGAGTCAAAGGGTTATCTTAGGCGGCGAACCGATGTTAATGACAAACGAAGTAAGCAGATGATGTTGACTGAAAAGGGCCATGCTTTTGCCAATGAAAGAATCGCACCGGTACTTAAGGCCGAAAATCAGGTGTTTTTGAGAATGGGCGAGGCGGGGCGTCGGCAATTAATTGAAGGGTCCCGGCTCTATCTTAAATTTCTCGAACAGGAAACAAGGGATTTAATCGAATCGGAAGATCCGTTAGGATCGAATCATAACAACGGAAGTTAGAAGTATTTAATAAAAGGTAAGAGGTCATTATGCATATTCAATTGTCAGAAAAATTTACAACCAGAAAACTCCTGCGTTTTACTATGTCATCGATACTGATGATGGTATTCATTTCTATCTACAGTGTTGTGGATGGTTTATTTGTGGGACGTTACGTCGGCAGCAATGGCCTGGCGGCCGTAAACATTGTGTTTCCGTTAATCATGACCATTGGCTCCTTCGGCTTTATGTTAGGCACCGGGGGCACAGCAGAGGTAGCCCGAGCCATGGGGGAAAAACGTGATCAAGTGGCTAATCAGTATTTTTCATTTTTGACTCTGGTCACAGTTCTTATTGGAGTGTTTTTATCTCTGCTCGCCTTCATTTTCATGGAGCCTCTCTGCTACCTTATGGGTGCGAGTGAACGCATTATTGGCGACAGTGTGACCTATGGACGGATCTGTACCCTAGGTACTGTTTTTTTTATGCTGCAGGGTTTTTTCCAGTCCTTTTTTGTAACGGCAGAGCGTCCCAAAATGGGCTTTTATCTCAGTATTCTTAGCGGTGTCATTAATATTTTTCTCGACTGGCTACTGGTTGGGGTTTGGGGAATAGGCTTGCCTGGTGCGGCCATTGCTACGGTTTGCGGATTTATGATTAGTGGGTTAATACCTATTTTTTATTTTTTTTATAAAAACACCAGTCGACTTCAATTTGCAACACCTGTGAAGGATGTGTCAATGCTGTTACGCAGTATGAGCAACGGTGCCTCAGAGATGGTCACGAACATTTCCCGATCATTAATTACTGTGCTTTTTAATGTTCGGCTGATGCAACTGCTTGGAGAAGACGGAGTGGCAGCTATTTCGGTGATGTTATATATCGAGTTTATTTTCACAGCCGTATTGATTGGTTTTTCAATTGGTGCGGCACCGGTGATTGGTTATCATTTTGGGGCCCGAAATGGTGATGAGCTAAAAAAACTCCACCAGAGTTGTTTAAAAATTGTGGGGATGGTGTCAATCGTGATGTTCATTTTATCTGAACTGGCGGCTTCTGTGCTGGTGTCCATTTTCATAGTCAGTAATCCGACACTGATCGAGTTGACGGTGCAAGGTTTCCGGATTTTTGCAATATCATTCTTATTTTGTGGGATCAACATTTTCGCCTCAGCCTATTTTACAGCCTTGGGCAATGGTCGAGCTTCGGCGATGATTTCCTTTATCCGCACCCTGTTCTTACAAGTGATTATGATTCTGGTATTACCCCAATTTTTAGGCATTCAAGGGATCTGGATGGCGCTGCCTGTTGCCGAGGCTTTGACTCTGGGTCTGACTTTTTGGTATTTTAAACAGCAGCAGAGCGTCTTTAAAATCCGTCCAACGGATCGATAAGCGTTCAAAAGCAATAGCCGAAATGTTGCAAGAATCTATTTTTACCAAAAAAGAACTAGAACCGATTCCGCCATTTAACCTGCGAAACCGGTCTAGTTCACAATCTCAGTCGTCATCCGTTTGGACTCCTTCTTTTGATTTTATCAAAAACCTTCTTTTTCACTTTTCAGTTTAAACATTACTCACTTGAAGGGGTTCCGTCTATAAAAAGATTGCTCTTTTTAATAGTTGGAAGATCTGTCTTGATGCAGATCGCTTGCCCGGCTACTTAATCAACTTATTTCATCAGGGTCAAATTTTCACCTTCAACCTCGGGTCGGTTCATTGATTTTATTGCCAGTATCGTAATTGCTTTTAAGTGATTGATACATTGACTCTTATCACAGTTACTGAAAATGATTGAGTTGATTTTTGATATGAACCTATTATATCACGGTACAAAGAAAAGTAAATAGACAAAATGTAAACGTTTGTATAAAATTCGTATACGCTTATGAACAATATTTCTCTAACAGGGATTATCCTAATTCTGATTTGGCGGATCGTTCTGATGAACAAATGTATGCCGATAAATTGCGACATCAAAAGCATTTATGATGCTGAAGAGAAAGGCATCTGGATTGGATGAACGGGGTAGCAGTGCAATTGCACTGCTACCCCAGTCTTAGTCGGTAACTTCTTCTTGCATTTCAACTTTAATTTTCTGTCCATTACCGTTGTTCTTGCCCCCCGATCCCTGATCGTTGGTTTTTGAACTCCAGATGCCCAGAGCCATCGATCCGACAATTCCACCGATAAATACAGTCAGCATTACAATCGCCACTACGGCAATGGAAACCTGGGGGCTTTTTTGGGTGGCCTGAACCAGCAGGGTTTCGGCTTTGGGGCAATTCCGGTCTGAGGTGCATTCATAACAGCTGATACAACTAAGACTGGAGACTGTTTCATTCCGGCAGACATCGATATTCATCGGACAGCTGCGGCTACATTTCTGACAGCTGACACAAGTCTCTGTTTTCCGGCGAATTTTAAAGATGCGGATCTTGTTAAAAAGACCCAGCAGGGCGCCGTAGGGACAGGTATATTTACACCAGGGCCGCTCCACAAACAACGAACCGATGGTGATAAACACCAGCAGAATAAGGGCTGGTAGCGCCACCGTTCCGGTCCAGAACTTAAATAATGCATGGTAGGGATCGAGATTGACAAACAGTAGCGTGCCGGAGACTGCCGTTACCGTCAGTACCCAGACCAGCACTCCATAACGCAAATAGCGCAACACCTTATCCACCTTTGTGGGGACAAAATGGTTATAGCGTTTCTTAAAAAGCTTTTTTCCGATTTTGCCGATCCATTCCTGAAAAGCCCCTAAGGGACAGACCCAGCCACAGAAAACCGGACCAAAGAGCAGCGCCAGCAGAAACACCAGACCCATCAGAATCACCGCAGAGATCTGAGTTTTTGGAATAAACAATCCCGTTGTGACCAAGGAAAAAAGGGTCTCCACCCCGCCGAAGGGGCAAAGAGCATGAAGAGAAGCCGTAGACAGAAAGGGAATTCCCATTCCTGTAGCGGCCAGGGTTTTATTAACCGAAATCAGGGCGATAAGGGTAAAGAAAAAGATCTGTACCATCAGACGCAGGTTGAATTTTTTAGGTTTAGCTATGATGACCACCTCCAATCATTGTATGTCCATTATGATAATCTTTAATCATGTCAAAATGGTGTCAGATTATTGGGGCAATAATGCTTCATGGTAATTGATCCAGAAAATCCTCAACTACCGCATTAAAAACAACGGGATTATCAACATTGGCATTATGACCGGCGGAGGGGATGATTTTCAGGGGGTATCTGGTTTTGGCGGCCCAGGCCCAGTTGTATTGGGGGACCTTGCCGGTTTTGTCATATTCGCCCAACGTTAGTAGGACCGGAAACTTAAAAGCCGCATCCTGGTTTTCCCTGAGAAAGCTGGCATAGGCGATCCCCATGATGCGGCAGAGTTCCGTTTTGCTATAAGGTTTTAGCATCGCTATCATGTTATCATAACCTCGCTTAGTATGGGTGGCCCCTTTAGCAATGGCTGACAGCAGTTGGTCATAAGGATAGCAACGGGACATCCACTCTACCTGCCGCAACCAGAAGCGGTCTGATTGGGAATAGTAGGTAAGACCAAAGGGCGAGGTGTCCACCCCGATAAAGGCCAACACCTTTTCCGGGAAATCCAGGGCATACTGCTGGCTGGCATAGCCCCCCAGCGACTGGCCAATCAGCACTGACGCTGAGATGTTTTCCTGGGCCAGGATAGCGTCCAGATCGGTAGCGGTGTGATGAAACGAAAAATCCATATAGGGGCGGGAAGCCCCATGGAGTGGCAGGTCCCAGGTGATGACGGTGTAGTGCTTTTTAAAATAAGCAACCTGATGTTCAAACATCAGATGATTGGCAGTAAGCCCGTGGGTGAACACCAGACATATTGCCTGGGGATCGCGGTGTCGGGCGATCCAATAATGAACAGTGCCCCGGGGTGAGGTGATTGTTTTTTCCAGCACAGTAACGACCTTCTTTCGCAGATTTTACCGTTCCAGTGGAACGGGCCTTTTTTTAAAGTTTACCGATAAAAAAAGGGTTCGTCAATGGAAGAATTGTAAAGTCTGGCTGAAATTCGGAGTCAATCTGATTGGGCAATCGCTAAAAAGAGCAATTTCATTTTTCAAACTCAAAAAAGAACGAGAACCGATTTCGCCATTTTATATCACGGCGAAGAAGAAAGTAAATTGATAAAGCATAAACGTTTGAATAAAATTGTGTAGAGGCGTATCATAATCCGTTTATAAGTTGAGAAACTAGCGTTCATGATGACAGGTTTTGATTGATCTTTCTCGGGCAATCCTTTAGAATATAGTTAGAAGAAACTAACTAGTGTCGAAAATAGCAAGGCCAGAATTCAAATGAAAGCAAAGGAGACAGATAATGAGACTGAGCAGAAAAGAATGGGGACTCCAAATCTTAAAAGAGGATGGCCCCGAAACTGTGTATGCCCTGGACCAGCAGCATTCCAGAAGTCGGATCACAGCGTATTCCCTATATGAAGGCATTGAGATACAGTTTATGGACTTTAAAGAAGCCTATAGCTGGTCCGGTGAAGTTGCGAATATGCCCAGATTCTATCAGATTTCATTTTGCGATCAAGGCATTTATCAAATGGAATTAAAAAAGAATGTTTTTACCTATGTGTCACCGGGGAATATCGGAATTTTTAACAATTGTCGCTCCAGCCTGTCTTCAAAAATGATTGAAGACAGCATGCGGGGGTTTAACATTTTAATTTATCCAGATTCGCTGTCGCCAAAGTTAATGGATTTATGGCAAAAAGAATACAACCTGGATTTGCAGCTTTTATTTGATCAAATCGAAAAAATAAATAGCGTCCAGATTTTTTCCTGCGGAGAGTATCTATTCAGCACTTGCAAGATGATTAATGAAGGAATGGAAACCCTGGGATTGGGTTTTATAAAGCTAAAACTAACAGAGCTTTTTATGATGATTATTCATGAAGATTTTAGGGTTTTTAGTCAGCGACGCTGTTTTTCAAAAGAACAAATTGACAAAACAAAGGCCATTAAAAAGATGATTGAAACAGATCTGTCGGTGCATCACCCGATTTCAGAGCTCTGCTTAAGCCATGATGTCTCAACAACGATCTTCAAAGAGTGTTTTAAAGAAATGTTTCAATTTACGCCGTATGAGTATTTGCGAAAGATGCGCATGAATCAGGCTGCTCACAATCTCATCAATACGGACTTATCCATACTGGAAATCGGCCTGATGCTTGGATATGAGAACGCCAGCAATTTTACTCGAGCTTTTAAAAAAAATTATGGGCTGCTACCGAAAGATTTCAGAAAGAAAAATCATCAGCAAGAAAAATGTCCAGCATGACTATTCGGAGTCTGAAAGAGTAGAAGTGAAATAGTGTCAATGATAAAATGCGTATGTTAGAATTATCTAACATACGCATTTTATTTGGAGGTTAGTATGAAAAAGAAATTATCAACAAAAGAGTTGATTCTGGCAGGTGCTTTCGCGGCTATTTTTGTTGTGGGGTTAATCGCGATGGCGGTGATTACCGGGTTTACGCCGGTTACCTTTTTAATGGTGGCATTTTTAACGGGCATTGTGCTGGGCCCAATTTATATGCTCTATATCAACAAGGTCCCCAAAAGAGGCACCATTTTGATTCTTGCGGCATTGTGCGGCCTGGTGATGTCGAGCACCTCGTTTTATCCCCTGCTTTTTTCGCTACTCTGCGGATTAGCGGCGGAGGTGACATCGGGTCTGGGGAATTTCGAATCGCCAAAGCACAATGTACTGGGATACGGCTTTTTTTCGTCAATGTTTGTAGGGCCATTTTTGTCGATCCTTTTTGCAAAAGAAGCGTTCTTTAAGTCCATGACCCAATATTACGGCGAAGCCTATGTCGCAAATTTTGCCAGCCTTGCTCCCGAGGGGATCATCCTGGGATTAATTATCTCCGGATTTATCGGCGGCATAATCGGTGGGGTACTCGGAAACAAAGCCCTGAAGCATCACTTTAAACGAGCAGGAATTGTCTAATGCCTGCCATTACACTGCAGTCAAATTCAGTGGTGAAAATTGATCCCCGAACCAAACTGGTCCTATTTCTCCTGATCAATATCATGATGATGGGAAACAAACCGGTCATTGTCGAAGTGCTGCTGGCCGGAATTTCCTGCTTGCTTCTACTTAATGGAAGGTTGATTAAAGAGACCCTGCTTTATGGGGGTCTCTTCTTTCTGCTACTGGCCATTGACAGCGGGTATGGACTACAGGTATCCACACCGATTGGCCAGGGTTTGATCATCGCCAGTCGGATGATTCGCCTTTTTTTACCGATGGTGATGTGCTTTACCGTGCTGATGAAAAACACCACGGTGAGTGAATTTATTGCGGCTTTTCAAAAAGCGCATCTACCAATGGGCTTTATCATTCCATTTGCAGTAATGGTGCGCTTTGTGCCAACCGTAAAAGAGGAGTACCAGGCTATCGTTCAAGCCATGTCCTATCGGGGTATCCCCATGGGGGTAAAAGCAGTGCTGTTTAAACCGTTTATGACTCTTGAATATGTGATGGTGCCCTTGCTGATCTCATCGGCAGGGGTGATGGACGAGTTGGCCGCAGCGGCCATGACCCGGGGCCTGGATCGGGATTCGATAAGGTCCAATCTGGTTGATGTTAAATTAAGGTTACCGGACTACACCCTGATGGCAGGTGTCATTATCATTTTTATTTTAATGAAGAAAGGATGGCTAGGATGATTCGGCTAAATAATATCTCAGTTGCTTATGAAGGTGGTCAAGATAACCCCAGTCATCAAAATGCTCTGGACAATATTTCCCTCACCATTGAAAAAGGCGAATGTATTGTTTTGTGTGGTAAAAGCGGCTGTGGCAAAACCACAATTACACGGCTGCTCAATGGCCTGATTCCGATGTTTTATCCCGCCGGGCTGCAAGGCGAGGTGATATTAAAGGGTAAAAACGCTCAGGATATGAGCATTCGGGAGATTTCCCAATTTGTGGGAAGTGTTTTTCAGAATCCCAAATCGCAGTTTTTCAATGTCGATACCACCGGCGAACTGGCCTTTGGCTGCGAGAATCAGGGTTTAAGCCGGGATGCAATCCACCGTCGTCTAAAGCAGAGCGTCCAGGATTTCAGCCTGGAAAAGCTCATCAACCGCGATATTTTCAGGCTCTCCGGAGGCGAAAAACAGCGGATTGCCTGTGGTTCTATTCACGCCATGAACCCGGATATTTACGTATTGGATGAGCCCTCATCCAATCTGGATCTTCAGTCGATCGGACAGCTTCACAGCATTTTAAAACAGTTGAAATCCCAGGGCAAAACCATTATTATTTCAGAACATCGGCTTCACTATTTAAAGGAGCTGACGACCCGATATATCTTTCTTGAGGATGGAAAAATCTTAAACGAATACCGTCCCGCAGAGCTTGAAGCTGTTTCAGAGGCCGATAAACGGAAAATGGGCCTGAGAACCCAGGACTTCGATCAAATTGATTCAAAAAGAGTTGCAAAGCAACCGCTTAAGGAAGTGGCCATGGACTTTCAGCAGCTTTTGGTGCGCCGTAACAAGCAGACGATTTTGAAGATGGCGAATCTTCAAATCAGAAAAAATACAGTGCTGGCCATTGTAGGCGAAAATGGCGTCGGCAAGTCGTGCCTGATTGCCTGCGTCATGGGCTTCTTAAATTACCAGGGTGATATCCTTTTAAATGGGTCAAAAAAAAACAAGCAGGCCAGACAGGCCGAGAGTTTTCTGGTGATGCAGGATGTGAACAGTCAGCTCTTTGCCCGAACAGTTTTTGATGAAGTGCTGCTTGGGGTTAAATCCCCGGATCTAAAAAAAGCCCATGCCATCCTCGATCAATTGGGGCTTAGCGCCCTGTCCCAACGCCATCCAGCCTCGCTTTCCGGAGGGCAAAAACAGCGTTTAGCGATTGCTTCCGCCATTTACGGACAAAAGAAATACCTTTTTTTTGATGAACCCACAAGTGGTTTGGATCGCCAATCAATGGAAGCATTTTGTCAACTGATTCTAGAAAATCGCGAGGTGGTCGATGTCACGGTGATTATTACCCATGATCTGGAACTGATTCTAGGTTGTGCCGATGAGGTACTGCTACTTAATCGGGATCTAAGTATCGATCTTTACCCGCTCGATGAAGCTGGCATAAAAAAAACCAGAACCCTATTTATTAATCTCTATGAGAAACAATTGCAGAAAGAAGGTTTATATGTTTAAAAGAATCATCATTTATGCCAAAGATCAGAAAACGAAAATGCTGCTTGCCACTATTCTTCTAATACTAAGTGTTCTGGCTGGCGTGTTTCCTTTTTTAATGGTCTATCAAATCATTACGCCGTTAATTAATGGCGATACCCTGGCAACCAGCGTCATCCTGATTCGGGTCGGCATGGTATTGTTTTTTCTTGTTTTCCAGGCCGTACTTATGGGGGTTGGATTGGATCTTTCCCATAAAGCCGCTTATGGCACCTTAAAAAACATCCGAATCTCCCTTCAAGAAAAAATGGAAAACCTGCCCCTTGGCGTGATTGAACAAAAAGGCACCGGCCGACTGAAAAAACTCTTTGTGGACGATGTTGACAGTCTCGAAACACTGTTGGCTCATGCCATCCCTGAAGGATTTGCCAACGTGATGGTTCCGGTGGTCATCTACGGCGCTCTGATTATCGTAGACTGGAAATTGGCACTCATGGCGATGGCCTCGGTACCACTAAGCTTATTGGCGATGATGGCCATGTACACCATTGGTATGAATCGAATGGGCGAATATTTTACCGCTGGTCAAACGATGAATAACACCATCATTGAATATATCAATGGTATGGAAGTGGTGAAAGTGTTTAACCGGGAAGGCGAATCCTATCGACACTTTAAAACCGATGTAAAAAATTACCGGGATTTTACCTTAAAGTGGTTTAAAGCCTGCTGGCCATGGATGGCCGTCTATGGCTGTCTGTTGCCCTATACCCTGATTCTGACCCTGCCGCTGGGATCTTATTTTGTCCTTCAGGGCTATTCCACCCTGCCGGATCTGATCCTGACGATGTGTATGTCGATGGGTCTGGGGATCCCGCTTTTACGGGCGCTGTCGTTTATGTCGGCATTGCCACAGCTCAATTATAAACTTGCCGAAGTTGAAAGCGTCATCGACGCAACGCCACTAAAGGCCGGGACGGCGTCCTTTTTAGGAACCGATCATTCCGTTTTATTTACCGATGTAAGCTTTGGTTATCAGGATGCCAAGGTGATTCATCACATCAACTTAGCGGCCAAACCAGGTGAAACCATTGCGTTGGTGGGCGAATCCGGTTCAGGAAAAAGCACTCTGGCCAAATTACTGGTCCATTATTACGATGTCAACGCTGGCGAAATTAGCATTGGCGGACAAAATATCTGTACCATGAGTCTGGAAGCCTTGAATGATTGCATTTCATACGTGGCTCAGGATCAGTTTTTATTTAATACCAGTATCCGGGAAAACATCCGTCTGGGCAAACCGGAGGCTGGGGATGAAGCGATTCTACTGGCCGCTGAAAAAGCCCAGTGCCTGGAATTTATCCGGCAGTTGCCAAACGGCATCGATACCTTAGCCGGGGATTGCGGAAATCAGCTATCTGGAGGGCAGAAGCAGCGGATCACCCTGGCCCGGGCGATTCTTAAAAATGCGCCGATTCTGGTGCTGGATGAAGCAACCGCTTTTGCCGACCCGGAAAACGAGGAAAAAATGGAAGCTGCCTTGTCAGCGCTGGTGCACGATAAAACAACCTTTGTTATTGCCCACCGACTGACTTCTGTAATGGGTGCCGATCAGATCTATGTGCTTGAAAGTGGTTCCATTTCAGCCCATGGCACCCATCAGGAATTACTTGAAACTTCTTCTCTGTATCAAAAATTATGGATGCATAATCAGAAAAGTGCGGACTGGCAGATGAAAGAGGTAAAAGATAATGATTAGAAAAATGATCAAGCGGATTATCAAGCTGTCCGGAAAATACAGCTGGCGCATCAAAGGCGCTTTTGTTTTCGCCGTGATTGAGGCCATTCTTTCAAAAATGCCCATCTACTACGGTTTTATGTTGTTATCCAGATTCTATGATAACAGCATCACTGCCACCGATTGCCTTTATGTGGGGATTGCACTAGTGGTGACACTGCTGATTCAGATGATTGTTCATCGGGTAACCGACCAATTGCAAAGTGGCGCCGGCTATCTGCTGTTTGCGGATAAACGGATTGAATTGGGGAATCATCTTCGTAAAATGCCGATGGGATATTTTACCGAGGGTAATATTGGTAAAATCAGCTCGGTTTTAAGTACTGATATGGCGTTTATTGAAGAAAATATTATGCATAAGCTGGGAAATATCATGAGCTTTATTTTTTCAGCCGCAGTAATGCTGCTCTTTATGTGTCTGCTTGACTGGCGCCTGGGTGTTATCGCTCTGGTCACCACCGGTGTTGCGGTGGTAGTGGGAGAGCAGATGCAAAAAAAAGTATCGGCCCAGGAGTCAGTTTTGCGTCAGCAACAAAGTGAATTACTTACTGATGCGGTGCTAGCCTTTGTTGAGGGGATTGCCGTGATTAAAAGCTATAATCTTCTGGGTGAAAAATCCGGGGAGCTTCGTCAGAATTTCAAGCGCTCCATGGACAAAAACATTGACTTTGAAAGTGCCATGTCCCCTTGGATTGTTGGTTTGTTTGTTGTCCTTGCCATTGGCATAACCGGGGTATTCGGGATGTCAATTATCCTCACCGTCAATGGTGAGCTCGGTTTGCCTTATCTGTTGGGAGTACTACTTTTTGTCTTTGAGATGTTTGGGCCCCTGAAGGCGTTGTACCTGGAAGCTCCGGTACTGAATATTATGAATTGCTGTCTTGATCGCATTGAAGCGGTACTCGATGAACCAGAACTGGATGACGGCGGCCAGCAGACCCTTCCGCAGCAGGCCGCCGGTGGCATTGAAGTCGCATTTAAGAACGTCCGCTTTGGCTATGGTGAGGAGCTGGTATTGGACGACATTTCCTGTGAGTTAAAAAGCCAGACCATGACTGCGCTGGTTGGCCCGTCAGGCGGTGGAAAAACAACCGTGGCCAATCTGCTGGCACGGTTTTGGGATGTCAGACAGGGCGAAATTATAATCCGGGGCGTGGATCTAAAAACGGTTCCCCTCGCGCAATTAATGGAACAAATCAGCATGGTTTTTCAGCGGGTTTATTTATTCAAGGATACCATCTACAACAATATTGCCATGGGACGCCAGGACGCAACCCGGGAAGAGGTGACAGAAGCCGCCAGAAAAGCCCGCTGTTATGATTTTATCATGGCGCTGCCCGATGGCTTTGATACCCTGGTGGGTGAAGGGGGAGCCAGTTTGTCCGGTGGTGAAAAACAACGTGTTTCGATTGCCCGGTGTATTCTCAAAGATGCTCCGATAGTTATTCTGGATGAAGCAACGGCCAGTGTTGACCGCGACAATGAACGCTATATTCAAGAAGCCATCAGTGAACTGGTCAAGGGAAAAACCCTGCTGGTCATTGCTCACCGCATTCATACCATTAAGAATGCCGATCAGATTCTTTTAATTGCTGACGGGCGGATTGTTGAAAGGGGAAACCATCAGCAATTGTTGCAGGGCAACGGGATTTATGCCGGTTATATAAAAACGCTCAATAAAAAGCAACAATGGCAGATTAAAAGAAGCATTGTTTAAGACTTAAAATAATAAAGAAGCTGTTTAGTTCATCTTTAAACGGGTACAATTATATTAAATCAATTTAATATTGGTTAAACGATATAGAATACCAGGAGGTTTATGATGGCAAAAATTGGAATTATTTTAGGTAGCACCCGACCAGGACGAAATGGGGAAGCGGTTGCTAAGTGGGTTGAAAAACTGGCACAGAAACGATCAGACGCCACATTTGAGTTGGTGGATATTGCAGACTATAATCTACCGCTTTTGGATGAACCATATCCGGCCATGATGCAACAATACACAAAAGAACATACCAAAGCGTGGTCAAAAAAAATTAGTGAATTTGATGGTTTTATCTTTGTATCTGCAGAATATAATCACAGCATCCCCGGCGCATTAAAAAATGCGATTGACTATTTGAATGTGGAATGGAAAAATAAAGCCGTTGGATTTGTAGCATATGGCAGCGCCGGTGGGACGAGAGCTGTTGAAGCGCTCCGCCTGGTTGCCGGGGAACTCCATATGGCCGATGTCCGGGCTCAGGTGATGCTAAACCTGTTTACCGATTTTGAAAACATGAGCGTTTTCACCCCTGACCCACGTCATGAAGAATCGCTTAATGATGTCTTTGATCAGGTGATTACCTGGAGTGGTGCATTAAAAACCTTGCGGGTTTAGTACAATCATTTTATAAAACGATAGCAGTTTGGTCGCTAAGGTTATAATCTAAAAAGCTGACATCCGAGAAATACACCTCGGATGTCAGCTTTTTTAACGATTATAATTGCGGGCCGAGTGTTCTTAAGATAGAATAAGAAAGGCAGCGAAATGGATATGAAATTTCTGCGGATCATACACTTTTCGAAAAGCAGATCAATTTTTAAAAAGAGAGGAAAAAAATGAAGAGCATTATTACGAAAAACCTGGTGTTAAGACCCCTGACCCTGGATGACACCAATGACGTTTTTGATTATTCCAAAAATAAAAATGTCGGTCCGCGGGCCGGCTGGAAACCCCACGAAACCATTGAAGAAACAGAAGTGATCATGGAGACAATCTTTGTTGGTCAGGAAAATATCTGGGGGATTGAATATAATAAAAGGATTATCGGTTCAATCGGGTTGATTGAAGATCCCCATCGCCAAAACGATCAGGCACGGATGCTTGGCTATGCACTGAGCGAAGATTATTGGGGGCAAGGCATTATGACAGAAGCGGCTAAAGCGGTGCTGATATACGGTTTTGACACTCTGGGTCTTGATCTGATCTCGGCAGTGCACTACCCGTTTAACCTGGGATCCCAGCGCGTTATTGAGAAATGCGGTTTTCTTTATGAAGGAACAATCCGTCAGGCAGAAAAGATATACACGGGTGAAATCCGCGATGTTAAGGCTTATTCCATTACCAGAGAAGAATTTAGGTAAAGAAAAATCGGAAAAATTGGATTCCGGGAAATCCTATCATAAGAATATTGATTTATGAGTGAAAGTGAGAAAAAATGGGAACGGATGAAAGCTATCAAAATAGTGCAAAGATTTATGATGTATTGGACCGAACCTACTTTAGAAAGGCCGTCTCAAGCCCTCGGAATGCCGTTATTTCGTTATTGGGGGATGAACCATTAACGGTTTTGGATATGTGTACCGGAACAGGGACCAATGCGATTGCCATTGCCGGGACAAGAAGCAATGCCAAAGTGATCGGGATTGATATTTCGGATGCAATGTTACAAAAAGCAGCAGCTAAAGTGGAGAAAGAGGCGATGCCCAATGTCAAGCTGATTCATATGGATGCGACAAAGATGCAGTTTCCAGGCGAGAAATTTGATGTGGTACTGATCTCTCTGGTTTTGCATGAGTCAAGTCCTGATCTGGCAGAGCAACTGCTTTTGGAAGCTCGAAGAGTGTTAAAAACAGCCGGGAAAGTGATTGTTGTGGAGTGGGAAGAACCTGCCAGTTTGCTAAAAAAAATCTCGTTTTATCTCATAAAAAAAACGGAACCGATCGGCTTTGAGGATTTTCTAAAGTGTGAAATGCATCAGTATTTTTTTCGGTTTGGTTTTGAAATAACTCAAACAATTCATTGTGATTACAGTAAAGTGATGGTCTTGAAAAAGAATGATCACATTTAATAAACAGAGTTATAAAAATTAATCATGACTAAAATAAATAGAAATCGCTTTCATGAACAGGTCTGATAAAAGTCAGTTGCCTTTTTATTTGATCTGTTATAAGATATAAATAAATATCAATTCAAGACATGAGATGAGTGCAAAGAAGCCGCGAGTGATGGTTTTTTTGCGCTCTTTTTTTGTCCTGCTTTCTAAGAAATAAGTAAATAGCATAATTGTTAAATAAAAGTAAAAATTGTCTCACAATGAAAACGAGTCGATCAATTTATGCTAGGATACCTACAATAGTTTTAAGTAGATAAAAAACACATCTTAAAGAAAGGTATAAATGATATCGAGGGATATCATAAGTGAATGAGAATGAGTAATAAGAGAGGTTTACTTGTCCGAATGTTGTTAAGCATCGGGCTACCGGTAGCAATTATTTTTGCAATTGTCGCTGGTATTGCGTTGTATGTTGTGGATCAGACCATCGCTGAGATTAAAGTCAACGAATTATCAGCCCAGTCTGAATCGGTTTCAAATCAAATTGAGACATACTTTACAAAATATCTGGAGGATGCCAGTCAATTGGCGACAAACCCGGAAATTCAGAGTCTGTTTAATCAGGTGACACCAGGGGTGGGCATTACATCGACAGCTAACTTTCCGGAGATCAAGCAACATTTAGATAATGTGGCTGCGACCGACCCGGAGAACATTCAGGTAACCTGGATTGCTGATGTGGACTCCAGTCAGTTTACCCAATCAGATGGAGTGGTTTCGGACCCATCCTATGACATTAATGTCCGGCCCTGGTTTATGGAACTGGTAGCAAAAAAGAAGGCTTTTATTTCGGAGCCTTATGTGGATATTACTACCCAGAAAATTATCGTCAGCGTCGTTGCTCCGGTGTTTAAACCGGGAACCCAAGAGTTGGTGGGGGCCACCTGTGTGGATGTCTCTATCGATCGGATTAAGGAGATTGTTGCTGAGAATAAAATTGGCGACTCCGGGTTCTTTGTGGTTTCTACCGATAGTGGCATGGTTTTTGATCATCCTAATCCAGATTATAATAACGGTCTACTCAGCGATACGGATATGTCAGAGAATATTATTACCGCACTGATGGACAAAGTTGCTGGACCAATCACCTATTCAACTGGAGGTACCGAAAGCAGGGGGTATGTTGCTGAAATTGGCGATACCGGGTGGGTACTGGCCACAGGATTGCCAACAACCGAATTCAACAGTACCTTTGCCGGAATTCTCACCATGATGTTACTTATTTTTGGACTGGGACTCATTATCATTGTGGGAATTCTTGTAATTTCCACCGGTAACTTCGTCCGACCCATAACCCGACTGGCCAAAGCGGCTGATCGTCTGGCATTGGGAGATGTGGACATCGATCAGTCGATGGCGCAGGATGTTAGAGAAGATGAAATTGGTGATCTGACACGATCCTTTGTGAATATGGCCGAAAACATCAGGGAACAGGCTGAAGCCGCTCAATCTTTTGCCAAAGGTGATTTGTCCATCGACATTCAGCCTAAATCGTCAGAGGATGTTTTGGGCAACAGTATGGTTTTAATTAAAGAGTCAATTGGTAACCTTGTCTCAGACACCATTATGCTTTCGGACGCTGCCATTCGTGGCGATTTCACCAGACGAGCAGCATTGGACAGACACTCTGGTGAGTATGCCCAGGTTATTTCCGGTGTCAATCAAACCCTCGATACTGTGGTTGACAAGATGTTCTGGTATGAAGCCATCATCGATGGGATTCCATTTCCGGTTCATGTTACCGACAATGATATGAAATGGACCTTTATGAACCGTGCGTTTGAAGATCTGATGATTGAAAACGGCGTAATTAAGGATCGCGTTTCTGCCTGTGGAATGGACTGCCATAATTCCAGAACCAGCATTTGTCAAACACAGAGCTGTGGAATCAGGCAACTAGTGGATCAGGGCGTGTCGGAAAGCTACTTTGACTGGGTTGGCCGCAGCAACAAACAGGCGACCGCTTACCTCAAAAACAGAAATGGGGAAAACGTTGGATTCATTGAAGTAGTTACCGATTTAACACCGATGATTCGGGTCAGTGACTATACCAAAGCAGAAGTAGCTCGTCTGGGTGAAAACCTGATGCGCCTGGCAGAAGGAAATCTGGACTTTGACTTAAATTGCAGTGCCGCGAATGCCTATACCTCAGAAGTCAGCGCTCAGTTTAATGAAATCAATAACAGCCTGATGCTGGTCAAAGAATCAATTGGCACCTTGATTGATGATGCCACCATGATTACCAATGCCGTCATAGATGGAAATCTCCAAATCAGAGCCGATGCCAGTAACTTCCAGGGAGCATGGCGGCAAGTGGTCGGCGGCATGAATGCCATTCTGGAAGAACTGAACAAACCACTGGGCGAAGTGATGGAAGTCATGGTAGCCATCTCTAATGGTAATCTTCAGGTACGGATTAATGGTGAGTATCGGGGGGATGTGGATTTACTCAAACAGAGCGTCAATTCCACTGCCACACTGTTGGATGGCGTCGTCGGGGAAATTACTGAAAAAATCGAACAATTATCCCAGGGGAATCTGGATATTGAAAATGCTCAAGCTTTCAGTGGCGATTTTGTGACCATTTCCAACGCCCTGAATGTGATTATTCATTCGCTCAATGAAGTTATGGGTGATATCAATATCGCCGCTGAGCAGGTGAATGTCGGCGCCAATCAGGTGTCAGACAGCAGCCAGGGATTGGCTCAGGGTTCGACCGAACAGGCCAGCTCAATTCAGGAACTGACCGCTGCCATTACTGAAATTGCTGATCAGACCAAAAATAATGCTGTTGATGCCAACAAAGCCAGAGAACTGGCTACTGATGTGATGGGCAATGCAGAAAAAGGGAATCGCCAGATGACCGAAATGCAGCAATCGATGGTGGAAATCAATAAATCATCCGAGGACATTTCCAAAATTATCAAGGTTATTGATGACATTGCTTTCCAGACTAATATCCTGGCGCTCAATGCTGCGGTCGAAGCTGCCCGGGCTGGACAGCATGGCAAGGGTTTTGCTGTAGTTGCCGAAGAAGTTCGAACCTTAGCGGCCAGAAGCGCCGAAGCTGCCAAAGAAACCGCGATTTTGATTGAAGGTTCGATCAACACTGTTCAGGAAGGGACAAAAATAGCTGACGATACTGCTGGCGCTCTTGATGAAATTGTTTCGGGAATTGGCAAGGTTACCAGTTTAATTGGCAATATTGCGGGAGCTTCGAATGAACAGGCCACCGGCATCGCCCAGATCAATATGGGGGTTGAACAGGTCGCCCAGGTGGTCCAGCAGAATTCGGCCACTGCCGAACAAAGTGCCGCCGCCAGTGAAGAGCTTTCTGGCCAGTCGGTTCTATTAAAACAGATGATTGATCAGTTTAAGATTAGAAAGGGCTAGCCGTCTTTTATAAAGATAATCTAATTTTAATCAAACAGAGACCACCTTTTACAAGGTGGTCTCTGTTATTGTCAGACCGTTTATGCTATCATAGACATGGTTAAATAATAACCGTTGAAAGCTTAAGATAAGGCCAGTTTATAAGGAGAAAAATCGTGAAAATAATATGTTTAGGGGACAGTCTGACCTTTGGTTATCAGGTGTCCCGGGAAGAAAAATGGCATGTAATTGCAGAAAAAAAAACCGGAATCCAGATGATCAATCGCGGGGTTAGCGGGGATACCACTGACGGGATGCGAAACCGAATCCAGAAACAGGTCTTTAATGCAAAACCTGATGGGGTGATCCTGATGGGTGGCTATAACGATATCTTTTTTAATCACAGTTGGGAGTGTGCTGCCCAAAATATGATCACCATGGTTGATCAGTCCAGCGCTAATGGTCTTCAGGTTTTTGTTGCCATCCCGCCACCGATTCATCTGCCGGTGACCTTTAAAGAAGGGGGGGTGGTAGTCGATTTTAAAAAATCGGCGGGGATGATCGAGGCTTACTGCCAGTGGTTAAGAGACGATCCGGCATTATCCCGGATCAAAGCTCTGGATTTCAGAGCTGCCATTGACTGGACCGACAAGGATCTGTATCTGGATGGAATTCATCAGAGCCCGGCGGGCCATCGGCAAATGGCAAACAGGGTAATCTCATTTTTAAAAATGGGATAAAAGATCAAAACGGCTATTAACAAAATCAGAAGTATAAGTTCATTGCGACTCAGGATTAATTATTTAATGCGATAATCGGTATTAATACAGATAACATAAAAAAGGAGATGGATGACCGTTTGATTAGATCATCCGAAAAGTAAGATGAAGCAAGTTGCAAAATGGTGTTTCTATTTTTTATTTGCATTAGTACTTAGCATCGGGATTATGCCTAATAATATATTGGCCGCCAGCACCCCAAATGTCAGTTATCGCACCCATGTTCAAAATGTCGGCTGGCAGGATTTTGTGTCAAATGGCAAGATGAGTGGAACCTCTGGTTTAAGTCAGCGCCTGGAGGGGATTGAAATCAAACTTGATTCCCCGATAACCGATTTGGGGATTACCTATCAAACCCATATTCAGAATATCGGCTGGGAGGCCGATACCGCCAGAGGCTGGAAAAGTAACGGGGGAATGAGCGGAACCTCCGGCCAAAGCCTTCGTCTGGAAGGGATCCAGATCAAACTCACCGGGGCGGATGCCGAGCAGTTTGACGTTTACTATCAGGTTCATATCCAAAACTGTGGCTGGCTGGATTGGGCAAAAAATGGTGAAAGTGCCGGTTCCCAGGGTTATTCTTATCGTCTTGAAGGGATTTATATTGTTGTTCAGCCCAAGGGAACCGCTGCTCCGGGAAAGACGGATACGCCATTTATCGAGGCAACCACGCCTTCTTTTGAAGCTCAGGTGATCGCTCTGGTCAATCAGGAACGGGCTTCCAGAAATCTTGGCCTGGTAAGCAGTGAGGCCACTTTAACCCGGGCCGCGCAAATCAGGGCAGAAGAAATTATCCAGTTATTCTCACACACTCGACCAAATCAAAGCAGCTGCTTTACCGTCCTGACAGAACTAGGGATTAATTACCAGGGCGCTGGTGAAAATATTGCCGCCGGTTATTCCAGTCCGGAAGCGGTTATGAATGGCTGGATGAATTCAGAGGGCCATCGGGCGAATATTTTAAATCCGGGATTTAACAAGCTAGGAGTAGGTTATGCCCAATCAGGTTCTGGATACAGTCATTACTGGACCCAAATGTTTATTTCGAATTAAAACGGTGGATGGGATCGATTGACAGCGATTAATGCGGTCAATCCTTTCCAAACATCGGGTCAGGCTTAACAATTTTACGTTCACCACAATGCCCCTACACAGAGAAAAATGTTAACGAGATAATGGCAACAGCCAAGGATCGATTCCATTTAGAGGCACAGTTAATTAATCTCTCTGATGCGGCGACGGCACAAAATTCGCCCTGCCCCTTTGGAACATTTGGCATTATTTTTGACGGGAAACTCATTATTCATCATCCCATCAGCAATACGCGATTTGTGAATATTCTAGAGAAAATAATTAAAAATGTATAATGAAAGGCAAAAATAAAAGCGTTAATCAATAGTTGGTGATTAGATGGGTATATCCTATAACATAGGCGCTTGCAAAATACTGTAAAAAAAAGAGATGTTTTGGGATTCCCTAATTATATGATAGAAAAAAGGAGGACAATAAAATGGTGGAACAAATTTTTAAACTGTCAAGAGGTAATGATAAGGCGGTGGAGAAAGTAATATTTGATGAGAACGTTCATTATCTGCATATGGTATTTAATAAAGAGGAAGGACTTCCTGAGCATTTTTCCAATTCCAACGTCTACATGACTGTGGTCAGAGGAACACTCTCAATTGGACTTGACGATCAGGAGGTTCATGAATACGAAGCAGGAACGCTATTAAAAATACCACTTCAAACCAAAATGAATGTCAAGAATATGCACACCGAAACATTAGAACTAATTGTTGTGAAAGCACCAGCACCAAACAATGCGAAACATTAACTAACGACTCAGAATTAATGATTATCTGCCATATTCATTTTATTATATGTAACAATGAAAATAGTCAAAGTGACATTGGCTTTGGTTGGTTTGTACGATGTTTTTTGAATAACGATGGATTTATGGTATAATATAAATAACGTTAAAACCATGATTAAGGTTAATTTTGACAGTTTGGGGAGGGTGATTATGCTGGGTGTAGCGATTGGGGACAGTGCCAGTTCCCGAAGGATGATGATTAGAGAAGCCACAAAACAGGAACGGGAATTTCTATTTCGCAAGGCATATCAAGTCTGGCATAAAAGCAGAACTCTGGAAGAGTACATCAAGGATAATTCAAAAGAAGATGCCTTTGGAACACGTTTTGTCATCGATCAAGACGGGCAGCTCGTCAGCTCATTGATTGTGTTGAAATTAGAACCGATTATGGGGAAAAAGGTTTACGGTATTGGTTCGGTTCTCACACCAAAACCCCACACTGGCAAAGGCTACGCGACCATTCTTTTAGAAAATCGCATTTCTGAGATCGAAAAAAATGAGGACGCATTTATTTTTCTTTACTCAGATATTGATCCGGATTTTTATCGTCGAATGGGATTTCGATTACTTCCACAAGAACTTCAGAAAAAAGTGCAAAGCCCATGTATGGTCAGGTGCGGGGAGATGTGTTGGGATAAACTGATCAGGGTTTCGATTGATCGGATTCCGGAATATTTTTAGTCATTGTCACACAATACGTCTTCAAGGGAGGAATCATGAGAATAAACAGAAAAACGGCCGGCAAGGGAATTATTGCCTTGAACATTTTCACAATGTTTGTCTTTCTGTTGGTGATACTAAAAATTCTGCCCTATGAATTCATCAGTGGCGGACTACTGGAAAGTTATGATGCGGCCGTTCAAGCAGCCTCCACCAGCATAATTATGTTGATCTATGGGATCCCGGTAATTGCCGCGGCATCCGGGCTGATCCGAGTAAAAGACTATAGAAACTTCTATAAAGGCTGGCTCTTTTTTGCATTGGTGTTAATTGTCGTTCTTATTTTTGAATCTTCGATCACGGGTGTGATTGTGGTGTGTTTCGGCATCCCCCTGATTGCTGTGGCAGCAGGTGCCATTGACGATAAAGAGTTTAACCTGTTTTCGAAAGTTTATCTTTGGTTATCCTTTATGTTTGCCTGTTTAAATACCCTGGGAAATCTGTTGGGGGGCACCTGGTTTGAGAAAATAATTATGGGGTTGGTAACCTTGATGCAGGCAATTCTCTACTTTAATATAGCTACAAGCAAACGAAAAAGAAGACCAAAGAGTAATGATCAAAGGGTCAAAAAGCGGACAAATAAAAAATAAATGGTTTAATAAGAAGCTATGAAACTGACCAGGCAGTCTGGTATAATCATCGGGCATATGGTATACTATAATGCAAGAATCATAGGATAAATAAAACACTTCCTGATCTGCACCACAAATCTGGAAGTGTTTTTAATTGAAAAAATAAGAAATGGAGAATAAATGAGTATTTTAAATGTCGAGAATCTTTCTCACGGTTTTGGTGATCGGGCGATTTTTAATCAGGTATCGTTTCGGTTATTAAAGGGAGAGCATATCGGTTTAATTGGACCAAACGGAGAAGGTAAGTCTACCTTTATGAATATTGTTACCGACAGGCTGATGCCAGATGAGGGCAAGGTGGAATGGGCCAAAAATGTGCGGATCGGTTATCTGGATCAGCATGCGGTTTTGCAATCGGGAATGACCGTCCGGGACGTGCTGACCTCAGCCTTTGATTTTCTACTGGATATTGAGAGCCGGATTGGTTATCTTTATGAAAAAATGGGTGAGGACAGTCCGGAAGAAGTGGAAAAGAGTTTAGAAGAAGTGGGTGACCTTCAGGAATTGCTGGAGTTTCATGACTTTTATCTGGTGGATTCAAAGGTCGAAGAAGTAGGCAATGCCCTGGGTCTCAACGACATTGGTATGGATAAGGACATCACCGAACTCAGCGGCGGCCAGCGTACCAAGGTGTTGTTGGGAAAACTGCTGCTGGAAAAACCGGACATCCTACTGTTGGATGAGCCCACTAACTATCTCGATGAGCAGCATATTGAGTGGTTAAAGCGCTATCTCAATGACTATGAAAATGCCTTTATTCTGATTTCCCATGATCTGCCCTTTGTCAATTCCGTGATTAATCTTATTTATCATATGGATAACCAAAAACTGACTCGTTATGTAGGGGATTATGCTAAGTTCCAGGAAGTGTTAGAAGCAAAGAAGGCTCAGGAACAGGCTGCTTATACTAAACAACAAAATGAAATTGCCGATCTTAAAGACTTTGTGGCCCGAAACAAGGCCCGGGTAGCTACCCGGAATATGGCTATGTCCCGACAAAAAAAACTGGATAAAATGGACATCATTGAGCTGGCATCCGAAAAGCCCAAACCGCGGTTTAATTTTAAGGAAGCCGGTACCACTGGGCGCCGGGTTTTTGAAACTGAAGATCTGATCATCGGTTATGATGAACCCCTGTCCAAACCACTAAATTTAGTCATGGAACGGAAAAAGAAAATCGTTTTAAAAGGTACGAATGGTATTGGAAAAACAACCCTGTTAAAAAGCCTGTTAGGATTGATTCCACCGATCACCGGCACCGTATTACAAGGGGAAAAACTGCAAGTCGGTTATTATGAACAGGAAATGGATCAGGATATCCGAACCAGTTGTATTGACGAGGTATGGAACGAGTTTCCGTCTCTGAATCAGAATGAGGTCCGTTCAGCCCTGGCTCAATGCGGTTTAACGCGTAAACATATTGAAAGTATGGTCAAGGTTTTAAGCGGTGGCGAACAGGCCAAGGTCCGACTATGCAAACTGATCAATCGGGAAACCAACATTCTGGTTCTGGATGAGCCCACTAATCATCTCGATGCCGATGCCAAAGCTGAACTGAAGCGGGCGTTAGAAGCCTATAATGGCGGCATTCTGATGGTCTGCCATGAACCGGAATTCTACGAAAGCTTTGTTAACGAAGTCTGGGATTGCTCCCAATGGACGACCAAGGTTTTTTAAATCATAACAAATGGAGGCTAGAATGCGGCTAAAAGTCATTGTTGATAACAACACCATTATCGACGAATATTACTGGGGTGAGCCCGGGGTGTGCTATTATATTGAGGACGGGGAAGAAGCCTTTCTTTTTGACGTGGGCTACTCGGATCTGTTCATTAAAAATGCCACAGCCATGAATATTGATTTGAATAAGATTAATACCCTTGTACTTTCTCACGGCCACGATGACCATACTCGAGGCTTAAAAAGCCTATTGGATATCAAGAGAAAGCAACCATTTCATATTATCGCCCATCCTGATGCCCTGAATTATAAAGAGTATAACGGTCTGAAAATATCAATCCCATTTACCCGAACAGAACTGGCAGAAAGTTGCCAGCTGAAACTCACTCGGACTCCGGTCAAGGTTACCGAGAACATCACCTTTCTGGGTGAAATTCCTCGGGTGATCGATTTTGAGAAAGCGGAACCGATTGGAAAACAGCAAGTAGATGACGAACTGACCGATGATTATCTATTGGATGATTCCGCTCTGGTCTATCAGGGCGAAGCGGGAATTTTCATTATCACTGGTTGCTCTCACAGCGGTATCTGTAATATTATAGAATACGCCAAAGCTGTCACCGGAGACCACCGAGTTCGCGGAGTTATCGGCGGATTCCATCTATTTGAGGTCAATGGCCGGGTAGTACAGACCATCGATTATTTTAAAAACCATCAAATCGAACAGATCTATCCCTGCCACTGCACCACCTTTGCCGTCAAAGCAGCCATTCACTCGCATATTCCTGTGGGTGAGGTGGGGGTCGGATTGGAGCTTTACTGGTAACGATCCAAGCATGCTGCTGTTTTAATTTAAGAATTTTGAACGGGAAAATGGTGGTTCAAGGTTAAAAACGGTATCGTCATCGGTTGTTTGTGGTCGGTCAGGTCTACAATGATAAAGTTTTCGAATCAGGTCATTATAAACCCATTCCAAATTATCCAGTTCTTCCAGCAGGGTAAGGGTGCTGGTGATAAGCTCGGCGGCCTCGGTATATTCAGGATTTTTTGAAAGCCGTTCATATTCTTTCTTACTGATGACATCAACCACTTGGCTAGTATGAGCTTTGGACTTATTAGCTGCGAAAATTTTTATGCCCTTATCAAAGTTCTCCTGGGTCAAACTATCTAGATCTTTGCAGAGCTTCCTGATTTCTTCAAGCAATTTTTCTGAGATCATAAGGTCCCTCTTTTCATGTTTTTTTTAATGATAACCATCTTTTAAATAAACGTCAAGGATAAAACGTTGTTGTTCTGCAAAATGTTGCATGTTTAAACATGTAAATATTTACATGATTTTATTGACATCACTAAAAGATCATGTTAAGATTTTATCAAATCGACCGCTTAATATTGACGGAACCAATCAAAATTCTAAAGGAGAATTGACGATGCAACGAAAATACCCAAATTTATGTAAACCGATTAAAATTGGTAATGTAACCTTCAGAAACAGAATGTTTGGCGCACCCATGGGAGGCACCGACATTACTGCTGATTGTACCATCGGTCCTAAATCGAAAGCTTTTTATGAACTCAGAGCCAAAGGTGGTGCCGCCTCTGTCACTGTTAGTGAATGTGTAGTTCATCCTGAAACAGAAGGCTCCCATATGTATCACCTTGATCTGCAAACGGTTGATTCACTGGCCAGCTTTACCTATACAGCCGATGCAATCCGTCGTCATGGCGCCATTCCCAGTGTTGAACTCTCTCATTCCGGACAATATGCCGGCACCTATCTAACCGACAAAGATAAAAAAGGTGGCATGGCTCAGTGGGGACCCAGCGCCGGAACCCGTCCTGATGGAAGACCGGTTAAAGAACTGACCCAGGAACTTATTGATGATATTGTCGCCGCTTATGGGCGGGTGGCTGGATTGGCAAAACGGGCAGGATTTGAAATGATCATGGTTCATGGCGGTCACGGCTGGCTACTGAACCAGTTTCTTTCACCATTTTTTAACCACCGAACCGACAAATACGGCGGTCCGCTAGAAAACCGGGCGCGTCTGGCCCTGGAAGTTCTGGACAGTGTTCGTGAAGCTGTGGGACCAGGTTTCCCGATTGAGTTTCGAATGAGTGGCTCTGAATTTTTTGAAGGTGGCTATACCCTTGAAGAGGGTGTTGAAATCGCCAAACTGGTCGAATCCAAGGTCGATCTACTCCATATTACTGCCGGTACTTACCAAAGTGGATTTGGTTTAACGCATCCATCGATGTTTGAACCTCATGGCCGAAATGTCTATTTAGCTGCAGAAATTAAAAAACATGTTTCAGTTCCGGTGGCTACTCTTGGCGGACTGAATGATCCTGCGATGATGGAAGAGATTATTGCTTCCGGGCAAGCTGATATTGTCGAAATGGCTCGGGCACTGTTGGCGGACCCCTTCCTGCCGCGAAAAGTTATGAGCAATCAGGATGCCGATATTGTTAAATGTCTGCGCTGCTTTACCTGTATGGCCGAACGGGCAGTCACATCCACGCGGCGCTGTACCGTTAATCCTTTAATTGGCCGGGAAATGGATGGAACTGAAATTATTCCCACAGCCAACCCGGTAAAAGTATTGGTAGCAGGCGGCGGACCAGCCGGACTGGAAGCGGCGTTAACGGCGGCCAAACGGGGGCATCAGGTTATTCTTTGTGAAAAAGGCGATACCTTAGGTGGAATCTTAAAAGGTGAACAGGCAATACCATTTAAATATGAAATGTACGAGCTGGGTGTTACTCTGGAAAAATTGGCCAGAGATGCCGGTGTAGAGATTCGCTTAAACACACCGGTAACAAAAGAATATGTCGATCAGGAAAACGTTGACGCCCTGATTGTAGCAGTCGGCTCGGAACCGATCGTTCCAGCAATTCCCGGTCTGGACGGCGACAATGTGATTGTCGTCAATGACTACTACAAGAAAAAAGATCAGGTCGGGGATACCGTGGTTGTATTAGGTGGCGGTTTGGCCGGTTGTGAAGCAGCCATCCATTTTGCCCGGGAAGGGAAGACCGTTAACCTCATCGAAATGAGAACGGAATTGGCACCAGACGCAAATCTGCGCCATCGTCCGCTGATGATGAATGAAATCGCAAAATGTGGTATTACCGTCCATACTGAATTAAAAGGATTGCAGGTTACCGATCAGGGGGTTGTCTGTGAAGATGCCAATGGCAAGGAAGTACTGGTTCCAGGAACGACAGTCATCTGTGCTCTGGGACAAAAGCCGCGTCGCAATATTGCCGAAACTTTGGTAGATTGTGCCCCATATGTTATCGAAATTGGGGATTGTGTTAAAGCATCCACCATTACGACTGCCATTTATCAGGGTTACCACGCAGCCCTGGATATCTGATTCGAATTAGAATCGAAAAAATCTGATTAAGCAATTTAAAAAGCCGTACTAAATAAATGAAATATGATAAATAAAACGCGTTCATAATTAACAAAAAACCGCCAGTGGGCGGTTTTTTGCATTTGTTCTGATAACTGGACAGTTGCCATGCAAGAAATATCGAACAATCCATCGACATTTTTCTGTGATTGTGGTATCTTAATCATATGCGATGATGTAAACGAGTAAAAACAGAATGGTACGATACTAAAGATTTTAAAGAATAGCTGCCAATCTCAACAATTCATCAAAATACGGTTTGAAATGGAGAAGAAAATGAAGCGAATATCAAAGTTTTTATCCCTGCTGATGGTTGCGGCGATGTTGTCAATGCTAATTCCGGTCTCAGCTTTTGCCGCTGGAGAAACGGTAAGTGAAAAAGAACCAACCAACGAATTAGGTCTGGCTTTAGTAACAACTGAAGCAGTCGATACAGAGACTGTAGTAACAGAAGAAACAGCAGAAACAGCAGGCAGTACCGAAATTGCCCCGCTGCCAGCGGTCGCAACAGCTCCTGCCGACAATAGTATGGAAGTCGAGGTCGTTTCGGAGCAACCGGTAATAGCAAATCTTGAACCAGAAAAGATAGAAGCCCAGACGGCCACATATTTGTGCTTAACCCAGAATGGCGTGATCATTGATGTCCTGGCCACCAATAGCGGATCCGATTATTCATATGATACAGCTGTCAACGAACTGACATTAAATAATTTTGTAGGAGAAAAGCTGGATGTCAAATCGACAGCAGTTCCTTTTAAACTCGTCCTACTTGGTACCAATGTTATTACAACCGATAATGGTTTTGCCGTCAAAGCGGAAGCTGATATGAATGCTAGCGGGACAGGTACGCTGATTGCGAAGGGACAGGCGACCCCTGATTTAATGGGTGGTGGAATCAATGTTGTTGGAAACCTGGTGATTGACAGCGGAACCTATGATATTGCAGCCGTTGGATATGAAAGTTCCAGCTCCGCCGTTGGAATTTTGGCAGGTAATAATGCTGAGGATATCACACCGGGAAATCTCACCATCAACGGGGGAAACATTGCTGTGACCGCTTATAATAGTGATTATGCCGGTGCTTTTGGTTTGTTTGCTTTTGGCGATCTAATTGTCAATGGCGGAAATATTGATGTTTTTACCGATAGTCCAACCAGTTACAGCCGCGGTATCGGAGCTTATGATGAACTGGTATTCAACGGCGGCTATACGGTCGTCGAATCGATTGCTGATCATGGCGATGCCGGCGCTTTATTCTCTTATAATAAAATTATCATTAACAATGGCATTCTTGATTTATGCACATCGGGAGCCGTCGCTAAGGATCTTGTGGCCGAAGGCAGCATTGATATCAGTCCGATTTATGGGGATGTCGACCGTGATGCGACCTGTTTGTATCTGGAACCGCTTTCGGCGCAAACATTCAAAAAACAGCATGCCAGTTCAGCCAATCCCAAAACTGGGGTGGACACTAGCACATCAGAAGCGGCTGTGGCGGGAGCAGTCCTGATTATGCTGATCGGACTTGCTGTTGCTGTCGGAAAACGAGAGGCGCAGGTCTGAAATTTTGCGAATAGAGGGCTGAATCGATAATTATCGACACTGTGTAGCGGCCGTTCTGGCCGCTTTTCTTTTATGGATCTGACAAAAAAATAACTTTTGGGAGCGTAACAAGATGGAAATTATCGAAAATGTTTATCAGCTTGATTGTGCCAGCCATGGGCATGTATTTTTTATTCGTTCGGATGAAGGGATACTCATTGATACCGGTATGCCGGGGTTGGCAGAGCAAATTCTGGCGGAACTGAAAAGTTTGGATGTAGCGATTCAAAGTATAACGAAAATACTGCTGACCCACCATGATATTGATCATATCGGCAATGCTAAAGCCTTGCAGGAAACAACTCAAGCTGAGGTTTGGGCACCCCAGCAAGATGTGCCCTATATTATGGGCGAAAAAAATCGACCGGGAATCAAACGAATCATGCAAGCAGTTGTGCACCCTCAAAAACCCAGTATTTCTGGCGTCTATCAGGAGAATCAAAGTTTTGGAGCGGTTCGCGTGATTCACGCTCCGGGTCATACTCCAGGACACTCGATTTTTCATTATAAGAATGTATTATTTATTGGCGATTTATTTCAGGAGTCTAAGGGAAAATTAAAACAATTGCCCCAGTTTTATATCTGGAATAAAGAGGAAGCGAACCGATCAATTTCAATCATCAAAGAGCTCCAATACGATTGGATTTGCCCCTCCCATGGAATGCCAATAAAAAGAGGCGTCGTGACGGAAGACTTTCTAAAAAAATTCTAGTTCAGCCGTAAAATATGATCAGCTATTTAAAATTGGAGACATTAAGGGATTTATTTTTGATTTTTACAAAGATGAAATCTACCGAAAGATATGGTATGATCATCAATGAAACAGATAAACGAATATGTATTATTATTTAGAAAGGATCTCGTATTAGCGGTTTGAGAGTTAGAGATCAGCTGATACGATGTGAAAATGATGGTTACTTACATTCACGAAACCGAACTGCATAAGGGCATTGAGGCGGCGATGAAGGCTTTAAACCAGGCTGATGTTGTTATGGGGAAGAATCAGGATCGGGAAGACAGTTTAAAAGAAATTCACCTGCTGATGGATATCGACAGCGTACAGGATATAAAAATTACCATGGCCATGCCAACCGGGCTGGAAACTCTGGTCGACTACGTCCTGGAAATTGTTGAAGGCACCAAGGATTTTGAAAAAGACATGTATGGGTATACCTATTACGATCTGTTTTCCAAAAACATTGATTTTGTTATCAATAAATTAAAAGAAGATCCCGGTACCAGACAGGCAACCCTACATGTGGCCAATCAGGAGGTCGCCAAACTAAATCATCCACCCTGCCTGCAGCTTATTCATTACACTGTTAAAGACGGCAAATTAAATACCGACGTGGTATTTAGAAGCAATGATGGGGTTAAGGCAGTCGCCATGAATGTTTTCGCTCTGATCGAACTGTCAAGAACGATTGCCCGGGAAGTCGGGATTAAAGAACTGGGCTCCTATACCCATCATGCTCTGAGTTTTCATGCCTACAGCCGTGATTGGAAAGCCCTGGAAGGCTATTGCAAATCTTTTGAAGATCGTGATTGCACCATCGATTATGAAGATTATCGGGAAGCCTATGAAGATTATGCGGATGAATGCCGAGAAAAAGCAATCAGCCTAAAAAACGCCCAGGAGAAAAAGAATCATTAATACAGCTTTAAAAATAGAACACTAAAACAGCCTTTAAGTAGTCGTCGACTATTTAAGGGCTGTTTTAGTTCCGGTTGTAGCAACAAAAAAACCGACCCTCAATTTTCAAGAGAATCGGTTTGGCTTGTTAAGTGATTCAATTTAGCCTCGGTATTTTGATAGCTCGCTTTGAACGCCGTTGGTTGTCACGGCCAGCAGCAACTCCAGGAATTGTTCGGTCGGCAGGTCTTTGTCATTGGCATACCACTTTGCAATCATGCTGAGCATCGCGGCACTCTGGTATTCCATTAAATAGCTTACTTCCATCAGTTCCTGAGGGGACAGTTTTTTATATATTGATAGCACTGTCGGGGTGAGCTTTTTCAAGACCTTTTGCCTGAAGTGGGGATCACCGTTTTCACCTAATAAAACCGGGAGATAAGTCTTGTTTTTCTCGAAAAATTCAAGAATTAATTTTAAAATGGCTTCCTTGCGATGATCATGAGAAAGATTACCATAAAAAAGGTTCTTAATAACAATGTTCTTAAAATCCTCCACTGTAATGGTCTGTTCTTCAATTTCTGCCAGAATTTCATAGGCATCTTTAAAATAAACATAAAAAGTTGAGCGATTATAGCCGGCTACGTCACAGATTTCCTTGACGGCGATCTTCTCAATGCTTTTTTTGCAATATAACAGCCAAAATGAATCAATTAAGTTTTGGCGGGTAACTTTGGCGGTGGTTGATAAAGTCGTCTTCATGTCAGTTTTACCTCATTCACGGGATCATTCATTTTGATTATAAACGAAGCTGCTGGGATAAACAAGAAAATCCAACAGCTTGAAAAAGACTGTTGGTTGAATTTAAAAAGGAACAGGGCTAAAATGGGGATAATCATAAAATAAAGAAGAGGGACTTAGAAATGAGAATTGAAATTTTAGAAGTTGATAAATCATTCAAAAAACAGCGTGTTTTAGAACAGATTAGTTTGACGATTGATTCGGGTCGGATCTTCTGTCTGCTGGGGGCATCCGGTTCAGGAAAAACAACCTTGCTGCGAATCATGATGGGTGCCATTCCAACGGATGGCGGAATGGTAACAATCGGCGGTATCGCCGTGCCAAACCGTCAGCTGCTTGCACAGATGGGTTATATGCCGCAGAATGAAGCCCTGTACGAAGAGTTGTCAGCCTGGGAGAATCTGAAGTTTTTTGCCGGTCTGCATCGGCAAAGTCGTAAAACATTTGAAGCAAATGCCGAAGAACTACTCCAGATTGTCGATATGGCAGCGTGTAAAAACAAGTTAGTCCGCGATTGTTCCGGTGGGATGAAAAAACGCATATCGTTGGCGGTAGCGTTAATTCACAAACCAAAGCTGCTGGTGCTGGATGAGCCAACAGTTGGGGTTGATCCGGTGCTGCGGCGCAAAATATGGCTATATCTCAGGCAGCTCCGAAATGAAGGAACAACCATTTTGGTTACCACCCATGTCATGGATGAGGTTACCCAATGTGATGATGCCGCCTTGCTTCGTAATGGTCATATCATTGCCAGGGATACGGTTAAAAATTTAATCGCCCAGACTTCAGACGGAAACATTGAAGAATTATTTTTTATCGACAATCAGTCAGAAGCGGAGGTCACATCGTGTTAAGCATTGTCAAACGGATCATTGGCCAAATGAAAAACGATCAGCGATCATTGGGGTTGCTTTTATTTGCACCGCTGCTGGTTTTAACGCTGTTATTTTTTATCCTCGGTGATTCCAATTATCTGCCGAAGATTGCTGTCTATGATATGAATGAAAAATTTGTCACTGAGCTTGAGAATCATGCCGCTGTCAGTGAAGAAACAGAACAACCCGAGGCCGTAGATTATTTGGAGATTAATGGAATCGATGCGCTGATCTGAAGCGATAGCGAGGGAACCCATATTGAATTACTGGAGAAAAATTCCAAGTCCGCGGCCGCCATAGAAGCCATTACGGATACCAATAAAGCCTTACAACCCGCACAAAACGAGCTGATCATGGATTATGTTTATGAAACATCGGGGGATAATCAACTGGATTCGCTTGCCTATGTTTTTCTGGGTGTGATCTCATTTTTCTTTGTCTTTATTCTTTCCGGGATGTCATTTGTTCGGGAGCGTTTCGGACAGACCTTAGAACGGATGCTGATGACCCCGATCAGCCGGATCGATGTCATCGGGGGTTATACCCTGGGGTATGGTTTACTGGCAGCGATTCAAAGTGTGGTGATTATTTTGTACGCCGTTTATGTACTGCAACTTCAGGTGGAAGGATCGGTCGCCTTATGTACGTTGGTGATGATTTTGATGGCGTTTTCGGCGGTTTCCGTTGGCGCGCTGGTATCCATCTTTGCCAACAATGAATTACAATTGGTTCAGTTTATTCCGGTAATCATCATTCCACAGATCTTTTTTTCCGGACTGATCCCGATTGATACCATTCCCTTTGGGCTGGGAAACCTGTGTTATCTAACGCCAATTTATTATGGCTGCACAGCCCTGGAAATGATTATGATTCAGGGCAAGGGATTTTTAGCGATATGGCCCTGGTTAGTTGGATCGGTCATCTTTATTGGGGTACTGTTTTTAGCGAATGTGACCGCATTAAAGAAATACCGTCGGCTCTAAACTTGTGATTGCGTATCAGACCTGAGTTTGATACGTTAGACTGTCAAAAGATAACCCAGTACCGACAATTGTTACATCATGTTGTACGCATCGGAGCGGACACGACATCGTCTGTCCGACTCCGCGGCGAACAACAGATTAACAATTGGTCGGTACGGTAGTTTAGCACAACCTCGCGTATCAAACCTAAGTTTGATACGCTTTTTTTAAGTGAGAGTTAGATTTAGTTCACAACCATCCTGGTTTTGTGATATTATTCATTTGTAATGTTTTAAAATAGAATATTATATCAGTACAAAATACAGTCAGAAAGAAGAATAATATGTTAAATCAGGAATACATCGATGCACAAACGATTATGAATCAAGCTAAAAAAGATCTGGAAAACATCTTCGACCAGGTAAAACCGCAAACACCAGAAGATCAGGAAGCGCATAACAGCTTATTAAAACTGATTGATCAATTAAAAAGTATGGATGCTTATTACAATCATTTAAAGACAGCTAAAATCGAAGCGTTGTCTTCAAATGAAAAATTATTTATCAATCTCATCAAGAAAAACAAAGAAAACTTAAAATAAGAGCGTCAACAAAAACAGCTTTAGTGCTCCATTTAAAACGACAGTATTTCAGGACAATCGCGGTCGTCACTTACTTGGCACATAAGAGAATTTGGTTGAAGTATTTTTGATCACAAACTATTATGACAGTAGATCTGCAAAAATATAATCATTGATGCGGTCAATCAATTCTCGTGGTTCAAGCATTTGTTCAATGGTCTTCCTGGTTTGGGTCACGTCGTCGGTAATAATGTTGTCAACACCAATTTTCACCATCTTTTCGGTCAATTCCTGAGATTCTACTGTCCAGGCTAAAACTTCTTTCTTCTCTCGATGGATGGCAGCAACGATCTCCGGGGTGATGAAGGATGACTCAATGCTGTAAATATCGACTGGCAGTTTTTGAATGTCCCCAATGGCCAAAGCGGTAATATAAGCCCGTTTCAAATCTGGATTTATGGAGGCGACTTTTTCTAAGGTTGGATAATCCAGGGAGGCAAGGACACACTGGTTAGAAAAATCATTTTGATCGATAATATCAACAGTCGACTCCACCAAACTTGCTTCATGCCCGGTAGGCTTAAGCTCAATGTTTAAACGTATTTCTCCTTTGCAAAGTTTAATCGCTTCATCTAGGGTGGGGATATGTTCATTTTTAAACTGCGGATCAAACCAACTACCGATGTCCAGATCTTTGATATCCACGTAGTTTGATGACCAGATATTCAAATCCTTTCCAGATATGCGCTTAAGATTATTATCGTGAGAGACAACAATTATTCCGTCTTTAGTTTGAGCCACATCAATTTCAGCATAATCAGCGCCTTGATCAATGGCTTTTTGTAAAGCGGCCAGCGTGTTTTCTGGGGCAAGATTAGAACCTCCACGGTGAGCAGTTATTTGTGGACCCGTTAAAAACTGGTCGTTGAAGGCTTCAGAAAAGGTGTTGAAAATTACAATGCTATTTATTGTTGTAAATAAGAAAACCATGATTATACTGATTGTCACAATTGTTTTTCGTTTTACTTTTGCTTTGTATTTATCTTTGACTAGCGATTCAGAATTAACCTTTAAGTGGGTCGATGCTGAATATGTATAGTAAAACTGGGAAACTACCGCCAAATTGATGGATGTGGTGAGCAATTGAAAGATGGTAAACAACCCAGACACCAAAAAACCGAAAGTAGCAATAAAAATGGATAAAGCCAGCGGGTGTTCCAGGATCTGACCTAAGATAAAGAAAGCGATGACTTCAAGAACAAGCACAACAATAACGAGCAATATCACAATCAGGAGATTAAAAAGTATTACAAAGAAAATAGTTTTCCAAAAATGTCCTTTTATTAGAATGCTGCTTTTTTTAATTGCCGGGAAGAAATCACTGTTTTCCAAAGTGAAATAGTGAAATGAAAAAATCCAGATGACTGAGAGCAAAAACAAAAACAACGACAGTACCGTAAAACCGATTGAGTACAATGGACTGGCGGCGATATAACTCATAATAAATTCAGGAATTGATATTTCCGAAATGAAATTAGAAGATAATGAAAACTCAGTTAAAGGAATAATGATAAGAATAAAAATCACGAATGGTAAATTTTTAGCCTTGACTATTTTGAGTGCTCGTTTAGTTCCCTCTATACATAATGGAATCAGTTGAACTTTTCGTCGGAAATGACTTTCATTAAAAAGAATGATTAATGTGGTGAATTCCAGCAGACCAAAAAAAGCGACGAGCAAAGCAAAGCAAATAAAAGTTAGCAGAAAAAGGGGGTTAGTTAAGGCTTGAGTAAAATTTGAACCGCTTAAATATGGAAAACCCAACAGTGTTATGGCTTTATTAAACAAAAAAAATCCACCGGGATAAATGATCATAGTGCCGGCAACGGTATAGATTGCTTCAAAAAAGAGCAGATGCAGTAAATTAAACTGAATAAGCGTGAGTATTTCTTTGGTTCGACTAAAAATACTAGATTCCTTTTTACCCATGATGATCAGTCCTTTCTCGTTAAATAAGTATTTTGCGGAAAAGTGCAATGAACTTTTCATTGTCGGAATTGATTTTAAACTGGAAGAATATCAGGCAGATACATGGAGTCATGCTTTTGTGATTGTATCATGATGAAAACCGTATAACAAGAAACAAAGCAGGGGTCTTCTTGAAAATTTGGCAAGAATAATCAATGGAATCAAAAATTATAAAAAAAAGTGAGGTTAGCATGAAAATTATTGCAATCATGGGAAGTCCCCACAAAGGGAAGGGTTTGGAGATCGTACAGAAGATCGAGGTTGAACTCTCTCGTTTGGCTGAGATCGAAATAGAGATACTATAAAAACTTCATCCCCGGATAATCTGGGGATTTTTTTGGATATTGTTTTTTGTAAACAGCTTGATTAATGATAGACGAGCAGGTATAATTAAACCCGGAGTATAATTAATGAAATGAGGGTTTGATATGGGAAGACGAAAAAAAGAACTAGCTGATTTCCACAGAGACAGCATTATAACAATTGCGGAAACACTCTTTAAAAAAAATGGCGTTGACAATACGACAATGAATGACATCGCAAGGGAAGCCGAATATAGTAAGGCAACCTTATACGTGTATTTTAAAAACAAAGAAGAAATTGTCAATTGCATTATATTTAAAAGCATGAAAATGCTTTATGATCGCATTCAAACTGCAACCCAACCGGGGAATGACCTATTTGCAAGATATTATGTAATTTGCAATGAACTTACCGCCTATTGTGATGACTATCCTTTGTATTTTCAAACCGTACTTCAAGAAATTAATGTGGATGTTAATAATGAAGATACGCCAATGGTGTTTCGAGAAATATTTGAATTGGGCGAGCAAATCAATGAACTGATCGGTACATTTTTTGTGGATGGGATTAAGCAGGGTGTTTTTCGTTCAGATATTAAAATCCCGGAGACCGTGTTTATGTTCTGGGCTAGTCTATCGGGGATCATTCTGATGGCCTGGAAAAAACAGCAATACATTGAACAGGCGATGAATACAACAAAAAAAGATTTCTTGAAATACAGTTTTGATACCTTGCTGAATTCGATTCTGAAGGAGAAACAAAATGTTTAAAATAAAAACGATTGTTTTACCACTAATCATTTCGATTCTGATTATCGGAATCTTTTCTGGTGCCTGTTATCTTAGTGATGTAAACAACTATAAAAAAGCGGTTGCCAGCATTACAATTGCCAACATTGATCTATCGCGAATTCCAGATGGTGTTTATGATGGCTCATATGATGTCGGTTATATATCGGCAAAAGCTGAAGTTGTTGTTGCTAATGGATTAATTAAGACCATCAACCTGATTGAGCATCAGAACGAACGGGGTTCTTCCGCTGAGGTGATTACGGACACCATTGTTAAGGAACAAACGATAGATGTGGATGCTGTTACTGGAGCGACTAATTCAAGTAAAGTGATTAAAAAGCGATTGAGAATGCTCTCCTTCAAAAATAACAAGATGTATCCTGCAACTAAAGCGCTTTTACTTTTTATTATAAAAGATCCTTTTTTAAGGATTATAATCCGTTAACAATATTTATAGGGCATTCACCTTTTGATACCGCCAGAATGTTTGTCCAGACCGTTTTATGCATTTTTTCAAAAGCCGGTTTGGTGGTACCGCCAATATGGGGGCTGAAAAGCAGTTTATAACGACAGCTTTCTGGTAGATTAAGGAGTGGATTATCGGTCATAACCGGTTCCGGGTACAGCGTGTCCAGACCAGCCCCGGCAATCAGTCCGGCTGATAATGCGGCGACCAGATCTTCCTGGACAACCAGCTCTCCGCGGGCAGTATTAATAAGTAGGGATGACGGTTTCATCAGTGACAGCAGTTCAGAATTGATTAGGCCGGTTGTTTCCAGGGTGACCGGTAAATGGAGGCTGATGATATCACACTGCTTGCAAAGGTCTTCCAGAGGCAGATAGCTAAGCCCCAATTTGTGCTCAGCCGCACTTTTTCTAGAACGGTTAAAATAACTGAGCCTCGAACCAAATGACTTCAAACGCTTAGCGGTTTCAAAGGCAATAGAACCCATGCCAACCAGCCCCACATGACAGGAGCCAAGCTCTGGAATACCATCTAGAATAAATGAACCTTTGGCCTGAATCTGCCGACCATCGCGAACCATCTGATCACCTTCCAGGAGTCGTCGCTGGAGGCCTAGCATCAGCAGGATGGTTTGCTCTGCTACCGCACTGGAGTTGGCGGCGGTATTGTTACAAACGTAAATTTTTTTTTCTTTAGCAGCAGCGCTATCAATTTTATTATAACCCACACCTTCGGAATGGATAAGTTTGAGATTGGGCATGCTATCAATCAGGTTTTTGCTGACTTCCCGAATGGCATCCGCAAAAATAAAATCAGCATCACCAGCAGCTTGTAGCACTGCCTGATCAGTATTTAGATCCTCGCCAAAAATTAATTCCCAGTCTTTTGGGATACCGGATAAATCTGAAAATTTGTCCACGCGTTTCGTCGAAGTTAGAATCAGAACCTTTGTCACAGGGATACCTCCATTATGTTAATTACTAGTATTATATAATGACGACGAATTAAGCACAACTAAATTTGCATACAGTTTGCAAAGACATCGGTGCTGCTTAATTATTTAGCTGCGCCGATGTCTTTATACCAGATATTCATGGATTCGATTGATCCTGAAATCTGGGTATTATTATTAAGGGTGCCACCATATTGATAATTTGCTCGGGCAAAGGTTCTATTCATTCCATAAGACGATGCTCTGGCGATGGTATAGAGCAGTCGAAATCCTGCGTTAATCATATGTTTTTCCATTTCATTAAGGAGATGGAGGGCCAGCTTATGACCCCGATACGCTGGTAATACTGCAAAATCGGTCATCTCAGAATTTAAATTGTCCAAATCAGTTTCGCTGGAAGAGACGGCGACTAGATGATTATTGTGAAATACACCAAAGTAGGTAACGTGATCAGACATGGTTTCGAGAAGATAGTCTGCATTAAAAATAGGAAAGGGATAGCTTTTAAAAACTGTGCCATAAATTTGTGCGAGTGTGGGTATATCTGATGGCCCTAATTCTCTAATTTTGAATTCTTCTGGCAGGGCTTGGGTTGCAGCTTCGGCACGCTTTTTTATTGCATCGTCAAGAATTTGTTTGATTTCCATGTCATTAGTTAGGCTTTCTCTTTTAGGACAAAGGTATTTGCTCAATAATTTACATGTTTCCTGACCCCGGTAAAAGCCGGGTATCGCGGCTTCTTCTTTGTAACCATCGGCTTTAAAAACGGGATCTTGGGATTCTGGAATCTTGGCAACTATTTTTGAGTAATTTTTATCATGTGCCAGTTGGTTCATGTGTGTGATGAGCGAGTCGGCCTCGGCAGCATCATATTTCATTAAGTAAATCCGATTGCTGTTTTTTCCGTGCTGAATCAGACTATGACCATAGGGTTCAATGATGTCAGTCATTATATTGCCTCGTCACTTTGATTTCTTTGGTCGCGTTCAAGGTTTTCAGGAACCAGTGTGATGGTTTCTTCATAATCGCAAAGCAATTTGGAAATGCCGATCGGTTTGCGATCACTTTCCTCGTTATTTAGTTTTAATTGGAGCTTGCAATTCGTACAGTTTAAATCACAGGCTGTGTGTTCATAGGTGTCTGGCATCTGATATGTGGTGATGACGCCTTCATAATTTCTTAAGATAACCTTGTTAGTCGACCAGGAAATGAGGTAGTTAGGCATCACCGGGATTTTACCACCGCCACCAGGGGCATCAATAACATAAGTTGGAATGGCGAAGCCACTGGTATGACCTCTTAAACTCTCCATTATTTCAATGCCTTTACCAACATTGGTTCTAAAATGCTCAAGCCCTTCAGATAAATCACATTGATATAAATAGTACGGGCGAACGCGGTTTGCTACTAATTTATGAACCAGTTTTTTCATGATTTGCGGGCAGTCATTGACGTCTTTTAATAACACTGATTGGTTGCCTAAAGGAATTCCCGCACCGGTTAGTTTTTTTAGCGCATTAATTGAGGTTTTGGTAATTTCCCGGGGATGATTGTAGTGAGTGTTGATCCAGAGATTATCATATTTACTGAGGACTTTTATGAGCTTGTCTGTGATCCGATAGGGAAGAACGACCGGCGTTCGTGTGCCAATACGAATTACTTCAACATGGGGAATTGCAGCAACAAGTCCGAGAATATGGTCTAGCTTTTCGTCGGACAAAAGAAATGGATCTCCACCGGAAAGAAGAACGTCCCGTACGGTGGGTGTATTCTTAATATAGTCGATACCCGCAGCAATCATTTCATCAGAAGGAACGGAGTCCACATCGCCAACTTTTCTTTTTCGGGTACAATGACGGCAATACATCGCGCACACATTACTGACGTGAAAAAGGACCCGGTCCGGATATCGATGGGTAATTCCACAGACAGGACTATCCTTGTCCTCATGGAGCGGATCTTCCATATCAATGGATGAGATGATCAATTCGTCAATACTTGGAAAACTCTGTTTGAAAACCGGATCCGTTTCAAAATCATCTTCGTCGATTAATGATAAGTAGTAAGGTGTAATCGCCATTGGAAATTTATCAATGGTTTCATTAATCTCTTTTTTCTTTTCATCAGAAAATTTAATTCCCATAATTTTTTCAAATGTTTCAACTTTTCGAATCGTATTTTTTAGTTGCCAGCGCCAGTCGGTCCATTTATCCATTAAGTAATCGGAAGATTGGCTGGTATTTAGATGTTCCTGTGTTAATTTAATTGCTTCTTGCATGTTTTGTTCCTTTCAGATTATGTATTATAAACTATATTTGGGTGAATGGGGGGTGTGAAATAGAGGCGCATCTTTCTATCGCTATGAATAAAATATAAAAAAATGCACTCTAACTCTGCGTTTACAGAGTTAGAGTGCATAGGTTTCGCTAAAAATAACTCACCTTACACCATTCATAATACCCAATAAATATCAGGCAGAATAGTATAGTATATGACCATGTTGATCCTATACAAGCCCCAGTTCTATCCAGGATGTTTTTCAATGTAAATTTCATTGGATTAATAATCGGCTTACTTATTTCCACATTTACTTAGACACGTAAATAAGCTCACAAATAGAATTACTCAATACATATACTTCACATAATGTTTGTTTGATAATATGTATCATAATAGCAAAGAAAATCAAGTTTGTCAAACAAAATTGACTTTCTTAAGCTTAACAGGTGGAGGGTTTTATCATTTTATTGTTAGTATTTGGTGCGGTTACGACAAAATTTAGTGCCTTAAACATCTGGAATTTTTATATTTTTCTTGAACCCTTCATATTATGATTCACATCTGTTACAATGAAAAGTAATAGCGATGTTAGCAAGAAAAATTCTGGGAGTTTTGTTTGATAAATCGGAGCAATCGAATCTAGACGGAATCAAATGATCCATTCTCGTTCTAAAAAAAGGAGTGGCGATGACGCGATTATTTTTAATTATTTTTATTCAGTTACTTTATGTTCCCATGTTGACACTACGCACCATTTGTATGGTTAAAAATTTGAAGGTGTTAACTGGCATTTTTGGATTCATGGAAGCACTGATTTATATTTTTGGCTTGGCGATTGTATTATCTGGAGATCAAAGTATTTTGGAGATGGTTGTTTATGCCATTGGTTTTGCAGCAGGCTTAACCTTGGGCATTTATATTGAACAAAAATTAGCGATTGGATTCACCAGTATTCAAGTTAATATCGAACAGGAAAACGCCACCTTGATTGAAGTGTTGAGAAAAGAAGGATTTGGTGTTACCGCCTACTATGGTCAAGGAAAATATGGAAAACGCACCAATTTAGATATTCTTACCAAGCGTAAGTGCGAGAAAAGGTTATTGCGGATTATTGATGAATACGAACCGAGAGCATTTATTATGTCTTTTGAACCTAAAATGTTTCGCGGCGGCTATCTAACTGAAATGATGAATATGCGGTTGAAAATGAAGATGCATAAAAAAAGTCGTGAGCAGGAAGAATTAAAGAGTGTGATCGAGAAAACAGTAGAAGAGATAAAAACCGAAACGGAGACGCTTAAAAATGATTGGTTTGAGGATTAGAAAAATACAGTTACAGAAATAAAAAAATAAATGTTTTAGAAAGATTAAGAAAATATAACCGTTTTATCAAAAAAGATAAACACCAATAAAAACAACGATGCGGTCACATCGTTGTTTTTTATTGGGATCGTTTTTAATTTAGATAGATTTGAATTTTATGGCTTTCATCTGGGTATCAAAGTAGAAATCGGCGGCACAAGAAATCATATCTGACCAGTCAAGAAACTTGCTGTTTTGTCGTACCCATGAATCCATTGCGGTAACTGGGATCGACTCAAAATCCTCCTGAGTGACAGCGGAAAATCCAGCGGATTGTAAAAAATCTTCAAGGCAGGAAAAAACAGTGTTTTTTTTAGAAATGCAGGGGTTAAGTAGTTTTTAATCAAATTAAGATCGTCTTGAATACGGATCACCGAATCGTCTGCTGTAGGTAAATCTAAATGGCTAGATGGCCCTTTCATTAGCTACCTCCTTAAAATTTGGTATGATTAATGATATACTCATTTTATAGTGTTTAATGGGGTGTGACAAGAAAAATATAATTTTTTTGATAGCGTATACCATATTTATGTTTATGCAACAAACCATTAACCGATAATGTTTTATTGAAGATGAAATATTACCCTTTAAAAGGTAGTGGTTTAGTCGATAGTTTAATAGGGATAAATTCATGTAAATATTATGAGTCAGTATTATAAAACTAGTTTTGTAATGGACTTAGCATTACAGTGTGACCAGCAAAACGTGCCTTTTAAAACTGATGAGTGAAATGGTTTGCTTTTTTAAGTTGGTGGCACTCACCGATGCGAGGTGTACTGTTTATTTATGTAGCCCTATTTTAGAAGTTATGATTTTAATGCTTTTATTAAGCGAGCAATGAGCAATAGCGATAAACGAAAATTTCCGGAAGAAAACAGCTAGTTTAAACGATCCGTTAGGAAAGGATTATCACGGTATTTTGTAAATTTTAAGGAGAACCAATATGGAGAAAACTCGAACTACACAAAAAAAACAAATGAATCTACTAACCCGGATACTTATTTACATCGGTATTCCGATTGTAATTATTTATGGTGTTTCATCATTCATTACCTTATACAATGTGAATACATCGATTACCGATCTAACTGAGAAACAGCTAGAAGCAGAATCTGACGCGGCCGCCAGTGAAATAGCAGGAGTGTTTAACAAATATCTCGAAATCACAAGACAAATGGCTGTTAACAGCCAATTTGAAGATGTGACAGATGAGATTACGCCAGGCATGGATGCAATGACAGCTCAGGGATTTGCAAAATCAGAAAAGTCGCTTTTCGGTATCAAGTCATCTGATCCAAATATTCTTGATGCCTGGGTAGGTGAACGCGATACGAATCAGCTACTTTTGTCAAAGGGCGTTCATTCTAGTCCCGATTGGATCATGGTTGAACGGCCGTGGTATATTCAAATGATGGACGTTGGTGGGACAACGATGACGTCGCCCTACGTGGATGCATTGACCGGAAAAATGGTGGTAACGGCAGTTTCACCAATTTATCGAACGGGTACAAAGGATGTCATTAGTGCCGCCGGGTTAGATTTCACTCTGGATAGTGTTTCAGCAATAATGAGTGAATACAAACTGGGTGAGACGGGATTTTTTATTCTGGCCAGCGCTGACGGACAGATGATCTATCATACCAACCAGGAGTATATCAATACCCATATCAATGATTCGGATATGTCGGATAACATTAAAGAAGCCGTCTTGAATCAAAACACTGGGGCCATCGAATATACCAGTGGTGGCTCACACAATCACGGCTATGTTGCGATGGTTGGCAATACTGGTTGGACGATAATTACTGGCCTGCCTGATAAAGAGTTTAACAGTGCCTACAATTTAATTCAGTTCATTACTTTTATCATTATGCTGATCGTTATTGCCGGGATGGTGTTACTCACCGTCTTTACATCCAGAAAAATCGCAAAACCAATCAATATGTTGGCGGGGATCGCCAAAAAGTTGGCGGTCGGCAATGTGGACGTGAATATCGATGGCATCGCAGCCATCAGCAGTGAAACGACAGAACTGACAGCGGCATTTAGTGAGATGGCGAAGAATACCAGGGAGCAGGCAATGGCTGCACAACGGATCGCAACAGGAGATTTGACAATGGACGTTATCCCAAGATCCGATCAAGACGTATTGGGAATCAGCATGGCTGATATGATCAAGTCGTTGCGGGAACTGATTCAGGAAACTGAAATGTTGACCGAAGCCGCAGTAGCAGGCAAGTTATCTGTTCGTGGGAATACTGAAGCGTTAAACGGAGGTTACCGGGATATCATCGAAGGTGTTAACGCAACATTAGACGCTGTAATTGGACCACTGAACATGGCATCGGGTTATATCGATAGAATCGGAAAAGGAGAAATCCCCGAAAAGATAAACTCAGAAGCCAAGGGTGATTTTGCCGATTTGATAAACAGCATTAATTCTTGTATTGATGGCTTAGGGGCTTTGATAGAAGGCAGGGAAGTTTTGGCTTTGATGAGCAAGAATGATCTAACCCAACGAATCGATGCGAATTACTCCGGAATTTATGGGGAAATTGCCCAATCCATCAATACGATTCAAGATTCTTTAATGATCGTGGTCAAAGCGGTGGATGATATCTCAAATGGAGATATGAAAATGCTGGATGGATTAAAGGCAACGGGACCACTTAGCGAAAATGATCGCTTAATACCGGGTTTTATCAAGCTGATGGAAAACATCATCATGTTACTTGAAGAATCGGACAGTATGGCTAAAGCCGCCGTGGCCGGGGATCTCGATAATCGGGCTCATGCATCCCGATTCCCGGGAGATTATGCCAAAGTAATCAACGGTTTTAATAACACTCTGGATGCCCTAACCGAACCGATGCAGGAAGCCTCCCAGGTGCTAAATGAGTTGGCTCAGGGTAATCTGAGTACGGCGATGACTGGCGATTACTTGGGACAAAACGGTCAGATCAAAGAGGACATGAATAAAACCATTACATTCCTGAAACAATATGTCCAGGAAATTTCAGAAAAACTGGAAAAGGTCAGCAATGGTGATTTTAACCAGGAAATTACCGCCAACTATCTGGGTGATTTTGTTAATATTAAATATGCCATTAATGATATTACCGGCCATCTTAGTGAAATCTTGACCGAGATTGGGAACTCGGCCAATCAGGTGGAAGCAGGCTCCCGCCAAATATCCGATGGTGGCCAGGCGCTGGCCCAGGGAACAACCGAGCAAGCCAGTGCAATCCAGCAATTGTCGGCTTCCATTGAGGAAGTGGCGGAAGAAACTAAGAAAAACGCCCAAAATGCCAATGCCGCTAATGAACGAACCCTTGAGGTTCGGACGACGGCCGAAGCAGGCAACAAACAGATGGGGGATATGGTTAACGCCATGGAAGAAATCAATGAATCCTCCAATAGTATTTCCAAGATTATTAAAGTCATTGATGACATTGCTTTCCAAACCAATATTCTGGCTCTGAATGCCGCGGTCGAAGCCGCCCGGGCTGGTCAACATGGGAAAGGTTTTGCTGTGGTCGCCGAAGAGGTTCGATCATTAGCGGCGCGGAGTGCCGAAGCCGCCCGTGAAACAACCGGTCTGATTGAAGGCTCCATTGATAAGGTAGAAACGGGTACAAAAATTGCCAATGACACCGCCGACAGTTTAGAAGGGATCTTAAAATCAGTGGCCAAAGTAACCGATCTGGTCAGCAACATCGCTGTCGCATCGAATGATCAGGCCACCAGCATTGCCCAGATCACCCAGGGGATTGAACAGGTTTCCCAAGTAGTACAGACTAATTCGGCAACGGCCGAAGAGAGTGCTGCCGCCAGCGAAGAGCTTTCTGGTCAGGCTGAACTGCTAAAGAATATGGTTTCTGAATTCAGGTTAAAGAGTAAAACAAGTAATGAAGCAAGCACGAGAAAAGCTGCTTCTGCAAATCCTCAAATAAGTAAAGAACAGGTCGCGCATCAACCAGCAGAACCACAAATTCAACTTGATGATATAGACAAATACTAAAAAGATCGGTGCTAATGACATTGATGTATCTTAAGCTTATTCTGAAAAATAGCTTATCCTAGAAAAAAGCCTTCCAGTGATGTTTGTAGACGTCATCTGAAAGGCTTTTTCTTTAAAAGTAAGTTACTTAGTTTGTGTGAACAACTTCACCCAGGCTGGTAAAGGTGTCGGCTTTTGTAATGGTTGTGGCGGTCATGGTGTAGTGACCGGCGTTGTCATAAGCATAAACATGGACATTGTAGTCACCAAGCTCGGTATTGTGATCACTGTATGGAATAAAACAACTGGCCACATTGTCAGAAACGCTTCCTTCATGCCAGATTAAATCATCCTGCCCACCGTTTTCGGTCCAGACGGGAAAGTAAACCTGGCTGATCCCGCTTAAGTCGTCAGAAACCAGAGCGGTGACTTTGATTCCTTCGCTTTGATAGTCAGTAACCAGTACATCTGATAAAGACGGTGGTGTTATGTCCGATGTGGCATCAATGTAGTCGCCGATGTAGATATAACCTTGAAAACCGCCCACGGAGGTAGCATCCTCAGCACCAATGGTATAGGTGTAATTCTGGAAGTATACGCCACTATAGGTTGATTCGGATAGGGTAACCGTATCGCCGTTGATCGCTTCAACAATTGCCACGTGTCCATCTGAACTGCCACCCCAACAGATCACGGCGCCCAGTTTTGGGGTGGATCCGGAGGGGTAATAACCATTGCTTTGATTATCGGCCCACCATGAATTCGCATTACCCATATGTAAATTTGGGGCGGTTCCTAAAATTTCATACGCCCGGCCAAAAGCGTAGGCGGTACAATTCGGCATACCGTAGCCACCCTGGGCATAAGGATTGTTGGTAAAGAAATAAGGATTATCAGCACTCGGTGCTGTTGTTCGCGCTACGAACAAGCTGGGCAGGGGAGCGGTGTTTTTCGCCGTCTCAACTGCCTGGGTGATTTGGGTTAAATCCACTGCGGCTTCTTCTGCCATAACAGTGCCTGGCGCTATACCCAGGCATAAAACAAAGGCAAGACTTACGCATGCGCTTTTTATTAAGTTTTTCTTCATTTGACCTCCAATGTCAAAACATGATGGTGTCACTATTTTTGTTGTGACTTAAATGCATCATTGATTGTTGCAATTTATTTACAAATTGGCAATGCGTATAATACATTATACATGGATATTTTGCAAGGCCATCGTTAAATACGTTTAAGAAAACACAGTATAAGGTTTAATAAGAGAGTTAGATAGTATGATGAAACGGCTTTAAAATGGTAAATATTTACGACACTGAAGAAAGGGAGTTATAAGATATCGGAATCATTTGTAAAAATGATTAATTTAGCTTTAAGTTAAAATGAAATAACTTGTCAAAAAGTAAAGAGTGGAGCTTTACATGAGTCATGGAGACGTTTACTTTTTTAACTAAATGACATCCGCTTTCAAATAAATCCGCTAAAAAATTTAATTATTCAGGAATGTTGCCTGTCAGTGGACCAATGAAGGGCTTTTGACAGATTTAAAATTGCAAATAAACATTTGACAGGATAATGTTTGAAGATCTCGTAAAGTATTGGTTAAATGTTTAAAAGGTTGATTCTTTCCGTATTGAATTGGTGATAAGGTCTTCCCGCAGGATTAAATAAAGTGTATAATAGTTAAGTTATGAATGAAGCCGCACAGGATCATAATAGCGTGTAAATATTTGTTAAACAGAAAGGAAATGAATGGAAAAATTAACATCACCAAGAGTCATTGAAGCATTGTTAAAAAAATACGATCTCCACTTCAATAAACGTTTTGGACAGAATTTTTTAATTGATGAAAATATTGTTCAAAAAATTGTAAAAGCTGGAGATGTAAATGAAAGGGATCTGGTATTGGAAATTGGTCCGGGGATTGGAACCATGACCCAGGCGCTTAGTGAACATGCGGGCAAGGTTATCACAGTTGAAATTGATAAAAAACTGATACCGGTACTCCGGGAGACATTAAAAGCGTGTGACAATGTCGAAATCGTTCAAGGCGATATTTTAAAAACCAACGTAAAAGAGATATTGGGAGAAGATCTTGCTACCATGCCTCTTAAGATCGTGGCAAATTTACCCTATTATATTACCACTCCCATTATTATGGGTTTTCTGGAATCGGACCTGCCTATAGAGAGCATGACCTTCTTGATTCAAAAAGAGGTGGGTGAGCGTTTGTGTGGGGTTCCCAGCACCAAAGCTTATGGATCTTTGAGCATTGTAGCACAGTTTTATGCCGATATTTCCATCGATTTTGATGTACCTTCCCAAGTGTTTATCCCTAAGCCCAAGGTTGATTCCATTGTTGTAACCCTGAAAAAACTGACGGTTCCCAGAATTGAACTGGAAAACAAGGAATTGTTTTTATCAATTGTCAAAGCCAGTTTTTTGAATCGGCGAAAAACTTTAATTAATGGGCTGACCATGAATACCCCATTTGAAAAAGACGTTTTGCTTGAGGTTCTGGAGGTCTGTAATATAGCACCGGGGATCCGGGGAGAAACCCTTACCGGATCAGATTTTGGTCGAATCGCTAATGAACTGAACAAACGGGTTGACAAATCGGCTTAACCTATAAAAAAGAAGAATAATGTTTGTAAGGAGAAAAAAATGATTGAATTAAAGGATGTTACCCTTAAATATTCAAGCTCTAGAGGCATTTTCAACTTGAATTTTAAAGTTGAAAAAGGTGAGGCGTTTGGATATGTTGGGCCTGACGACGCCGGAAAAACAACCACCATACGGATGCTCATGGGGTTGATCCGGGCGGGACGGGGCAGTGCCACCATCGATGGACTAAACTGCTTTTTTCGAGCTTCAGCGATTCAAAAAAATTTGGGATATGTGCCCGAAGATGTGGTTCTTTTCGAAAACATGCGGGTGAAAGAGTACCTCAATTTTATCTCCCAGATGCGTGGGATGTTTGGACAAAAAGATAACAGACACAGAGATTCACTGATTGAACGATTCGAGGTCGAAACGCGCGGGAAAATTGAAAACATGTCAATGGGCATGAAAAAAAGACTGTCCATTGTCACAGGTCTGATGCATGATCCTCAAACGTTGGTTTTGGATGAACCGACCATCAACTTAACCCCGCTGATGCAGTCGCGATTTTTAGACCTCGTGCTGGAAGAAAAACGCCGTGGGAAAACAGTGCTACTTTCGACCCATCGATTTGAAGAGGTGGAGCGAACCTGTGACCGGGTGGGGGTTCTCAAGGAAGGTCATCTGGTCGAAGACCGCGATATTGTCAGTCTGCGAGCCGACGAAACCAAGGCCTATCTGGTTAAATTTGCAGCTCCGCCAAATCTTGAGCAGATTAAGAAATACGGTTTCGGCTATCAGCAGTTTTCTCAAAGTGACTACGAAATATTTTCTCCTGGTGATCGGATTGACGTCTTGATGAAGGTTTTGTCTCATGAAAAGGTATTAGTATTTAATTCTAAAAACCAGTCCCTGGAAGAAATTTTCCAGCAACATTACCAGAAGGAAGTCCATCATGAAGCAATCAAAAAAGAAGTGCGGAACAAAGAAGAAAAACCGGAACAGAAGCGTAAATTGATTAAGGAAAAAGTGGCGAAAGGCAAAGCTCGGCCTGATCAGGAAGAAAAAGTCAGAGAGGGGAAAAAAGTATGAGTATTCCATTGTTTCTAAAAAATATCAAGAACAACACCCTGCTACTGCTGGTTTTTATTGCTCTGATGTCCATTTATCTGGCTGTTATTATCTATATCTATGATCCCAATGGGATAGGGGCAATGGTGGATATGATGTCCATCTTACCGACGACTCTGGTTAATGCCATGGGTTTTGGTACTATTGACAGTGGTCTGACCGGATTTATTGCCAGTTTGTTCTATGGCTTTCTGATTTATCTATTTCCCATGGTTTATTGCATTATTCTGGCCAACCGGCTGGTAGCAAAATGGGTTTATGAAGGTTCTTTTACGAGCTTGCTGTGCACCCCCAATAGCCGGATTAAAATCGTTGTGACCCAGGGTATTTATCTGCTGGCATCGATTGCAGTGTTGTTTACGGTGCTTTTTTTAGTCGGCTATGGTATGAGTGAACAGTTTTTTCCGGGAATGCTGGAAGTTAAAGTGTTTTTGAAATTAAATTTAGGCGCCTGTCTGATGACCATGACCATCGGCATGTTCTGTTTTTTCTTTTCCTGTTTATTTAACAGCACCAAACCGGCATTGTTCTTTGGTGCCCTGATTCCAATTGGATTCTTTGTCTTGAATACCCTCAGCAAGTTGTCAGAGCGAACCGCTTTTCTAGGGAAATTTTCCCTATACAATGCTTTTGATGGTCTGGCGATTGTTAATGGACAGGCAAACATCACCCTGATCATTGGCGGTTTTGCCATTTTTATTGGGGTATTGTTTGTCGCTGCTGTCGCGGTCTTCAGTTTGAAACGATTGCCTGTTTAAAATAACGAACAGCGCGAGTGGGTAGCGCCAAACCACATTGATCCGCAAAATAATCAAGTTCTATAAAAAAAACCAGCATTATCTCGGGGTCAGACCCCCCAGAGAATGCTGGTTTTTTAAAAATTTTTTTTATTCAATGATATTGCGCAGGATCCCGATTTTCTCAATTTCCGCTTCAATTTGATCCCCATGTTTGAGGAATTGCGGAGGATCCAGGGCAAAGCCGACACCGGCAGGTGTTCCGGTGAGAATGATATCGCCCGGCAGCAGGGTCATGCCTTGGGACAGGTCACTGATAATCGAAGGGATGTCAAAAATCATTCGAGCTGTGTTGGAATGCTGACGTATCTCGCCATTGATCCGACAGGTGATGTCCAGGTCAAAGGGAATTTTTAAATCGTTTTTGTGCAAAATTCGGGGGCCCAGGGGACAGAAGGTATCCAGTGATTTGCCCTTATACCATTGAGAGTGTTTTTTCTGAAGATCCCGGGCGGTGATGTCGTTGGCAATGGTGTAGCCAAAAATATAATCTTCGGCATCTTCCCTGGGAATATCGGCGCCTTCCTTGCCAATGACAATGGCCAGCTCCACTTCATAGTCGATTTGTTTGGTGGCCTTGGCATGAGACAGAATTACTGTATCTGGTCCAGTAACCGCGGTAGGCAGTTTGGAAAAATAAATCGGATTTTCCGGAACTTCTCCCATCGAGGGAATATTCCTGATTTCTTTGGCATGATCAGCATAGTTTTTGCCCAGACAGAAAATATTCCTTGGGGGTTTGGGAATCGGCGCCAGCAGTTTTACCAGACCCAGATTGATGCCCAGATTCTGATGCTCAGTCATGACTTTCTCCATATCAGTCAGTAGTTCGTCGGTAGCCATGGGAATAAAGTCGATCAGACGCTCCGGAAATTTGAGACCCATCAGTTTACCGATGGTTGTAATCGGTAAAACCTTGGTTTCATCGGCGGTCAGAATGCCACCTTCACTAAATGCGTTATATTGATAAGTTACGAAATACATAGAACCCTCCCTTTTTCTTCTTATCATACCATTATTTGCTCCGAAATTCCAGTCAAATCCTTACGCTTGCGCCTATTGAACCAGAAGTCCAAATATTATCTTAAGATAACGGTTTCTTTTAATCAAAGTCCATTGACAATTCTGCCTAATTAAATTATGATTATTGTAATTAAGTATGCAGGCTTTGTAAAGCGAGGCATATAGGTGCAAAAGGAACGATACATATAATGAGGGAATTGCCTGTTAGAAAGTATGCCGCTATTTTTATAAAGCGGCTTGTTTTTTGCCCATAATTGTGTTTATGATAGGAGGAACATTATGTTAAAAGGAAGACATTTAATCGAGCCTGGAGACTTTCAACTAAATGAAATTGAATCGATTATGCAGCTGGCTGATAATATTATTGCAGACCCCGAGGGTTATTCTTTGGTTTGCAAGGGGAAATTATTGGCCAGCCTTTTTTATGAGCCTTCCACCCGGACACGGTTCAGTTTTGAAGCTGCCATGCTTCGTTTAGGGGGAGAAATCATCGGGTTTGATGATCCAAATAATTCGTCGGTGTCCAAGGGAGAAAGTCTGGGGGATACCATCAGGACGATCGAGTGCTATTCCGATATCGCGGTGATTCGGCATCCCCGGGAAGGAACGGCTCGGCTGGTCTCTAAATTTGCCAACGAAATGCCGATTATCAATGCTGGCGATGGCGGCCATGAACATCCTACCCAGACCTTAACCGATCTACTGACGATCAGGAAATTCAAAGGCGGCTGCGACAACCATGTGGTAGGGGTTTGTGGCGATTTGCTTTTTGGCCGTACCATTCATTCTCTGGTTAAAATGCTGAATCGTTATAAGGGTGTTCGGTTTGTTTTTATTTCTCCGATAGAACTGAAAATGCCCGCTCATATTCTCAATCAGCTGGATCCACAAACCTATAAGGAAACGACCAGTCTCGATGAGGTCATCGGCGAGCTGGATATTCTCTATATGTCTCGGGTACAACGGGAGCGGTTTATCAGCGAGGAAGAATATCTGCGACTGAAAAATTATTATATTCTGGATAAAAAGAAGATGAAGGCGGCCAAGCCGGACATGATTGTGATGCATCCCTTGCCCCGGGTCAATGAAATTGCCCCGGAGGTAGATGAGGATCCTCGGGCGGTTTATTTTTCCCAGGCTAAGTATGGGATGTATGTGCGAATGGCATTGATTGCCAAACTTCTGGGCGTGGAGAAAAAAAAATGATCAACGTATCGAAACTGAAAAAAGGTATCATCATCGACCATATTGAAGCTGGACACGGTTTTGAGATTTACAAGCAACTCCATCTCAATGATATTGATGATGTGGTGGTACTGCTTAAAAAAATTCCCAGTAAAAAAATGAAACAGAAAGACTTAATTAAAATTGAAACCGATTTGCAGATTGATATGACGGTTCTGGGTCTGATTGATCCGAATGTGACCATTAACTTTGTCAAGAATGGTGAATTGTTCAAAAAAATAAACTTGACCCTGCCGAAGGTTGTCAACGGCATCATGACCTGCAAAAATCCCCGCTGTATTACTCAATACGAGGATGTGCAGGAGATTAAATTCTTTCTGGTCAATGAAGAGAAAAAAAAATACCGCTGTGAGTACTGCGACGCCTACACCACTTTTATTGACGAAGAATAACGAAGGAGGAAACATGAAAACCTTAATCAAGAACGTTGAAATGGTTGATGCTAACGGAAGACGGTTTGGCAAGGTATTGATTGAAGACGGAAAAATAAAAAAAGTGTATAAAGAAAAAGGGACTGTTAAAACAGCATATGACAAGGAAATCGACGGCCGGGGCTATCAGCTGATGCCGGGATTTATTGATATGCACTGTCATTTGCGAGACCCTGGCTATGAATATAAAGAAACCATGGAAACCGGTATGCAGGCGGCACTAAAAGGTGGGTATACGACACTGGTGGCGATGGCTAATACAAAGCCCATTATTGATGAAGCAGAAGCTCTGAAAACCAATCTGGATAAAGCCGAGGCACTAAACCTATGTAACCTGATCCAGGTGGCGGCCCTGACAAAGGGCTTTAATGATGCCGATTTAGTTGATTTAGAAGTACTGCGGCAATTGACGCCAGTATTTTCCAACGACGGAGTTTCGATTCTGAATTCGGACATCATGGTGGCAGGGCTGAAGGCTTCAAGTGAACAGGATTTTATTTTATTAACCCATTGTCAGCCGGAAACTGAACTGGTAAGTCGGGATGTCAAGTTGCTCGAAGAAATTGGCGGACATCTTCATGTTTGTCATATCAGTAAGAAAGATACTTTGGATCTGATTGTAGAAGCTAAGGAAAAAGGTCTGGATGTCACCTGCGAGGTCACCCCCCATCATATCTTTGCTTCGGCCATGGACTATAAGGTCAATCCGCCGTTTCGGACTTATCCTGATCGTCGTGCGTTAATTGAGGGGATAAAAGATGGCAGCATTGACATGTGTGGCACTGATCATGCCCCCCACTCGGAAGAGGATAAGCTAAAAGGGGCTCCGGGAATCAACAATTTCGAAATGGCTTTTGCGATGTATTTCACGGTCTTTGATCAGAACGGTATCGGTTTGGAGAAACTCAGTGAGATGCTCAGCGACGCCCCGGCCAAACGCTTAGGTCTTAAAACGGGGCTCATCAAAGAACGGTATCCAGCGGATCTGGTTCTGGTGGATTTAAACTGGGAAGGGAAATTAAACCCCAAAGAATTTGTCTCAAAAAGTAAAAATAATCCCTTTGGTGGTGAGACCCTAAAAGGAAAAATAATGATGACCATGGTGAAGGGAGAAATTAAATATGATGATAATGGACAGGCTCTATCATGAAGCTGTAAAAAAAGGACCGATCTGTGTGGGTCTGGACTCAACCTTAAAATTCTTACCCAAATATCTACTTAGTAAAGACTGCTCCGATGGTGAGAAAATAACCGAATTCAATAAAAAAATAATCGATGCGACTGCGGATCTGGCAGCCTGCTACAAGGTACAGATTGCCTGTTACGAGTCACTGGGACTAGACGGTATGAAGGCCTATAGCGAAACGGTTAAATATGCCCGGAGCAAAGGTATTGTCGTTATTGGTGATGTGAAACGAGGCGATATTTCGTCCACCGGCGATCAGTATGCCAAAGGTCATTTCACTGGTGATTTTGAGGTAGACATCATGACCGTTAACGCCTATATGGGCGTTGACGCGGTATCACCTTATTACAAGTATATTAAAGAAAACAACAAGGGGCTTTTTATCCTCCAACGAACATCCAACCCGTCAGCGGTGGATCTTCAGAACCTGAAGGTGGGTGATGATACCATCTACGAAATCATGGGAGACAAAATCGAAGCCTGGGGAAGCGCCTTCCGCGGAGAAAATGGCTTTTCAGCCATTGGTTCAGTGGTCGGACTGACCCGTCCGGAAGAATTCGAAGCGATTCGGGCCCGTTGTTCCCATACCTTCTTTTTAGTGCCGGGCTACGGCGCCCAGGGCGGAACCGGTGAGGACATTGCCAAGATCCTAAAAGCATCCCGTTGTGCGGTCGTAAACTCATCGCGGGGATTGATTACCGCTCATCAAAAGGCTGGCTGTGAAGATGAGGGCTTTGCAGAACAGATTAGAAATGCAACCCTGGCAATGCAGGAGGATATTCTTAAATGGCTTTAATCCGAAGTAATACGCTTGTGTCACCGGGAATTTATAAAATGACGGTTGCCTTTACCGGAGCAGTAAAACCGGGGCAATTCTTTATGCTGCGAGCCTGGGACAAGGACCCGCTACTATCCCGACCGATCAGCGTTCACGATTACGAACCCGGTCTGCTTACCTTTTTGTATCAGGTGGTGGGAAAAGGAACCGAAATCTTAGCCCGGCTTCAGACCGATGACGATGTGACCATTCAGGGTCCTTATGGCAATGGTTTTCCCGAAATAACCGGCGACTTGTGTGTGGTTGGCGGCGGTATCGGGACAGCACCCCTATATTATCTGGTACGCCATTACCGTAATCAAAACCCCCTTGGTAAATGTCGGGTTTATCTGGGCTTTCGGGATATCGCTTACGGGGTTAACGCCTTTAAAGTGCTGGCAGATGAAATGATTCTTGATGTTGGGGGGATTATCACCCACAAACTTGCGGTTTTACCCGGCGAAACCGTGGTGACCTGCGGCCCGGAAATTATGATGGAAGCGGTAGCTAAAGTCGTGCCAAAAGAGAATCGCGTCTATGTTTCGCTAGAAGCCCATATGGCCTGCGGGATCGGTGCCTGTCTGGGCTGTAGCTGTGAAACCCGATCCGGCAATAAAAAGGTCTGTAAGGACGGCCCTGTGTTTGTCCGCGAGGAGGTCTTTTATGTCTAAATGTCTGGAAACAAAATTTAGTGACATCCGCTTTAAAAATCCGGTGATCCCAGCTTCCGGAACCTTCGGTTTTGGCCGGGAGTATGAAGCCTTTTATGATCTGGCTAAGCTTGGCGGCCTCTGCTCTAAAGGGTTGACCTTAGAACCCAAATCCGGTAACTCGGGCATGCGACTCTGGGAAACCCCGGCCGGACTGATGAATAGTATTGGTCTGGAAAACCCCGGAATTGACGCCTTTATTGAAAATGAATGGCCCCACCTTAAAGAAATCGATACTGTTACCATTGTCAATGTTGGCGGAAAAGATGAAGAATCTTATCTAACTGCTATTGAGAAACTCAATGCCATTGATGTCCAGCTAATTGAACTGAATATTTCATGCCCCAATGTGAAAGCTGGGGGTATGGCTTATGGCATTAAGGCCCAAACCGCTGGCGACATTACCAGAAAGGTGGTGGAACTTTCCCGCCATCCGATTATGGTCAAATTATCGCCCAATGGCGAAGCGGTGGCTGACATTGCCCGGGCTTGTGAGGATGCCGGTGCCCAAGGGATTTCACTGATTAATACGCTACAGGGAATGGCTATTGATTACAAGAAAAAAGCCGTTGTTTTTGATAACCTTTATGCCGGCCTGTCCGGTCCGGCGGTGAAACCCATTGCCCTGCGGATGACCCATCAGGTCTGTCGGGCGGTGAAAGTTCCGGTGATGGCTATGGGTGGCATCAGCGATTGGAAAGACGCTCTGGAATTTATTATGGCCGGGGCAACCTGTGTTCAAATCGGCACCATCAATTTTAATAACCCGATGGCACCGATTGAGATCATTGAAGGGTTAGAAGCCTATTGTGTTAGCGAAGGCCTTGCCAATATCGACGCAGTCCGGGGAATCGTTTAATATAAAATACAGAAATGAGGAATAAGATGAGTCAAGAAATATTAGAAATACTTAAAGAAACCGATGCCTTTTTAGAAGGACATTTTTTACTGTCATCAGGGAAACACAGCGATCAGTATGTTCAATGTGCCAAGGTGTTGCGCTTCCCGGATGCCGCCGCCAAGGTCTTAGCGCCGGTTGTCGAGCAGTTAAAGGCACTCGAAATTGATAAGGTGGTGGGCCCGGCCATGGGCGGTGTCATTGTGTCCTACGAAATTGGCCGACAGTTGGGCAAAGAATCCATTTTTACCGAACGTAAAGATGGGCTGATGGAGTTACGACGCGGCTTTGAATTAAAACCCGGCGAACGGGTTATTATCACCGAAGACGTCGTCACCACCGGGAAATCCACCATTGAAACGAAAAAAGTGCTTGAAGAACTGGGTGCGGTCGTCCTCGGTGTCGCCTGCATCGCCGACCGTCGTGCCGCCGGCGTCGAAATCAACATGCCCATTTACTCAGCCATTAAACTGGAAATCACCGCCTGGGACCCGGATGACTGTCCCGTTTGTAAGGCTGGTAAAGTCGCACTGGTTAAGCCCGGTTCCAGAGGGAATGCCTAAAAATAAAAAATAGGAGGAAAACAAGATGAAAAACAAAAAGATTATCGCGTTGATTAGCAATGATTTTGAAGATCTTGAATTGTGGTACCCCGTGCTTCGCTTACGAGAAGAAGGGGTTACCGTTGATGTTGTCGGGGAGGAAGCCGGCAAAAAGTACATCGGTAAATACGGTGTGCCGTGTGTGTCCGACCTGGCTTATACTGACATCAATCCTGACGATTATGACGGGATTCTGGTTCCCGGCGGCTGGGCACCGGATGCGATCCGCCGTTTCCCGGTGGTTTTAGAGATGATCCGCAACCTGGATAGCCGCAAACGGGTCATTGGTGAAATCTGTCACGCCGGGTGGGTGCTGATTTCTGCTGGCATCCTCAAAGGTAAAAATGTTACCAGTACCCCCGGCATCAAAGATGACATGACCAATGCCGGTGCCATCTGGCATGATACGCCTTCGATTATCGACGGTCACATCGTCTCAAGCCGTCGGCCTCCGGATCTGCCAGAGTATATGATTGATTATATTAAGGTCCTGAAAGCTCAGGATTGATTAGACCTGTTAAATTAAAGATACCGACATTTGTCCTTCGATAGCCAATATGCATCGCAGCGGACTGATGTCGGTATTTTTGTATTAAAAAAAGCTGACCATAATTAAGCATTGGCTGTGGTCAGCTTTTACATCTGGCTGTTCGTGGCAAAAAAATCTTCCATGGGCAGTCATTTCAAACGTTAATTAATTTTTTTTATTACATGTAATTGCGCTTGAACGATATTTAAAAGATTGATATGACAATTAGATTGGGACAGGTTATTTATTGCTCCACAAAATCGACAATAATTTCGATCAGTTCCATGGCCAGTTTATTGAAATGATCCCCGGTGAGGTCATCGGTGCCTGAATAAATTAAGACAAAAGACTTGGCGTTAAGACCTACGCCAATTTTGATTCGCGGTTTATCTTTAAAGGCGATTGGAATATTGTCATTTCTCAGGGTGATGTACATTTTTTGCTTGTCGGCAAAAAGTTTCACGAGCGTTCGGCCGTCCTCGGCTTTAATACTATAAGATCCGTTAAAGGTAATGACCTTGCTGGTAGTGAGTCGATCGCCAAGAGAGACTAAAAATTCCTCCAAATTCAGCTTTAAATCCGGGTGCCATTGGTCCAGAACAATGGTCCGGATGGTCGGGTCGTTATTGCTGGAGCCGGTTTCTGCGGGCAGATGCAAAACGTTCTCTTTTGCCGTAGAATAATATCCCTTTCGGGCGTTAATAAGGTTTTGTTCTTCTAGCATGGCAAAGGAAATCAATCCAAAAAATTGCTTTTCGGCTCGCCAGCCACTGACACCAATGGGAGGGAGGAAGTTGGCGTTTTTAAAGGGCTGGATGTCGACGGGATCATTGGTTAGGGCGACAAATAAAAAATCCGGATTGTATCCGAATTTGTCAATACAAAGTTTGATCATGACAGGTTTTTTCAGAACCTTTGGCAGATCATGATAGAGCTTGTAGGCTTCATCCACATCTTCAATAAAACCGCCATCCTTCTGATGGTGATAAGCCTTGGCCAGACGATACATCAAAGCCAGACGAATATTGAGTTTATCGCCGATATCTTTGTACTTATTGGGAAAAAGTTTTATGTTCAGTTTCTCCGACGCATCATCATAGGCGGAAATTTTTGATTCGACAAAAATTACATGTCGCTGGAGGCTCTTTTCTTCGGCAATGATGATCAGATTAGGTTTGCCAAACTGCCCCAGTGACGGCTCAATGATAAAGCTTATTTTGACAATGTCCGGCAGCCATTCAGGCTTGAAGTCATCAGTGAATTTAATTGTCTTTAAAAATTTTAATTGTTTCTCGAAATCGGTTTCCATATCAAGTATGATGCTGTTCACAACACCTTGGTTACCGTAGAAAGTGGTTGTCATAAAGAATCCTCCATTTGTAGTGACTTTAGTATACCACGTCAAGCCTAACTATAAAAGGATTTTGATGTATCGACGCGATGAAAATGAAAGGTAAAAATCAAGAACATCGTGAAACAAGCGTCTTCATGCTTTCAATGACCCAGTCGATATCATCTGAGCTGACACCGTGATTGGTAACAAATCGGTACTCACCGTCTTCTTGTCCACTGATTTTTATGTTTTTTTCTAATAGCCCGGAAACCAGTGTCGATTCGGTAATCACCGATTCGGGTAGGGTGAAAAAAACCATATTAATGTCGAGACGATTCCACATGACCATACAGGATTCAATTTCTTCCAGTCGATTAGCCAGGTAACGAGCATTCTGATGATCTTCTTGCAGGCGGGGGACCATGTCAGTTAGGCTGATAATCCCGGCTGCAGCGAGGATGCCCGCCTGACGAAGCCCGCCGCCCATCAACTTTCTGTTTTTTCGGGCTTTTTTGATAAAACTGGTAGTTCCGAGTAGCAATGAGCCTACCGGTGCGCATAAGCCTTTGGAAAGACAGACATTAACAGAGTCTCCCTGCGCAGCTATTTCTTTCGCCTCAACACCCAGGGCAAGGGCGGCATTAAAAATTCTGGCCCCGTCAATATGAACGGGGATATCTCGAGACTTTGCCAGCGCATACACCGCCTCCATATTGGAGAGTGGAACAACTTTACCGGAAGACTGAGCATTTTCCATGCAGATCAGACCAGTATTCGGAAAATGGATATCATTGCCCCGAAGCATCAGCTTGAGTTTGTCCACATCGATGCCATCAGCAAGAACCGGAAAGGTTCTAATCTGAACGCCAGAAAGAACGGCGGCAGCACCGACCTCGTGCATCAGGATATGACAGGCATCACCGACTAAAACCTCATTTCCTCGTTGGGTATGGGTCATAATTGCCAGTTGATTTCCAAAAGTGCCGGATGGTACAAACAGTGCGGCTTCTTTACCCAGCAATTCGGCAGCCAGTTGTTCGAGCCGGTTGATCGTAGGGTCATCCCGATAGACATCGTCACCCACGGGTGCATTGGCCATGGCAATTCGCATGGCTTGGGTTGGCTGTGTGACGGTATCGCTTCTTAAATCAATAATCATAAATTTTTCACCTCATATAACTAAACTTAGATGCTACTGATATTATATATTTTTAAAACATTTTTTACCAGATTAAAATACAGATCAATAAAATACGAGTCAGCGTTCTGAATTATCTGAAAAAAAGTTAGTCCCATCAAAAAAATGATGGTGTTTTATGTTACAATCGTAACAAAGATATGCTATTATATCATGACACGATTAAAAACGGATGCGTTATCGGAAAGGAAAAAATATGGTCTCTTTATTAGAGTTAACACTTCAACTATCAAGAGCTACAGATATGGTAAGCCCGGAATTACATCATCATCAACGTCTTGTCGCCTATATTACCAATAATTTAGGGGAAGAGTTGAACTTTGAAGAAAAGAAACTAAATGAAGTCTGTGTTGCAGCCGTTTTACACGATATTGGCGGGTTAAGTATGCAAGAACGGATAAAGGTACTCAAATTTGAAGCCATCAATCCCCACCAACATGCCCGGATTGGATGGTTGCTCTTAAAAGACTACCGGGAGTTTTCAGAGATCGCTAAAATTATTAAATTTCACCATGTCGATTGGAACGATGGCGAGGGTTTAATGTTTTGTGGAGAAGCGGTGATGCCGGAAAGTCATCTTATTCATCTGGCTGATCGGATCGCCACTCTTATATCCAAAGATGAAAAAATCATTTACCAGAAGGATCGGATTTTTGAAAAAATTGCCGCTGCTTCGGGTCGAAAATTTAATCCGGACTATGTAAAAGCTTTTGAAAGGCTAAAAGAAAAGGAGTTTTTCTGGTACGATCTGGAATCAATTTCCAGCGCCCGACGGTATTATAAAAATATCCGATTTCAGGATCAACGACTGGATATTGATGAATTAATTGGTATAACCAAACTTTTTGCCCGGGTCATTGACTTTCGGAGCAGATTTACCGCAGTTCACAGCGAAGGGGTTTCATCTGTGGCGAAACGCTTGGCGCAGCACTTGAAATGTGATGAGTTAACCTGTAAGAAAATTCAGGCGGCCGGATATATCCATGATATTGGTAAATTGACGGTACCGACTGAAATTCTTGAAAAGCCGGCGGGACTCTCTCACGCTGAATTTGCGGTGATGAAAGAACATACTTATCATACCTACGTATTACTCTGTCAAGTTACGGGATTTGAAGAAATTAATGAATTTGCCTCCATGCATCATGAACGGCTGGACGGAACGGGCTATCCGTTTAAGAAAAAGGGATCAGAGCTTTCACTGGGAGCCCGAATCATGGCTGTCGCCGATATTTTTACAGCCGTTTCTGAAAACAGACCTTATCGTAAAGGCATGCAAAAAGAAAAGGTTGTTAATATTTTAAAGCAAATGGCAGAAGATAATAAAATTGATGCGGATATTGTGGCAACGCTTATTACTTACTATCATGACATTAACAATGCCCGAATTAAGGCTCAGAAGAAGGCCAGGATCCGCTACAATGATTTTGCTAAACTATTGACATGATCGGGAGAATCAACTGGAACGGAAAGCATTAAAAATAAGTATCAACTGCAATAAAAAATCCTGTCTGAGTGCTCAGACAGGATTTTTTAAGTACAAGATTTTTTCTGCTAAGATTTTTAGGTTGCTTATTTAATACTTATCAAAGTCCAGATCATCTAAGATTATTTCTGGCTGAGGGGAGGGCGCAGCAAGGATCGTTTCGGTTTGGGCTGTAATTGCTCCGATGGTTGTCTTTTTTGTGGTTTTTAATTTAAATGCATCAACCATTTGTTTTAGCATCTCAGCCTGACCGGAAAGTTCCTCGCTCGCAGCGGCACTTTGTTCAGCAGTGGCTGAGTTGGTTTGAACGACATTCGAGACTTGTTCGATCCCCTTCGTGATTTGGGCAATTTCTGATGCCTGATCATTGGAAGCGCGGGCAATTTTGCCGACCAGACCCGTTACTTTTTCAATTTCGCTGAGAATTTCAATCAGACTTTCAGCCGTTTCATCGGCTATTTTGGTGCCAACTTCCACTTTATCGATGGAGCCTTCAATGAGACCAGTGGTTTCTTTGGCGGCTTCAGCGCTGCGGGCAGCCAGGGTTCGCACTTCTTCAGCAACAACGGCAAAACCCTTGCCATGTTGTCCGGCCCGGGCAGCTTCCACGGCAGCATTTAGAGCTAGAATATTGGTTTGGAAAGCGATGTCGTCAATCACCTTAATAATTTTGGATATACTACTTGATGATTCATTGATTTCCACCATCGCGGTGACCATTTTTGACATCTGTGAATTGCCCACTTCGGCGTTGGTTCGAACTTCGATCGCCCGCTCATTCGCTTCATTGGCGTTTCTGGCATTTCGCTTCGTTTCTGCAGCAACTTCTTCAATCGAGGCGGTGAGTTCCTGGATGGCACTGGCCTGTTCAGTAGTACCTTGAGATAAGGCCTGACCGCCGTCAGAAATTTGAATGGCTCCAGCTTCGACTTGCCCGGCGGCATCATCGATTTCTTTCATCACTTCGCTTAAGTGGCTGGTTATACCGTTAATTGCAAGCTTGATCGCAACAAAATCGCCATGATAATAGGCTTTTATTTCCTGGCTAAGGTCACCATCGCCAACACGTTGAAGGACGGTTGTAATCTCATCGACATACTTCTTCAGGAAGCGGATAGTGCGGTTCATATCTTCTTTAATCTTCCCGTGTTGGCCTTTGAAATCACCGTTCATAGTAAAGTTTAGATTACCCTTTGACAATTCATTAAGAGCTGCGGAAGTAGCCTGGATTGGCTCAATTACCGCATCAAGGGTCTGGTTGAATCCTGAAATAACCTTCGCATATTCGCCCATGAATTTAGAGGGGTCACCCCGATGATCCAGATCGCCTTCGACAGCCAGCTTGGTCATTTCATCAGCTTCGCCAACCAGGGAGTGAATGTTCTCAATCATTTGAATCAGTGTTGGTATAAATTCGTCTACATCACTACGTTTTCCGATATTGACCAGTTCGTCGTAGTCGCTCATGATGCCATTTGAAACGTGACTGACGATGGCCTGAATATAGCTAAGCTTCCATTGGATTTCATTTACTGAGGTAGCTAAATCGCCAAACACACCAAGATAGGTTCCTTCCATTTTTGCAGAAAAATCATTAACAAAGAGACGATGGAGCACTTCGCCGGTTTCGGTTAAAGCCCCTAGCCCATCGATACAAGCGTTAATATTATTTTTAAGATCGTTGAAATCACCTTTATAAACAGTGGTTATTTTGGGCGGAATTACCCCGTTGCCGATGCGCTCAATGGCTTTGTTGGCAACCTTAAGGGGTTTAACAAAGGTATTAATGACTGTATTTAAGGATATAATCAAATCTTTGTAAGCGCCGGTGAAGTCATTGGTGTTACCCCGATAATTGAGTTGACCTTCCAAGGCAGCCGTTCCAATTTTCATAATTGCATCGTGAACCCGGTTCATTTCAGTTAGAACGGCAATCATTGAGTAGGTGATAACGTCATCTTCGGATCTTGGCGTGATGGCAAGCTTAAAATCACCCTGGGCCATACGGTGAGCGGCCTCGGCCATGCCCTTATTGTTCTGGATCATCGTTTCAAATGACTTCATCAAATCGCCAATTTCATCATGGGTTGTTATTTCAATTTCAACATCGACTTTACCAACGGCAACCTGATCAGCTATTTCTTTGAGCTTGATGATGGGCTTGGTGAGTTTTTGGGCCAAAACATAGGCAGCAACGCCACCAATTAAGAGAATAACCAATGAGATCAACAGGATCAGATTTTTCAAACTGGTGATTGGATCTAAAACATCATCTTCATACTGGGCAACAATCAGCGTCCAGTTTGTTCCGGGAATGGGTGCGGCGGAGCCAATTTTTGTTTCGCCATCAACAGTATAAGTAAGCATCCCGGCGGTCTGGTTATCGAGTCCTTTTAGAGCTAAGGCAAAACTCTTCCAGGTGCCATCTGTTTTTATGTCATCAAACACGTTAACTTGATCAAGAATCATCACAACGTTAGGGTGGGCCATGATGGCACCGTTTTCGTTGACAACAAAGCCATATTGGCGTTCACCATCGCCCATGGCATTGGTCGTATTGTTTAAGAAGGTCGGGTCCCGCCGACCAATTAGAAGACCTACAACCTGATTATTATTTTGAATCGGAGCGACATCAAGTACAACGGGTTCCTTGGTGACCTTACTGATGGCAACATCAGAAATAGAAAGATTGCCTTTAAAACCATCTTCGTACCAGAACTCACCAGCAGAATCAAATTCCCCGCCACCTTTAATGTATTTGCCGTGGCCTTCCAGGCTCATGACGGCAATATCCTGATAACCTAATTGCTCGATATTGCTACTAATGGCATCCACCTGGGTTTGCCAGTCCATCGTAGTTACATGGGCTCGGGAGGCTACTTCACTAAGGGTAGCCAGGTTTCCGCTAATAATGGCACCAACATGAGAGGCTCCTTCGGTGGTATATTTTTGGGCATCGGTATTAGCCTGACTCGTGAGTGCAGCGGCCCCCAAATTAACGGAGATGATCCCAAGGGAAAACACTGCCAGTGTAATTAGTGAGACAGTAAATACCAATAACTTCGTAGATATTCGCGATTTACGGTGAGTTTCGACTGGCATAGGTTCAGCTGGTTCTGGTGCGGCGCCTGTTAAATGGCTTGCTTCCGAAACCGGCATCGATTTTTCTTGGTTTTCGTTCATAATAACCCCTTTCAAATATAATCTTTTGTTTAGCCTGCAACAAACTTCTATAAAATTAGTAGAAGTACTGTTAATCAGGGTATAACTCGATTAAGTATAAGTGCGTACTTGCATCACAAACGATTGTGCGCTGTATTATTATAGCTTTTATTACAACAAATATCTACTGTTTAAAAATAAAAATTTATCAGCTTGTAGGGAATCTGATTAGTTGACGCTATGACTGCATAAATGTTATGCATTTTGTCTGGTATTTAATTTTAAGATGAAAACACTGGTTAAATGCAGCTAGTCTTGATACAATAGTTAAAATAGACGACGTTTTCTTATAAGGGAAACGAAATAACAAAAGAGTCAACGGCAGGCGTAATTATGGGTTGGCGGAAAAAAATAAAGTGTAAAACCAGTAAGTAGGAGTTAATTCAATGATCAGCAAGATAATTACGATTAATACGATAGAAATGTTACATGAATACGTGTTGACTGAAGAATGCAAGAATCATTTGAATTGCTCGGCTTCAGTATTTGTGCAAGTATTCTCCGCGGTGCGCGATCCCTGCTGGATGATGGCGATCGAATCGACTCTCCGCGAGTCGATGCCCGGTGGGGTGATTGTCGGTGCCACCACCATGGGTGAAATTGCAGTCGGCCGCCTGCTGATCAACACCACAGTAATTTCCTTCGCATTTTTAGAAAAAACTAAAATTATGGGTTTTTTAGTCAATGGTGATGACGGCAATGAAATAGATTTGGGAACTAACTTTGCTAAAAAGATTGAGCGGTCTTGCCGGGGAATTGCAGGAATTATGCTCTTAGCAACGCCTTTTACCATGGATGTTTCTGTTTTTTTAAACGGTTTTTCTGCCGCTCGAAGCGGTAGGTATCCGGTTTTTGGAGGCGGTGCTGGTGATTATGAAGCTGAACAGGAGCCACTAATCGCCCTAAATGGGAAGTGTACATCAAAAGGAGTACTGGCTGTTGTGTTTATGGGAAATGACATCCAGATCGATATGCATACTTATTTGGGGTGGCAACCTTTAAGTAAAGAAATGGTCATTACTGAAACCGACGGTCTTTGGGTAAAGAAGATTGATGATGAGCCAGCTTATGAAGTGTTTCATCGTTATCTGGATATACAGAATGATGAAGATTTTTTTCTCAATGTTTTGGAGTTTCCCCTGTTGCTAAAACGGAATGGGATTTTGTATGCCAAGGTTCCCATGAGAGTTAATGAGGAAAAAGCCATTAAATTTATCGCTGAGTTGAAAGAAGGTGAGAAAGTATGCATTGGTTATGGTAATCCATCCGTAATGATTGAAAAAGCCAATGATATTCAAAACCGTATTCAGGCATTTAAACCAGAAGCTATTTTTCTTTACTCCTGCATTTGTCGGCGTTATTTGTTGCAAAGCGAGGTGGATCTGGAAACCAGACCCTTTGAGTCCATTGCACCCACATCGGGTTTTTATACCTATGGCGAAATTTATTCGCAGGGTCACTACGTGATGTTGCTAAATGCCACCATGGTGGCGGTCAGCATGAAAGAGCGGAATGGGAATAAACTGATTAAAAAACAAGAGAAGCGGATTGAAAAGCCAAAACTATTGGATCCATTCTCCAGCCAACACTCTCAGATTATTTCTCGATTAGTTAATTTTATCAGAGTGGTAACAGAAGAATTGGAACAAGCCAACGCAGAAGCCAGACGTTTAGCAGAGCGTGATTATCTGACCCAGGCATATAATCGCATGAAGGCCCACGCGTTTATAAAAAATGAAATAGAAAGATGTGACCGCTATGATCATGTGTTTTCAATTATCATGCTGGATATGGATTTTTTTAAAAAGGTGAATGACACCTTTGGACATAATTTAGGGGACGAAATTCTCATTCATCTGGTAAATCTGCTCTCGCGGGAAATTCGAACAATCGATATGTTAAGCCGCTGGGGAGGGGAGGAGTTTTTGATCATCATGCCGATGACGGACAGCGATGGAGCCAAGATAACAGCTGAACGGATTCGGATTGTTGTGGAACAGACCCAGTTTACAAGAGGGCTCACTCAAACCTGCAGTTTTGGTGTTACTGCCTATAAAAAGGGTGAATCCATCGAGAGCATGATTGATCGGGTGGATAATGCTCTTTATGAAGCAAAATTAAGGGGCCGCAACTGCGTGGTAACAAAATAAAAAAACCAGGTGGTAAACCCGGTTTTAGCTGTTACTGATAGCAATTTTATTTCGACCCGTTTTTATGGCGATAGATAAGGCATGATCTGCTTTTTTGATAAGCTTGTCACTGGCGATTTCATCTGTAAGAATGGATGTTACTACGCCAACGGATATTGTGATAACATCTGCCGCAGAAGAGGCTGAATTGGGAATGGCTAAATCGATAATCGCATGGCTCATTTTCTGTGCCATCGTTGCAGCACCAGCAGGGTCGGTATCCGAGAGAATACAGACAAATTTTTCATGATCCCATCGGGCGACTAAATCCCCGGCTCTTTTCAGGGTGCCTTGTAGCGAAAAAGCTACCTGACGAAGGCAGTCATTGCCCGATAAAAGGCCATACTTATCAATGTATTCTTTAAAATAGTCAATGTCAATCAAGAGAATCGATAAGTAGCATACTGTATTATGCGATTTTTTGACTGCTTCATTCAGCATGATATTAAATTTCTGGCGGTTGGCAATCTGGGTGAGGCTGTCCAGATCGACGTTAGTTGAAACATCCTTTTTCATGTCATCTTCGCTGTAGGAATCGAAAAATTCATTCATGTTTGAGGGTTCCTTTCTGGTTTCGTCGAAATTGTTGCCTTTTCTTTATTTTATACTCGATTGTGGTTAGCTGTAAAGCTTTTTAATCATAATCTTATCTAAAAAGTGGTGTTTAAACAGAATGTTGATGGGTAAAAACTATGAGTATGATAATAATTGTGTTAATTGAAGTGTTATATTATTGGGGGAACAGAAAATAATTTTAAAACGTCTTAATAATGTGGGACAATGATTAATGATATCAATAAAGGCTGCTGGAAATTAACATGATAAATTAGCAGCACGATAGATAGTGAGGAAAAAATGGATTTTAAAAGCGCAAATCTTGTATATTTTACTGGTACGGGAGGGACTGCTCGGGTTGCTGATGCATTTGAACGTTCATTTGTTAAAAGATCAGTAACCGTTACGCGAATAGAATTAAAAGGCGCGGTAAACCCCGTTGTTTCAGGAGAATTATTAGTTTTGCTTTTCCCGGTTTATGCATTTAATGCCCCGAAACCCGTTGAAGAATGGCTAAAAAAAATCCAAACAGTTAAAAAGGGACAGCCGGCAGTAGTGGTTTCGGTATCGGGTGGCGGAGAAATTTCCCCCAACACTGCGTGTCGCCGGGCGACAATAAGGCAGCTTGAGAAAAAAGGTTATGATGTGATCTACGAAAAAATGGTGGTTATGCCGTCTAATTTTATGATCGGCTTTGATGAGAGTCTTTGTGCGATGATCCTTCATGCCACACCGGTAATAGTGGACCGGGTAGTTGAGGAATTGAAATCAGGGCAGCGGCATCGTTTGGCATCATATGGGATTGACCGTTTTGCTTCCAGATTGGGATACTTCGAAGTTTTCGGGGGAAGAATTTTTGGTCAACACCTTAAGGTAAATGAAAACTGTGTTGATTGCGGTTGGTGCGAAAAGCTGTGTCCGCGTGATAATATTAAGATTATCGACGGTCAACATATCTTCGGAAATAACTGCGTCATTTGTATGCGTTGTATTTATGGTTGTCCCCAAAGGGCGATTGAACCCGGAATCGGAAAGTTTATGGTGGTGCCGGAAGGGTTTAATCTGAATAAGGTGGAAAATCGCATGGATCATCTAACGGTTTATCCCAGAATCAGCCAGGCGACCAACCATTCTTCGCTCCGTGGAGTAAGAAATTATCTTATTGAGAGTAACTGTTTTGAGATATAAGGAGAACCCCTGATCCGATTCTGGAAATTAGGGGTTCTTCATTTTTTAGTTGTCTAAAGACCAAGTGTTTTTAATTCTTACATTTCGTTCTTTAAATTCAGGAATAACAGTTGCGGTGTTTCCGATTTTGGCTTTAAACTGTTTGATGATTCCAAACTCATCCCGAAAATGCATGGGAATCATGACCTTAGGATGGAAGGTTTCAATAAAGTATTGGCCGGCCTTGTAGAAGGAATCGCCGAGACGCGGGTCAACGGGAATAAAGGCAAATTCCATGGGTAGGCTCTTCATTTTTTCCAGTTCAGCCTTAAAGTCTTTTTCTTCCTGTATTGGATCGATGTTTGGCTTTTCGCTGGTGTCCCAGTCCCACCAGTTAAGGTCCCCCGCATGAAAAATACGGTGGGAATTAGTGGCAATATAAAAAGAGATGCCCTGGTCAGTAGACCCAAAGGTTTTGATGTCCATCCCGCCCAACGACATATGCTGGTAGGGACCAATGGCATGGGTTTTGTGGGTAGATGCCTTGGGAATGTCATCACTAATTATGTAGGTAGGGTGATAGATTCGGTCAGTCGAAAAAATATCGACGTTGTAGTGGTCACCATGCCCGTGTGATACAAAGAAAAAATGAGGAATCCCCTTGCGTAGTAAACTGGTGGGAATATGAGTAAAGCAATCAAAAATCAAGGTCTTATCCTCTAATTGGATTAAAAAGCCGCTATGATGCAAATGGAAAATTTTCATACTATTACCTCTCGTGTAACGTTATTTAGTTGGTTGGATAAAACTATATTACCCATTTTCTGAACAATTATACTTCGTATTATATCATACTCGTGAAAAACTTTAAAACTATCGTTGCAGACGAGAAAATAGCGGAGAATAAAAAAATAATCCGAACGTTTTAAAAAATCTTGATATTATTGTTCGGAAATAGTAAAATAAGTTTATCATTAAAAAAGGTGGAAAAATTGTGATAAAACGAATTTTTGTAGAAAAAAAAGACCAGTTTGAAGTTGAAGCTAAATCGCTGACACAAACCTTTCAACGAATTTTAAAGATCTCGAAGCTTAAGTCTATGCGTATCTTATACCGATATGACGTAGAAGGCGTGGCAGATGGTTTGTTCAATCAGATTATTGATACCATTTTATCCGAGCCCAATGTCGATCAGGTCTTTGAAGGAGTCCTTCAGATTAACGACGACGAGAACATTTTTGGGATTTCCTATTTACCTGGCCAATATGACCAACATGGTGATTCGGCGATTCAGTGTATTCAGATCGTGTCGGGGGAACGGGCGCTGATTAAGGTAGCTAAAATTGTTGTCCTTATAGGCGAATTGACACAAAATGAACTGAATAGCATCAAGCGCTATATGATCAATCCGGTGGATTCTCAGGAAGCCAGCCTGGAACCTTTTGCCACTTTGGTTGATGAGGTGCGGGAGCCAGCAGATATCAAGCCGTTAGATGCTTTTATTGCGCTGCAGGCAGATCAATTAGAAGCGTTTCGGGTGGACAATGGATTCGCTATGACGACCGAGGATATCTTGTTTGTGCAAAAATATTTTAATAAAGATGAAAAACGAAACCCGACCATTACGGAATTAAAGGTCATTGATACCTATTGGTCGGATCACTGTCGTCATACAACCTTTTTGACTCAAATTAAACAGGTACAGTTTCTGGGAGATGATCCCATTTCACAGGCGATGAAGCGGGCCTATGATGATTACTGTCAGGCCAGAACAGCGCTATACGGAGAAAACACTAAACGACCGATGAGCCTGATGGATCTGGCTGTGATTGGGACGAAAGCCCTAAAGAAACAGGGACGGATACCAGATCTGGATGAGTCAGAAGAAATCAACGCCTGCAGTATTAACATGGTCGTCGATCATGATGGTGTCGATGAAGAATGGCTGTTGATGTTTAAAAATGAAACGCATAATCATCCCACCGAAATTGAACCATTTGGGGGTGCTGCCACCTGTTTGGGTGGAGCCATCCGAGATCCTCTTTCAGGACGAAGCTACGTTTATCAGGCGATGCGGGTTACCGGCGCTTGGGATCCTCGGGCCGCGATTGAAGATACCCTGCCAGGCAAATTGCCGCAGCGTAAAATTTCGACTGAAGCCGCCCATGGCTACAGTTCCTACGGGAATCAAATCGGCCTGGCAACCGGTCAGGTTACTGAAGTTTACGATCCTGGTTTTCTGGCCAAGCGAATGGAAGTCGGCGCCGTGATTGCGGCAGCCCCCAAAGAAAATGTCATCCGCGAACGTCCCACCCCAGGCGATGTGGTGTTGTTAGTCGGTGGACGAACCGGACGGGATGGCTGCGGCGGCGCTACTGGTTCATCCAAGGTTCACACGGAAGAATCCATTTTAGAAAGCGGTGCTGAGGTTCAAAAAGGGAATCCGGTCGAAGAACGAAAAATCCAGCGGTTGTTTAGAAGCAAAGAACTGGCCAATTTAATCAAGCGTTGCAACGATTTTGGTGCCGGTGGTGTATCGGTAGCAATTGGTGAACTGGCGGACAGCCTGGAAATTGATTTAGACAAGGTACCAAAAAAATATGAAGGTTTGGATGGTACCGAGCTGGCTATCTCTGAATCTCAGGAACGTATGGCCGTGGTGGTTGATCCCAAGAATGTGGACGCTTTTATCACCATGGGAAACGCTGAAAATCTTGAGATTACCCCGGTTGCCACGGTTACTGATTCCGGCCGCCTGATCATGAAATGGCGGGGCGCAGAGGTTTTAAACATCTCACGCGCATTTCTTGAAACCAACGGTGCGCCGCAATTTATTGATGTGGTGATTGAACCGCCGATGGAAATAAAAAGTGATAAAAAAACAGCGGATCAAGATCCTAAAAAAGATGAAAACTTTAATTTTATCAATAAGATCACAGAAACTTTAAAAGATCTGAATGTAGCCAGCCAGCGGGGCATGGTGGAAATGTTTGACGCGACCATTGGTGCCGGTACTGTGGTCATGCCCTATGGCGGCAAAAACGCGCTCTCACCAATGGATGGTATGGTGGCTAAGATCCCGATGATTCATGGCGATACCACCACCTGCAGCATGATGACTTTTGGCTATAATCCGGCCATTGCCAAAAGCAGTCCTTTTCTAGGCGGGATGATGGGGGTTCTTGAATCTCTGTCTAAACTGGTCGCCATCGGTGGGGATTACAAAAAAGCCCGCCTCAGTTTCCAGGAATATTTTGAACGATTGGGTCAAGAACCACTTAAATGGGGCCGACCTTTTGCCGCCCTTTTAGGTGCCCATCAAGTCCAGACGGCGATGGGAACACCGGCCATCGGCGGTAAGGATAGTATGTCGGGTACCTTTGGTGAACTGACCGTTCCGCCAACCCTGATTTCCTTTGCGGTGGCGACAGCCCATGTCGATACGGTGATAACCAGCGAACTCAAGTCCACCGAATCATTAATCCAATTATTCGTACTACCGGTGGATGAAAATGGGGTGCCGGAATTAACGGTGGTTAAAGCCGTTTATGATATCATCATCAAAGCTAATCAGGAAGGTAAAATCTTAAGTGCAAAAACCATTGGTTGTGGTGGCCTGGTAGAAGCGATCACAAAAATGGCTTTCGGAAATAGTGTTGGAGTTACCCTTAATGACCGGATCGATCCAGCCTTTTTGTTTAAACCCCTGTATGGCAGTATTTTAGTCGAAAGCTTTGAGATCCTGGAAGGATCAACCCCGATCGGAAAAACAAATGGTGGCGGAGAAATTGTTTATGGCCGTGATGCGATCGCGATTAATGAACTCGTTGAAGTCTGGGAAGCGCCGTTGCGATCGGTGTACCCGGAAAAAATGGAAACCACTGGAGCAGTAAAAACCTTAAGTTTTAATGCCAAACCTTTTGTTTACAGTAAAGAAAAGCAGCCAAAACCGCAGGTGTTTATTCCGGTTTTTCCGGGAACCAACTGCGAATATGATTCGGTCAAAGCCTTTGAAAACGCCGGCGCAAAACCGCTCACCACCATTTTTAAAAATCAGTCGGCTCAGGATATAACCCACTCCATTGATGAAATGGCAGCGCATATCAGAGCCTCCCAGATAATTATGATTCCTGGTGGATTCAGTGCCGGGGATCAACCCAACGGTTCTGGTAAATTTATTGCCGCGGTTTTCAGAAATCCGAAAATGATGGATGCTGTCATGGATTTACTTAATAACCGGGACGGTTTGGTTCTGGGAATCTGTAACGGCTTCCAGGCGCTAATCAAGTTAGGGCTGGTACCCACTGGTGAAATCTGTCCGATTACCGCGGAGATGCCAACCTTAACCTTTAATACGATTGGTCGTCATGTTTCGACCATCCCGATGACCCGAATCAGTTCCAATTTGTCACCATGGCTTGCCAACACCAAGGTGGGAGACATCCATCGCATGCCCATGTCTCATGGGGAAGGCCGATTCGTGGCTAATGATGCGGTGTTAAGAACCCTTATCGAAAATGGTCAGATTGCTACCCAATATGTGGATTTTGAGGGTGAAGCCACCCTTTCGGGGTGTTTTAATCCGAACGGTTCAGTTTATGCAGTCGAAGGTATTACCAGCCGGGACGGGCGGGTGCTTGGAAAAATGGGTCACTCTGAACGGATCGGCAAGAATCTTTATAAAAACATACCTGGAAATATGGATCAGCAGATCTTTAAAGCGGGCGTTAATTATTTTAAATAAGTGCGGATGTTTATTAATAAGAAATAGTTTCAAACCATAAGGAGAATTTAAGAATGAGTAAACCAAAAGTCGCTGTTATTATGGGAAGTGATTCGGATTTTGACATCGTCAAAAAATGTCTGATCGCATTGGAAAAATTTGGTGTTGAATATGATGTTCAGGTTATTTCAGCCCACCGGAATCCGCACAAAATTTTCGAATACGCAACGACAGCTGAAGCCCGGGGTATTGAGTTGTTTATTGCAGCGGCCGGGAAAGCTGCGCACCTGCCGGGAGTCATCGCCGGGATCACACCACTGCCAGTCATCGGTATTCCCATTCAAACTTCTTTTCAGGGAGGACTGGATTCGCTTTTATCGATTGTCCAGATGCCATCAGGCGTACCGGTTGCGACCGTTGCGGTTAATGGTGCTGAAAATGCCGGGATTTTGGCAGCCCAGATGCTATCAATCAAGTATCCGGAGATTCGGGAGAAAATAAAGACCTTTAAAATTCAGTTAAATGATGAAGTTGTCGCTAAAAATGAAAAAGTTCAGGAAATTCTATAAAAATTTGAAACATACACCCTTGATTCAAATCAATTTTTAAGGAGATTAAGATGGAAAAGTTAGAACAATTATATGAAGGCAAGGCAAAAAAAGTATACAAAACCGATCGTCCCGATGAATTTATCATTGAGTATAAAGATGATGCTACAGCGTTCAACGGCGAAAAGAAGGGGAGTATCGGCGGTAAAGGCGTTATCAACAATAAGATGACCGGCGTTATTTTCACGATGCTTGAAGAAAAAGGCATTCCGACTCATTTTATCAAAATTCTCTCTGAAAAGGAACAATTGGTTAAAGCGGTTACGATTTTCCCGTTGGAAGTGATTATCCGAAACACCGCCGCCGGTTCTATTTGCAAACGCCTCGGTCTGGAAGAAGGCTTGAAACTAAAGTCACCAATTTTTGAATTCTGTTATAAAAACGATGATTTTGGCGACCCCGTCATCAATGATTATCACGCGATCGCCATGGAATTAGCTACCGCCGAAGAAATTGAAGTGATCCGCGAAATGACCTTTAAAATTAACGATATTTTAAAAGCTTATTTCCTGGAAAAAGGGATTAATCTGGTGGACTTCAAAATCGAGTTTGGTAAAACCAATGATGGACAAATCGTTTTAGCAGACGAAATCTCACCAGACACCTGTCGCTTTTGGGATGTGGAAACAAATGAAAAACTGGATAAAGACCGTTTCAGACGAAACCTTGGCCATATTGAAGAAGCCTATGAAGAGATGCTTAAACGCGTTCAGGCTTAAAACCAATCACAACTCACCTAAAAAATTAAGACATCAGGAAAATTAAAATCTAATACCTGGAGGGTACAACACACCAATGATAAATGACAAGTTTCGCGATGAATGTGGAATAATGGGGGCCTATCTCAAAAACAAAGAGAATAACTGTTCTTCCTATATCTATTATGGACTTTACGCGCTTCAACATCGAGGTCAGGAAAGCGCCGGTATATCGGTTAACAAAGAAGGTAAGATCTCAACCCATAAAGAGACGGGTTTAGTCAGTGATGCTTTTAAAGGCAACGTCCTAAAACAGCTTAAAGGAAATATTGGGATTGGTCACGTCCGTTACTCCACCTCAGGAGAAGATGGGGTTATGAATGCTCAACCACTGACGGTCAACCATAGTGTCGGTCAAATTGCTTTAGCCCACAACGGCAACCTCATCAATGACAGCGCGTTGCGAAACATGCTGGAAGACTCAGGGGTTGTTTTTCAAACCACCATTGATACCGAGGTAATGGTAAATATCCTGGCTAGAGGTCTTAGACATGGGATGATTGAAGCGATTCAGCGGATGGTAGAAATTATCAAGGGCGCTTATGCCCTGGTTATTACAGTTGGCGATAAGTTGGTAGGCGTCCGTGATCCCTATGGTTTACGGCCTCTTTGCATTGGCAAAAAGGATGAAGATTATTTTTTGGCTTCGGAAAGCTGTGCCTTGGATGCCATCGGGGCAGAACTGGTTCGGGACGTTGAACCTGGTGAAATTGTAGTTATTGATGAAAATGGTTTAAACAGTTACGGACAGAATAACTGGGTGAAAAAGAAAGCCTGTATCTTTGAGTTGATTTATTTTGCCCGACCAGATTCGGTGATGGATGAAACCTCGGTTTATGCGGCTCGTCATAAGGCTGGTGAAATTCTTGCTAAAGAGGCACCGGTTGAAGCTGATGTCGTCATCGGGGTGCCGGACTCAGGGATTGGTGCTGCGATTGGTTATGCGGAAGCATCCGGTATTCCTTATGGCGTTGGTTTAATAAAGAATAAATACATCGGCCGAACCTTTATTCAGCCCAATCAGAAGCTTCGAGAAGAAGGGGTGCGCATTAAGCTAAACCCATTAAAAGAAACCATTAAGGATAAACGGGTCATTATCATTGATGACTCCATCGTTCGGGGAACAACCTCCAAACGACTGGTTGCAATTTTAAGACAAGCCGGTGCCAAAGAAGTACATTTCCGGGTTACCAGCCCGCCGGTTGCGCATACTTGTCATTTTGGGATTGATACCCCCCGGAGAAAATACCTGATTGGTGCCAAGAAAACCGTCGAAGAAATCAGAGAAATTTTAGGTGCAGATTCGCTGGCCTATATTTCTCTGGATGGTTTAAATGAGTCAGTTGGTGGAAAGACAACCTTCTGCCGCGCCTGCTTTGATGGGGAATACCCCATGGAAGTGCCAATCTTAAATGCGAATGACTAAATCGTAAAAATAATTAATGGAACGTAATAAAATAGATGGAGGAAACATGTCAGAAAATCAGATGAAAACAGATGCATATCGACAGGCCGGAGTCGACGTGGAAGCAGGTTACGAATCGGTTAAATTGATGAAGGCCGATGTCAAGCGGACCTTTAATGATCGGGTCCTTTCGCACCTGGGGGGATTCGGCGGACTTTTCGAATTACCGGAAGGTTACCAGAAACCGGTCCTGGTTTCGGGTACGGATGGAGTTGGAACCAAACTGCGCCTGGCGTTTATGATGGATCGCCATGATACCATCGGCGTTGACTGCGTCGCGATGTGTGTCAATGATATCCTATGTCAGGGTGCCCAACCGATGTTCTTTTTGGACTACATTGCCTGCGGCAAAAACTATCCAAAAAAAATCGCTACCATTGTTAAAGGGATTGCTGAAGGCTGTATCCAGGGAAATATGGCTTTAATTGGTGGTGAAACCGCGGAAATGCCGGATATGTACGGCCTCGATGAATATGACCTGGCCGGTTTTGCGGTGGGCATCGTTGAAAAAGATGATATTGTCACGGGTGCAACTATTGCTGAAGGTGATGTTCTGGTAGGCCTGCCATCCTCCGGGGTTCATAGTAACGGTTTTTCGCTGGTGCGAAAGGTTTTATTTAAAGATCTATCCTTGGACGTCAACACCTATGTGGACGATTTGGGGATGACTTTGGGTGAAGCACTACTGACACCGACCCGAATTTATGTTAAAGCATTGGTTGATTTGATCAAGCCCTGCAAAATCAAAGGCATGAGCCATATCACTGGTGGCGGGTTCTATGAAAATATTCCCCGAATGATTCCTGACGGACTGTGCGCTAAGGTTGACCCCAGCGTGATCGAAACCCTACCGATTTTTAAATTTATCCAGGAAGCGGGAAAAATTCCCGCTGAAAGCATGTATGCCACCTTTAATATGGGAATTGGTCTGGTGGCAGTTCTGCCAGTTGATCAGGTTGAAGCCTTTGTGTCCGGTTTAACAGCCAAGGGCGAAAAGCCGGTTATTCTTGGTTCCATCGTTAAAGGAGAGGAAAAAATCAACTTATGTCTGTAAAAGCTTTAAAAAAAATCGGCGTGCTGGTTTCTGGCGGCGGGACCAATTTTCAATCCTTGATTGATACCATTCATCATAAATATGGTGTAATTGCGGTGGTGATTTCCAATAACCGCCAGGCTTTTGGTTTGGAACGGGGGGAAGCCGCTGGGATTCCGGCAGTGGCCATCAATCCCAAAGGTTATCCCAGCAACGAAGCCTTTGATGAAAAAATTGTCGAGATTTTAAGTGGCTATAACGTCGATCTGGTGGTGCTGGCCGGCTATATGAAAATCATTACCCCAGTTTTTGTGAAAGCTTATCCCAACGCCATTATCAATATTCATCCGGCCCTAATTCCATCTTTTTGCGGGGCTGGTTTTTACGGGATGCATGTTCATCAGGCCGTCATCGATTATGGCGTCAAGGTTACCGGGGCAACGGTTCACTTTGTTAACGAAGTGGCCGACGGCGGTCCGGTGATCTTTCAGGAAACCGTTATGGTCGCGGATGATGATACCCCTGAATCGATCCAGCAGAAAGTCCTTAAAATTGAACACGAGCTTTTACCAAAGGCGGTGAAGGCTTTTTGTCTTGACCAATTGACGGTGGATGGCCGAATCGTTAAATATTTAAAGAGTCAAAGTAATCATGAATCAAATTTTTGATTCAATCAAATAAATGTAGGGAACTTGTTAAGTAATAAATTTGGAGGAATACTATGAGAGCTTTATTAAGTGTATCGGATAAACATGGGATTGTCGAATTTGCAACAAAACTGACAGCAATGGGATGGGAAATCCTATCCACCGGGGGAACTGCCAAAACTCTGAGAGCAGCAGGTCTAACGATTACCGATGTTTCAGAGGTAACCGGCTTTCCGGAATGTCTGGACGGACGGGTCAAAACCTTACATCCTAAAATTCACGGTGGGATTTTGGGAATCCGCAACAATCCAGACCACCAGAAGCAAATGGCAGATCTTGACATTACCCCCATCGATTTGTTGGTCATTAACCTCTATCCATTTAAAAACACCATTTTAAAAGAAGGCGTCGCCTTTTCCGATGCGGTCGAAAATATTGATATTGGAGGACCAACGATGTTGCGCTCGGCGGCCAAAAACTTTAATGATGTAACGGTAGTTGTGGATCCGGAAGACTATGCTGTGGTGCTATCTGAGCTGGAAACAAACGGCAAAACAAGCGATCAAACTCGCTATAACCTGGCTCTAAAAGTGTTTGAAACAACCGCCAACTATGACACGATGATCGCCGACTATTTAAGAAAAAGGGTGAACGGGGAAGTCTTACAAGACACCATTACGATGACCTTTAATAAGGTTCAGGATCTGCGCTATGGCGAAAATCCGCACCAGAAAGCTGCTTTCTATGGTGAAGTGGTTCCCGTTAAAGGCGCCCTTACCGCAGCCAAACAACTCCAGGGTAAAGAACTTTCCTACAATAATATCAACGATACCAACGGGGCCCTGGAAATCTTAAAGGAATATGGGGACGAACCCACGATTGTCGCGGTTAAGCATGCTAATCCTTGTGGTATTGCCAGCGATGACGAAATTGCCGTGGCCTATATAAAAGCCCATGACAGTGATCCGGTTTCCATCTTTGGCGGCATTATCGCTTCTAATCGTCTGATTGACGAAGCCGCTGCCAAAGAAATGATTAAAACCTTCCTGGAAGTGATCGTCGCTCCAGGATTTACACCAGAGGCGTTGGCTGTTTTGGCAGCGAAGCCAAACCTGCGTTTATTAGAGCTTTCTGACATCACGTACAACGAACCGAGCTATGAAGTAAAAAAAGTCATCGGTGGACTGCTGGTACAGGAACGCGATACCAAGCTTTATAATGAGTTGAAAGTGGTCACGAAACTTAAGCCCAGTGAAGCTGAAATGGATGAATTACTGTTTGCCTGGAAGGCGGTTAAGAACACTAAATCCAACGCCATCAGCCTGACTAAAGATAAATGCCTGATCGCCAACGGACCGGGCCAGGTCAATCGGGTTGGTGCTCTGGAAAACGCCATCCGTCAGGCCGGCGAAAAGGTTAAAGGAGCAGTGATGGCGTCTGATGCCTTCTTCCCTTTTGACGACAGTGTCAAAGCTGCCGCTGCCGCTGGCATTATCGCCATTATTCAACCCGGTGGGGCGGGACGTGATGCGGATTCAATCAAAGCCTGTGATGAGGCAGGCATTGCGATGGTATTTACCGGCATGCGCCACTTCAAACACTAATTTTTACCACAGAATTGCTTAATCATTGTGTTGGAAATAGTTTTGTCCTTGGTCACGTATGTAAGATACGCTCCCTTCGGACATAACTATTTCCGCCTTGTGCTAAAGCAATTCTGAAGAAAAAATTGGGTTAACATGAATTATTTTGAATTGAACAATACTCTTAGCAAAACAGGGTTTTGATTCATTTTGTAGGGGTGATCCGTGATCGCCCGTTTCCCGTTCTTCACGAAGATTTGAAAAACAAATGCGAAACAAGGAGAGACAGATGAAAGTACTAATGATTGGGTCCGGTGGCCGGGAGCATGTTCTGACATGGAAGCTTGCCCAAAGTCCCCGGGTTGACAAAATATATGCCGCCCCGGGTAACGGCGGGATGGCAGAATTGGCCGAATGTGTCGATTTATCGGTTGAAGATATTGCGGGCTGTTTAGCTTTTGCCAAAGAACACCAGATTGACCTTACCGTTGTGGGTCCTGAAGTTCCACTGGTGATGGGGATGGTTGACGCGTTTGAAGCTGAGGGCTTAAAAGTCTTTGGTCCCAACAAGCATTGCGCCCAGTTTGAGGGCAGCAAAGCCTTTACCAAGGAGTTTTTATTCCGTCACAAAATTCCTACTGCGGCCTATAAAGAATATACCGATTTTGATGAAATCATCAAAGATTTAGGGGTTTACGGTTATCCCATGGTAATCAAGGCTGATGGCCTGGCCGCCGGCAAAGGTGTACTGATCCCTGAAAACGAAGCCGCTGCCCGAGAAGGCATGGAAATGATTATGAAAAAGCGAGAGTTCGGAGAAGCTGGCAATAAGGTGGTTATCGAAGAATTTCTAACCGGTCAGGAAGCCTCGATGCTTTGTTTTGTCGATGGTAAAACCATTGTTCCGATGGAAAGTGCTCAGGATTATAAACGGGCTTATGACAATGATGAAGGGTTAAACACCGGCGGTATGGGAACCTATTCTCCCAATGTGCTGTTTGCTGATGAAGCCTTAAATAAGCGCATTAAAGCAGAAATTCTCGATCCGATTATTGGCGGTTTTATTGCCGATGGTATGAACTTTAAAGGAATCCTCTTTATCGGACTGATGATCGAAAGCGGTGTGCCAAAGGTTCTGGAATTCAATGTCCGCTTCGGCGATCCCGAAGCCCAAAGCGTCCTGATGCGAATGGAATCTGATCTGGTCGACATCATGGAAGCCGTTATCGATGGCAAGCTGGCTGACTGTGAGATCAAATGGAGTCACAAAGAAGCCGTTTGCGTGGTGATCGCATCCGGCGGCTACCCCGGTACTTACAAAAAAGGCCAGGTCATCACCGGTATCGATGATGTGAAAGACTGTGTCGTCTTCCACGCTGGTACCAAACTGGTCAACGGTGAACTTAAGACCAATGGCGGCCGGGTTCTCTGTGTCACCGCCTTGGGCGAAACCCGTGAAGCAGCCAGAAAAACCGTCTACGCCAACATCGGCAAAATCCACTTCGAAGGCGCCCAATATCGAACCGATATTGCCAAATTTAGCTAAAATTAAATAACTCAACTTAGAATTTATATGGAGGGCTACCATGCAAAAGAGTATTATCAGCGCCATGATGGCATATGTTTTATGGGGAATCCTCCCGATTTATTGGAAGGCACTCAAAGAAGTGTCACCGCTTTATATCCTGGCTTCGCGCATTTTCTGGTCTTTTATATTTTGTGTAATTTTTGTTACCATCATTAAAAAATGGCCAGAAATAAAAACGGTACTATTAGATAGAAAAAGGTTCATTTATTGTATCCTCAGTGGGATCATGGTGTCGCTTAACTGGTATACCTATATCTGGGCTGTGAATGCCAATTTTATCATTGATGCCAGTCTGGGCTATTATATCAACCCACTGGTAGTGGTATTATTCAGTGCCCTATTCTTTGGGGAACGTTTTAACAAATGGGAAAGTCTGTCAGTCTTACTCGCATTGGTCGGAGTTGTCTTCATTACCCTAAAAATCGGCAAATTTCCAGTGGTAGCCATCGTTTTGGCACTTACCTTTGCCTTGTATGGCGTCTTTAAGAAGAAACTTAATGCCAGCCCGATTGTCTCACTAATTCTGGAAACGGCTGTCGTGGCACCGTTTGCCTTTGTTGCGATGATTTATATTGAAAGTCAGGGACAAGGTGTGATAGCGCTTGGCAGTCCGGTGGTGACGGCATTGGCTGTTTTGGCGGGGGTTGTTACCGCGATTCCGCTACTGCTTTATGCCAAAGGGGTCCAGGACATATCTTTTTCACTACTGGGCTTTTTTCAATATATCACACCTTCCATTATGCTGTTTCTGGGGGTATTTCTTTATGGAGAAGTTTTCACGATGGTGGATCTCATTGGTTTCGGATTTATTTGGGTGGCATTGATCATCTTTACCATCTCGAAGATCTATAACGGTAGCAAAGAAATTGTCGAAGCAGATTTATAAAAACAGATAAGCGAAAATTATCTGATCAACCCATTAATTTAAGAATTAGTGGGTTTTTCTATTTTAGGTTTGCACTGGGTTGAATTAAAGTCTAAAATAGAGGGTATAAAGATTATGTAAAAATTAATCGGCAAAACGGTTTATGATCAGTCGATGTGTGTAAAAGAATGATTTGATAACGAACGGTCGATTACAAACAGTACATTAGCATAAGATGATAAGGAGTTAAAGTGAAAAATAAAATTGGTTTTATTGGTTGCGGAAATATGGCAAAGGCCATGATTGGTGGTTTGGTGAGAGGGGAATTGTTTCTACCGGAAAATATTTTATGCTTTGATCCCTCTTCTGAAGCAAGGGATCAGGTAGCCAAAGAATATCGGGTTAACATTCAAAAATCCAATGTGGCAGTAGCGGAACAAGCTGATTATCTGGTTTTAGCAGTGAAGCCTTTTTTGTATTCTAAGGTGTTGGAGGAAATTGCCGGAAGTATCAAACCATCGGTGATTATCATCTCTATTGCAGTGGGCGTTGGTTTTGAAGACATTAAGGAGTTTTTGGGCCGGGATGTAAAAGTAATCAGAACCCAGCCCAGCACCCCGGCATTCGTAGGTGAATCCGATTCCACCCTCTGTCCGGATGGGCACATGACACCAGAAGATATCCAGGATGTTATCGCGATTTTTGAAAGTTTTGGCAAGACTGAAATCATTAGCGAAAAACTGATGGATGTGGTCCCCGGGATTGCCAGCTCAGCACCAGCTTATACGATGCTGCTCATCGAGGCCATGGCTGATGGGGGAGTACTTCATGGTTTCCCCCGTGATCAGGCCTATCGGCTGTCAGCTCAGGCAGTTTATGGTGCTGCTAAACTGGTTCTTGAGTCCGGCGAGCATCCGGGAAAATTAAAAGATCAGATCTGTACGCCTGGTGGAACTACCATTGAAGCCGTTCGGGTTCTGGAGGCTAAAGGTTTTAGAGATGCCATCATTTCGGCGGTTGATGCCTGTGCTAAAAAATCTTTGGCAATGCGTAAAAAGAAAGCATAACGTTAATAAATCTAGTTAATCCATTAAGGAGATGTTGTAATTATGGATGAAGGATTAATTAAAAAAATACGAAGAAATATGAGTCTGGAAGAAATGGTCTCGCTTTGTTCGGGCCGAACTGACTGGGAAACGATGAGTTACTCAAAGTACGGCATCGAGCCAGTGTTCATGGCTGATGGCCCCCATGGTATGCGCGTAGTTGAAACGGAGGGAACCTTGGGAATACCTCAGGGAAGACCTGCTACCTGTTTTCCTCCAGCAGTTCTTACCGCCTGTTCCTGGGATGAAGGGCTACTTGAGTTTGTGGCCAGAACCATCGCCCTGGAGGCCAGAGCAATGGGTGTCGATCTGATACTAGGACCAGGAATTAATATCAAACGATCGCCTCTTTGCGGTCGGAACTTTGAGTATTTTTCGGAAGACCCGTTATTGTCTGGTCGCTTGGGAAAAAGTTTTATTATTGGAGCTAAGGAGCATGGTGTGGGAACCACGGTCAAGCATTTTCTGGCCAACAATCAGGAAACCCGGCGTATGACGGTGGATGAAAAAATTGATATTCGGACGCTGCGGGAAATTTACTTAAAACCTTTTGAGATTGCTGTAAAAGAAGGTAAACCAATGGCGGTGATGTGTTCCTATAATAGTATCAATGGCAAGTTTGTCTCCCAGAGTAATTATTTTCTGACCCAACTGCTCAGGAAGGAGTGGGGGTTTGAAGGGATCGTCATGTCCGATTGGGGCGCTGTCTATGACCGGGTCAGAGGCGTGTTCGCCGGACTGGATCTGGAAATGCCTGGTAATGGTGGCGTCAATAACCAAAAAATATTTAATCGGGTTAAAGAAGGCAAGCTTAAGATTACGGTTTTAAATGAAATGGTGGAACGGTTGATTCGGTTTTCGTTTCTGGCTCAGGAAAATCGCAGGAACTATGCCACACCGACAGAAATTGAACCTCAAGGCCACCATAAAATTGCCCAGTTAGCGGCAGTTGAGAGCATCGTGTTACTAAAGAACGAGGATCACATTCTGCCGATTGACGGGACTAAGATAAAGAAACTGGCGATTATCGGTAGTATGGCATTTGATCCTCGGTATCAAGGTAGTGGTAGTTCGAAAATCAATCCTTATCATATCGATTCGCCTTACGAACACCTTAAAAAACTGGTAAAAGGTGAAATTCAATTATTTCCTCATCAGGGTTATATCCATGATGAGGTGGCAGAACAAAAACATCTGGCCGCACAGGCGGTGGAGGTGGCAAAAAATTCGGAAATGGCCCTGTTATTTGTGGGCTTGCCGGATCACGATGAGTCAGAAGGTTATGACCGTACTCACTTGAAGCTGCCTCAAAAACAGCTTGATCTGATTGGTGCGATCTGCAAGGTTCAGCCTAAAACAGTGGTAATTGTTCAAAATGGTGGCATTGTGGATATGAGCTGGGAACACCAACCCAAGGCCATCATTGAGATGTTTTTAGGCGGTCAGGGTGGTGGTGATGCGATTGCTAAACTCTTAGTTGGAGAAAATAATTTTTGTGGCAAACTAGCAGAAACCATTCCCATGCGTTTGGAGGATACCCCGGCTTACATTAATTTTCCCGGTATCCACGATGAGGTGGTGTACGGTGAGAGTATTTTTGTGGGGTACCGCTATTACGACTTTACAAAAAAGAAGGTCCGTTTTCCCTTTGGATTTGGGCTTAGCTATAGCCATTTTGACTATCAACCGATCGAAGAATCCGAGCTGACAATCGATGCCGAAAAAACGGTCACGGTTAAATGTCAGGTCACCAATACCGGCGTGATGAACGGCAAAGAGATCATACAGCTTTATACTGGAAAATCCGATACGGCCATCCTTCGTCCAATTCGGGAACTCCGTGGATTTAAGAAAGTCTTTATCCCCGGAGGGCGTTCGGCTGAGATAAGCTTTGAGCTGGGACTCAGTGACTTTACTTACTACAATCCCACCACCAAATCCTGGGAACATGAGTCAGGCAGTCACCAGATCTATATCGGGTCATCCAGTCGGGACTTACCAATTGTTTATTCGGTTCAGATTACCAAAGATCTGATCCATCCCATTAACCCGTTATCCTATCTCAGTGATTTTGAAAAAACGGATCGGGGACAAACCATTCTAAAACTATTGCTGTCTGGTTTTGAAGAGATTATGGGAAATGACCATAATAGAGAAGACGATTTTTTTATGACCATGTTAGCCAACACCCCGTTGCGTAAGTTAGTCGAGTTTTCTAATGGGATATTTACTGAGGAGTGTATTGATAAGATTATTGAACTGGTCAATTCAGATGAGTCCTTGGTGGGGATTACCTTTGAAAAATTGGTTAATTGCACTGAAAAGAAAAAGGGCTTTTTCAAAAGTCTGTTTGGCGGCCATGATGAAGAGTACCTCTGCATCCACTCTAAAGTACGGGAGCTGGTCGACGATGACGATGTCATGAAGATTTTAAGAAATTATTTTGGCGATGAAACTTTTGAAAGTGACTATCTGCAGATGGCTATCAAAATGGGGATCTGTTTTGATAAGGCTCAGAAATTACTTCCCGACGAGTTTTTCTCCGACGAAAAACTAAAACAAATTGATAAAGAGTTGACTGCACTCGCAAAGCTTAAAAAGAAATAAAGAAATTTAATGAGAAAGCGTGCCGATCACTAATAAGTGATGATCGGTACCTTCTCTTTGTAAAATAGAAGGATTTTCAAAAGTTTAATGATAATATAATTTGAGAAGGAAAGATAAAAAATGAATACACTCACCATTGATACATCGACCATTGTGGCATCGGTTGCCATATTAGATGAAGAAAAATTAGTTGGCGAAATGATTATTAATCATCAAAAAAAACACTCGGAGAAACTGATGATTGCTATTGATCATTTGCTCAGTGATGGGGGGCTTTCCATAGCGGATATTGATGTTTTCGGCATTGTTTCCGGTCCGGGTTCTTTTACCGGGCTGCGTATTGGCATGGCTACTGTTAAGGGATTTGCCCAGGCCCTCAATAAACCGGTGGTCGGGGTGTCCACCCTGGAAGCCCTGGCGATGAATATTCCCTTTGCCAAGGGTCTGATTTGTCCGCTCCTGGATGCCCAGAGAAACCAGACCTATACCGGGGTTTTCCATTTTGAGGACGACCAGCTGGTTCGGGATATGGCCGATGCGGTGATGGAAATTGATGATCTCATTGCTTTTTTAAAAGCGAGAAATGAGACCATCTATTTTTTGGGTGATGGCTTACCGCGGTTTTCACAAATCCTGCAAGAAGCCCTTCCAACCGCCCGGCTGGTACCTAATTATCTCAACATGAATCGGGCGTCATCAGCGGGTGCCCTGGTCTTGGAGCGAGCATTAAAAGGCGAAACCAGCCATTATCTGGAAGTGGAACCCTTTTACATCCGGCCTTCCTACGCCGAAGAGCATAAAAAATGATGGTCCGCTATCGTTTAATGAGGTCCCAGGATGTCCCTGGGGTTTTTAAGGTGGATCAGGCTTGTTTTTTACATAATTGGACCCAGGATTCCTATCATGCCGAAATAAAAAACTGTCTCTCAAATTATATTGTGGCCGAAGCGGACGGCGAAATTATAGGGTTTGGCGGTTTTTGGCAGGTAATTGACGAAGCGCACATAACTAATATTGCGGTGCTAGAAGCTTATCGACAGATCGGGGTTGGGCAAAGCATTATGAATGCGATGCTTGCTCTGGCACAAGAGAAAGGCTGTGTGGGAATGACCCTGGAAGTAAGAGGGGATAATCAGCCGGCCCTTAATTTTTATTTAAAAAATAAGTTTACCCGGGAGGGTCGACGTAAAGATTACTATGGCCTGGGAATGGACGCAATCATCATGTGGAGGTATGGACTTGAATAAAAGCATTAAAATATTTTCGGTGTTGCTGGGAATTTTGTTTCCAGTAATAATTTTTATCAGCGGCATTGAAGTGGCAGTCTTTGACAAAGCGTTTTATATGGACCAGATGGAAAAGAATCAGGTCACTAAAAACACTGGTGTTTATCCCCCGGATATGGAGTTGGTGGTCACAGAAATGATCAGCTACTTAAAAGGAAACCGGCAGGATTTTGACATCAAAGCCCGTTTGGCTCCGGAAAACGCCAAAAACGTAGTGGATTATGTGTCTGTTTTCAACGAGAAAGAAATCACCCATATGGATGATGTCAGAGATCTGCTGTTATTCTTTCTTGGCCTTCGAAACGCGGCGATGAGTCTGGCACTGATAGCCTTTGTGATTCTTTTAAAATACAACAAGAAGGCCATACTCAAGGCTTTATTTTATGGATCGACCATTTTTATGGTAATCTTTCTGATTATTGGCGCATGCTTTATTTTTAATTTTAGCGACACGTTCATTCTTTTTCATCAGTTGTTTTTTTCGAACGACTTATGGATTATGGATCCATCAACTGACCGACTCATCTGGATTGTACCCGAGCCTTTTTTCTTTACCATGATCGGTCGAATGGTCGCCTACATCCTGGTACCTCTGGGGCTGACGACCCTCACAACGGGGCTGGTGTTATTTAAACAAACACGAACAAATAAATTGTAAATTTAATCGAGGTAAACATGAAAATTCTTAGCATTGAGACGTCCTGTGATGAAACATCTGTGGCCATTGTAGAAGATGGTCGAAAAATACTGACCAATCGGATTTATTCCCAAATTGATATTCATCAAAAATATGGGGGCGTAGTGCCGGAGATTGCTTCTCGCAATCACGTGACCAAACTGCCTTATATCATCGATGAAGCCCTGGAAGAAAGCCGGCTGACCCTGGCTGAGATGGATGCCATTGCCGTGACCAACGGTCCAGGTTTGGTGGGGGCACTGCTAATTGGTCTCTCAACGGCAAAAGCGATGGCTTACAGTCTGGGAAAACCGCTGATTGGCGTACACCATATCGAAGGTCACATTGCGGCTAATTTTCTGCAGTATCCAGAGCTTACACCGCCCTTTCTGACATTGGTAGTATCTGGTGGCCACAGTCATCTGGTATTAGTGGAAGATTACCAGACCTTTAAGGTTTTGGGACGAACCATTGATGATGCCGCCGGGGAAGCCTTTGATAAAATTTCCCGAGTTTTGGGGCTGGGATATCCTGGCGGTCCGGCCATTGATGCGGCGGCAAAAAATGGCAACCCCGACGCGATCCCTTTTCCGCGGGTGATGCTCGATAAAACCCAGTATGATTTTAGCTTTAGTGGCTTAAAATCAGCGGTGCTTAATTATCTCAATGGCAAAAAAATGAAAACCGAAGCGATCAATCCCAATGATGTGGCGGCTTCTTTCCAGATGGCTGTTATCGAGGTGTTAGTGAGCAAAACCATCGCCTGCGCCAAAAGCATTGGTATGAAGACCATCTGTATGGCCGGAGGGGTATCCTGCAATTCGCTATTGCGTGAAATGATGGGGCAGGCAGCAGTAGCAGCAGGCATGACCCTGTTCTATCCTGATCCCATTCTCTGCACCGATAATGCCGCCATGATCGGTTCCATGGCTTATTATAATTATATCAATGGGAAAGAAAGTGACCTGAGTCTTAATGGCATTCCAGGTTTAAAAATTGGTACCCGGTAATGAAACGAGTCAGGGAAGAATGCTTAAGTTAAAAGGGTAAACGCATTTATATAAAGAGAACTGTATCCTCTTTAAAAATTAAAACAATCTTAAAAAAAATTAAGATCAACAAAAAGGGAAAAAACACTTGCAATCAATCTGCAAATCATTTAAAATACTATTAGCACTCAGGATGAATGAGTGCTAATAAAAGAAAAAAAGGTACAAGGTACCCAATATAATCAAATGGAGGAAAAAATGAGTTTAAGACCTTTAGGTGACAAAGTAGTTATTAAAGTTAAAGCTGAAGAAGTAAAAACTTTAGGTGGAATTGTTTTACCAGGATCTGCCCAGGAAAAACCACAGCAGGGTAAGGTAGTTGCAGTTGGAACTGGAGAAATTATTGATGGTAAAAAAGTGCCATTGGATGTTAAGGTAGATGATGAAGTTATCTATTCCAAATACTCCGGTAATGAAGTGAAAATTGGCGATGAAGAGTTTTTAATCATCCGTCAAGCTGATATTTTAGCAATCGTAGAATAATAAAATTTAGAAAAACAGGAGGAAAATAATATGGCTAAAGAAATAAAGTTTCGTGAAGATGCCAGAGAATCACTGATCGCTGGTGTAGACAAATTAGCAAACACCGTTAAGGTAACATTAGGACCAAAAGGAAGAAATGTTATTTTAGCAAAATCATATGGTTCACCAACCATCACCAATGATGGGGTAACCATTGCCAAAGAAATTGAACTGGAAGATGCCTTTGAAAACATGGGTGCTCAGCTGGTTAAAGAAGTCGCTACCAAAACGAATGACGTTGCTGGTGATGGAACAACCACAGCCACCTTATTGGCTCAGGCAATTGTTCGAGAAGGTAACCGTAATGTTGTTGCCGGTGCAAATCCAATGGTCCTCAAAAAAGGAATTGAAAAAGCAGTTGTGGCTGTTGTTGAAGAATTAAAAGCAAACAGCAAAAAAATCGAAAGCAAAGAAGCAATCGCTCAGGTTGCATCCATTTCGGCAGCTGATGCTGAAATTGGTAAACTGATTTCCGAAGCCATGGATAAAGTTGGTGATGACGGTGTTATCACAGTTGAAGAAGGCAAAGGCATGGGTACTGAACTGGAATTTACCGAAGGGATGCAATTTGACCGTGGTTACTTATCAGCCTACATGGCAACGGATACCGAAAAAATGGTTGCCATCCTTGATAATCCATATATCTTAATCACAGACAAAAAAATTACAAATATTCAAGAAATTTTACCGATTCTGGAACAAATCGTTCAATCTGGCAGCAAACTGTTAATCATTGCGGAAGATGTCGAGGGCGAAGCATTAGCAACATTGGTTGTTAATAAATTACGAGGAACCTTTAACTGTGTCGCTGTAAAAGCACCCGGCTTTGGCGACCGACGTAAAGCAATGTTGGCTGATATTGCGGCATTAACGGGTGGCGAAGTTATTTCGGATGAACTGGGTCTGGAACTTAAAACTACCACCATCGAACAATTAGGTCGTGCCCGTCAGGTTAAAGTTGATAAAGAAGATACTATTATTGTTGAAGGTAGCGGAAACAAAGACGCGGTGGCCGAACGAATTCGTCAGATCAAAGCGCAGATTCCAGAAACTTCTTCAGAATATGATAAAGAGAAATTACAGGAACGTTTGGCTAAATTATCTGGTGGCGTAGCGGTTATTCAGGTTGGTGCAGCCACCGAAACTGAACTTAAAGAAATCAAATATCGAATTGAAGACGCCTTGAATGCGACTCGAGCAGCGGTTGAAGAAGGCGTTGTATCCGGTGGTGGTACTGCTTATATCAATGCGATTCCAAAAGTTGATGCTTTAATTGAAACCCTCGAAGGCGACGAAAAAACTGGCGCTTACATTATCCGTCGGGCAATCGAAGAACCAATGCGTCAAATTGCTGATAATGCTGGTCTTGAAGGCTCTGTTATTGTTTCGCAAATGGCTGGTAAAAAAGTTGGCGTTGGTTATGACGCTGCTAAAGGTGAGTTTGTTGATATGTTCCAGGCTGGAATCATTGACCCAACCAAGGTAACCCGTTCTGCGATTCAAAACGCAGCCAGTGTTTCGGCAATGTTCTTGACGACTGAAGTAGCAGTTGCCGATCTTCCTAGCGAAGATGCCGGTATGGGCGGAATGCCAGGCGGTATGGGCGGAATGCCAATGATGTAAGCCTTAAGGCTACATCAATACGATTAATCGATTTAAATAAAATAAAAGGCAGTCTCATTTCGAGGCTGCCTTTTATTTTTAAGGATTTAGAACCGTTTAGTCAACATCGTAGGGGATACCAGCAAAAAGTACTTCCATTTCTGGTTGTTCCAATTCAGCCAGTTTGACAATCAGACCGTTAAGCAGGGTGATCATTGACTGGGCATCTGGGGATTCGTCATCAGTTGGTTTAGCGGCGTACAGGGCAATCAGCATAGTATTTCTGGTGGTGCCTTTAACATCTTTAAACAGGGTATTTAAGACTCTTTTTTCATTCGTTGTTAGTTTCATTGTTTCCTCCAAAATTTTTTAAAGTATTTTACAAAATCACAGTTGTACATTAAAGTTTACTCGTTTTCCAGAGCCATCAGGGCGATCTCCCAGGAATCAGTCAGTTCAGACAGCTGTTGCTTATGCGCTTCATAGGTGAGATTGATTTCTGCTGCCAGGGTGAGATTATCGTAGAAATCCGGGGCACACATCGCGGCTTCAATGGACTCGATTTTTTGTTCCGTTGTTAGAATGTCTTCTTCGATTTCTTTAACTTTTTTCTTTAAGAGCCGCATTCTGGCTTCTTCTTCTTTTTGTTTCTTGCGATCCGTTTTCTGTTGTGTTTTAGTTGGAACGGTTTTGTTTTCAGCCGCAATAACCGCTTCCCGTTCGGAAGCATCGGTCTTATGTTTTACATAGTCGTCATAGTTGCCCAGATGGATTTCCATACCATCGGCAGAAAATTGGTAGATCTGTGTTGAGATCCGGTTAAGAAAATATCGATCATGCGAGATAAATAGTAGGGTTCCTTCATATTGGCTCAAGGCACTTTCAAGAATTTCCTTGGTATCCATGTCGATATGATTGGTGGGCTCATCCATCAGCAGGAAGTTCGATTGGGAGATCATCAGACGGGCCAGTAGCAATCGTGCCTTTTCACCGCCAGATAGGGTGTTGATTGGTTTGAAGACCTCGTCACCCACAAATAAAAAGGCTGCCAGGATATTTCGCAGTTCGCCTTCAGTCAATTTTGAATCAACATCCCACAGCGCTTCTAAAAGATTTTCGTTGTAGAATTTCTTTAGATCCTGATGCTCCTGATCGAAATAGCCGATATGAACTTTTTGACCCCGGCGAATTTCACCAGCATCAGCGGCCAGTTTTTCTTGCAAGATGCGAAAGAGGGTCGTTTTACCAGCGCCATTGGGTCCGATAATACCGATTTTGTCGCCGCGATGAATTTCGAAATTCATATTTTGAAAAAGCAGACGATTATCAAAGGATTTCTTGAGCCCGGTTACCGCTAAAACATCATTGCCACTTTTAACCCGGGGAATAAAGCTAAAATGGCTGTTATGAGTAGTTTCGACTTTATCGAGTAGCTCAATTTTGTTTAAGGCCTTTTCCCGGCTGGAAGCCCGTTTAGAGCTTTTAATGGAGTTATAGGCCCGAAACCGATCAATGACTTCCTGCTGGTGTTTGATTTCTTTCATTTGTTGCTGATATTGGTGGTTTTGTTCCATCAGATCCTGACGTTTTTTAACGGCGTATTGGGTATAATTGCCATGATATTCCTTAACATTTTTCTGCGTCACTTCGATAATGGAGGTACATACCTTGTCAATGAAATAGCGGTCATGGGACACGATGATAAAGGTTCCGGGGTAATTCTTCAGGTATTGTTCCAGCCATTGCAGCGCATCGATGTCTAAGTAGTTGGTCGGTTCGTCGAGTAAGAGCAGTTGCGGTTCCTGAAGCAGAATCTGACCCAGAGTAGCCCGCGTTTTTTCACCGCCGCTGAGCATTGAGAAGGCTTTGTTCTGGTCTTCTGCCTTAAAGCCCAGGCCATTGATAACCCCGCGGATGCGACTGGGGTATTCGTAGCCATGATTTTTGGCAAAGCTTTCCTGAAGCTCCCCAAACTCCAGCATCAGTTTTTCCTGATCCTCACCAGAAGCGCGCGTAATGGCATCACCGATCTGTTTGATTCGCTTTTCCATCTCGATCAGCGGTTTAAAAACATCGGTAAGCATTTCAAGCAGCGTGGTATTTTCGGCGACATTGGATTCCTGGGATAAATAGCTGATCGATAGTCCGTTTTTTATACTGATTCGCCCGGTGTCAGGAATCAATTCTCCGGTAATCAGTTTTAAGAGGGTTGATTTCCCGGTGCCATTTCGGCCGACCAGACCGATTTGCTTTTTTTCGTTAATGGAAAGATTGAGTTTATTAAAAATTTCATGGATGCCATAACTAAAATGCAAATTTTCTATATTGATTAACATTATTTCACCTGTTTTCGTTTTAGTTCAGTTATTTTAGGTTCACTTTTACTATTCTATCAAAAAAATCCACAAATTAAAATGAATAATTTGACGTAATTGATACATATTGATATAATTAATCATTATCCGAAAGAAAGGAGAAGTTATCATGCATCGCTTCTCAAAAAAAGTTTCTATGACCGTTGTTAAACGGTTGCCAAAGTATTACCAATATTTAAGTGATTTACAGCTCAATGATATCGAAAAAATATCATCCCGAGAACTAGCAAGTTTAATGGGACTGACAGCTTCTCAAATCAGGCAGGATTTAAATTCCTTCGGAGGTTATGGTCAGCAAGGTTATGGCTATAACGTGGGAGAATTAAAGGAAGCGATCAAGGAGATTCTTGGTCTTGATAGTGAATATAACTGCATTATTATCGGTGCTGGAAATATGGGTCATGCCATAGCCAATTATGAACGCTTCAGGCGGGAAGGTGTCATCCTAAAGGGTGTCTTTGATGTTGATCCACTCATGGTTGGGACTGTCGTTGGTAGTGTTGTTGTAAAACATATGGAAGAACTTGATGCTTTTGTAAAGTCCAATGAAATCGATATTGCTATTTTGTGCGTACCCCGGGAGGTGGGCCAGAAGGTGGCGACTCAGGTAACCGAATTAGGGGTGAAAGGGATTCTTAATTTTAGTCCATTGGACTTGGATGTCCCCAGTGATGTTGTTGTCGAAAATGTAAATATTACAGATAGTTTGTTTACCTTAACCTATCTGCTGGGCGAGTAACGACGAGCTAAGAATAGTAAGAGTTTGATTGACGATCAGACTCTTTATATTTTTGCGTGAAATAAAAAAATAACTAAAAAAGAAACACGGATTCCGTGTTTCTTTTATTTATAACAAGCTATGTAAACATAATTTTCATCGTTTTTAATTACTTCCCGCTGGAACTCTTAAAATTAATAAAATCAAGAACTTCCTGCTTGTAGCTTTCAGGGAAAGAGAAGTAAGAAGAAAAAGAATCAACTTCTTCGTTGGAAAACACGTAAGATTTTAAAAATTCTTCACAGGTCATCGGTTTGGGATTGCTTGGTAAAAGTTTTGGCTGGTCGGTTCTGCATAATAAATAGTCAACAGAAACTTCAAAAAAATCAGCGATCTTAATCAGTAATTGGTTTTCCGGTAAATTCTTATCTTTTTCATATTTAGAGATAGAGCTTTTGTTAAGATAGAAAAGATTGGCAAAATTTTCCTGAGTAAGTCGTTTAGAAATTCGCAACGCCTTTAATCGAGTACCAAAAGTATTATTTTCCATTATTTTCACCTTCTTTCAGCTTAGAATTGTTGGCATAAATGCACTGGCCATTGCTTTATTATAACACAGCTTTAACATTTGTCAAGAATTTCAGTTGAATTTAAGTAATAAAATTTAAATTGGTAAGGCATCAAAAGGGCGATCTCGCTTCTCTTAGTAGTCGCAGACACTCCTCGTATTTGGCTTTCTCATGGATTGCATCATTGGCAGGAAATGCTGATTCCAAGGATTGATTATTGACTGCCGTTTGAGTTATTGTGTCAAATAAAGCATTAAAATCTGCGTTTTCCGGAGAATCAGTTGATTTGCGTTTTGATTTTCCGTCTTCGGTTATAATTTCATCGTAATTAAGAGCAGTCAAAGTTGAACCATTAAAAGTGGCTTCCAGGACCCCTTGATAGCCATCGTGATCGGGTGGGGTGATGATCGTGTAGGTATCAAGGGTATCAATTTTTATTGGTTCTTGATCACCTTTTTTAGCTTGAGCAAAAATTTTCTTTGCTAATTTTACATAGCGTTCAGATGTTTGGGTCGCCCCAGAGATAGCATCTATTTCATCAGGGTTTTGAGAAGATATCAGTTCGTTATAAAGCCGGAGGTAAAGGCTACTTAAATTCGTTACAACTAAATTTGGCCAGGTTTTATCGGGGCCATCCACAGCCAAGCGATCAGTTTTACTTCGATCAATTTCTTGAAAATTCACCTTGGTAATGAGGCCGTTCTTGATGAAAATATTTAATTGTTGAGCGTAACCTCTACCATCATAGTAGCTTGTCGTGGCTGTATACTGGCCGTCGATCAGGGCTTCTAAATTTTTAGTAGGCATAATTGCACCGGTTGTGGGATCGTTAATCAGCTCTTTTTCCACGCATCCGGTTAATAAAAGCGGTATCAAGGCAGCGGCCAGGATAAAATTGCCAAGGCGAAAAGCGCTACCAGTTTTAAATTTATTGTTTTGCATCATCATCACCAATTTTCATAGTATCTGTAGTCAGTGCCTATCCAGTGTTTGTTCAGTACTGGTACTAATAAGCTGAGGCGTTCATCAATGGCGGAACGATCTGTTTTTTTCTCGAAAAAACGCCATTCATGTATTTACTGAATTCCCCGGGTTGGAAACCGAACGCCAGCTGAGCAAGATTTTTAGCGTCCCCGGCGATGATCAACTCGGTTCCTCCTAAGATAATGTCGGTGACCATTAAAAGGGTCAGATCCAGGTGTTCTTCCTCACACAATTTATTCATTTCCAGTAGAACCCCATCCAATTTATTAAATATTCCCCGGAAATCCCCAGTGTTAATTTGAGATACCCCAATTTTATAGGATCCCATGGTAAAGAGTTTCCGGTCAGTGGATAGGATTTCAAAAGGGTGCATTTCTTTTAAATTACTACCGGCCACGAGCATTTTTTCACCGTAGCTTTTAATGTCAATCGCAAGCATTTTAGCCAATTTCCGGGCGATTGTCCGATCCTCTTTGGTGCAGGTGGGTGAATTAAACAGTAGCGTATCAGAGATAATGGCGCTGAGCATCAGACCCGCCATCACACGAGGGATCGGGATCTTATTTTCATGGTACATTTTTGCCACGATGGTTGCCGTACAGCCAACCGGTTCGATGCGAAGATAGAGAGGTGTGGCGGTTTGTATTTCTGCCACGCGATGGTGGTCGATGACTTCAATGATCTCAGCTTCTTCGACACCAATAATGGATTGATTCCGTTCATTGTGGTCTACCAGAATAACCTTCTTGCGGCTAAAGTCAATCAGGTTACTCCGGGAAATGGTTGAAATGACCTTTCCGTCTTCATCCACTACCGGGAAGCGATCATGATCAGAGGTCAGAATATTCTTTTTGACATCATCGATGGTTTCATAGGTCATAAAATACTCCAGATTATTTTTCTGGTAATATTTTTTTATCGGAATTCCCTGACATAGAAGACGGATAACTTCAAAGGGACCAAAGGCAACGGTTAGAATAGCCCCCTGATAGTCGTTGGGAATTGGCATGTCAAACTCCGGAGACGCGTTTGAAACAATAATGATGCCAGCACCGGTGGATAAAGCCCGGTTTAGATAAATATCCTGCTCAACGGTGACCAGAATGTCCTGGCTTCCCAGGGTTTGACCCGCCTTTATTTCGGTGATGGTGTACACATCCCCGTGCACCAATTCGGATTTGATTGATCCGTAAACACGGGCGCTTAGCAATTCAATAATGTTTTTCAGCGGGGTTTCGCTGTCCCGTAGCAGGGATTTTGAAAAAGCATCCGTGTAAGCTGGAATAATGTCTGACAGGGAAACCATACCGATCAGTTTGTTGTCATCGCTGACCACTGGCAGGGAGCGGCCGGGATGATCGATGATCTGCCCCATTGTTTTGGAGACGGAGTCCTTCTCATTGGCCATCGAAAAATCGGTGAGAACCAGATCGGAAACCTGGGGCTTGACATCTTTGATCAATTCGGGCAAATCTGCCCCAAAGGTATCCAGAACAAATTGGGTTTCTTTATTGATCGGCCCCAATCGGGCTGGGAAGACCTGGGGATGTCCCAGGGTTTGTTTTAAGTGGGCATAAGCAATGGCAGAACAGATGGAATCGGTATCTGGATTGCGGTGCCCGAAGACATATACTTTATGGGTCATCGAGGGACCTCCTTTTTGTTTAGATAGTTTATTAGGCATTCAAAAATCGTAGTACGTCCCGATAGACAAGATCTCGTTTATCTTCATTAAGAATTTCATGTCGCATCAGTGGATAGAGAATGAGATTAACCTCTAAAGCGCCAGCATTTTTTAATTTTCGGGTGATATGAACCACTTCTTTGCCCATCCCCCCGACAGGGTCATCCCGACCAGCTAAAAAAAGGAAGGGGAAATCGCTGGGGATTTTTTTAAGGTTGGACGCCTTTGCTGAGTAGTCAATACCATAAAATAAATCGCGGTAAAATCCGGCACTGCAGGTAAATCCACAAAGAGGATCCTCGATATAGGCATCGACATTGTTTTTGTTCATGGAAATCCAATCGTATTCGGTGCGGTTGGGTTTGAATTTTTTATTGTAGCTGCCAAAGGAAAGATCAGAAAGCAGTTTAGAAGGTGTTTTCTCACCCTTTTTTCGGATCTCCCAGCGGGCGATAAGGCTGGCCGTTTTACGCATAAATCTGTTGATGCCGATGGTGGTGCCAATAATAACAGCCCCGTCATAGAGTTCGGCGTGATCGATGACAGCTGTTCGGGTTACCACTGAACCCATGCTGTGTCCGACGATAAACAAGGGTAGATCCGGGTAGATCTCTTTAAGCATGCCGGAGATCTCTCTAACATCTGCGACAACGCGTTTCCAGCCATTACCGCTGTCAAAAAAACCGGGATTGCCAGAATCTATGCCAGTTTGACCATGCCCTCGCTGATCGTGAATGACAGCCAGGTAGGAGTGGCAATATAAAAAGTCCATAAATTCATGATAGCGTCTGGCATGTTCGGCCATGCCATGAACAATCACAACGACACCCTTTGGGTTGGCAGGGCAGGGTGTTTCATAATAAGTCAGCTTCACTTCATCGGAGGCATAAAAACGATTGGTCGTTAAATTAATCATTGGCTGTCCCTTCTTTCGGATTGTCTTTAATCTATTTTCATATTATAACAAAATATCTTAAAAAAAACAGGGTTACCCGTACTAAAAAGAAGATAATCGGTGTATAATTAAGATAAAATTGTTAGGAGTATTGAAAATGAAATTAACGGTACTTGGTAATAAGGGACCCTTTAAGGTTATTTAAATGAAGCGACCGTTATTATGGGGATTTATTACCCTAAGTATGGGTATCGCCGGAGTTTATTATCATTTACCGCCTTGGGTGATGCTTGGTTTCATCGGCTTTCTGGCAGGAGTGCCGTTCTTTCTCAAAAATATCAAAATCGCCCAGATGGTATTCGTCCTTGGGTTATTCGGGGCAGGTGTTATTTTGGGCTACGGAGCCTTTCCGGAGTCGGATGCGTTGGAAACCTTCTATGAAAAAGACGTTTCGCTTATCGGGATAGTCACCGATTATCCGATTCGCTTTGAAAATCGCTTAACCATCAATCTAACGACTAAAGAACTGGTCACGACTGCAGAGAAGAACAATCGTCTTGAGGACGCAAAGGGGATCCGAGCAACGCTCTACTATCAGGCAGATGCGAACGCGACCGACGAGAATGAAGCGTTAGCGACTGCCACAGATCAGCAATTAAACCTTGTACCTGGTGATGTGCTGTTATTACAGGGTAAACTGTCAAAGCCGGCCGGAAAAAGAAATCCTGGCGGTTTTGATTATGGCCTGTATCTAAAATCCCGGTCCATTGACGGGTTGCTGACGATCAAACCCGACAATCTTTTACACGTCGGTCAGGAAACGACAGTACTCTACCAGATATTGGGCATTAAAAGAGCCTTGGAAAATCAATTGGAGGCCAGCTTTTCACGGGATGTGTCAGATTTGCTCAAGGGTGTGGTTTTTGGTGAAAAAAATATCAATGAGAATCTGACGAAGCGCTTTCAAGATGCCGGCGTCACCCATGTTTTATCGGTTTCTGGACTCCATGTGGGGTATGTGTTCCTGGCGCTGTCCTTGCTGCTGATAATGGCAAAGATAAAAAAGCGTTATTGGATCATTTTTCTGACCCCGGTTTTACTGTGTTACATTGCCATCACCGGGTTCGCACCATCGGTGATCCGGGCGTCGATTATGCTCCTGTGCCTGACTTGGGGACAGGGAATTCATCGGGAACAGGATGCCTTGAATCAACTTAGTTTGGCCGGACTGGTGATTTTAGGGATCTGGCCGGCACAACTATTTCAAGCCGGTTTTCAACTATCGATGGGTGCGGTACTCGGGATTATCCTGTTTTATCGTCCATTGCTGTATTTGTATGAGAAACGGCGTAATAAAAAGCGGGTGCACAATAAAATAAAATCCGGCCCGGTGGTTCAGGGCCTGGTCCTGACTTTTTGTGCCACAGTGGGCACAATGCCGATTCTTTTATACCATTTTAAGAGCTTTACGTTGATAAGTTTCTTATCTAATTTGCTGGTAGTCCCCTTGATTGGCGTATTTTTGCTAGCCGGGATGGGTTTTCTGATGATCATTTCGATCGTGCCCGCTTTTGCTCCTGTTTTGTCCCTACCGGTGGCATTCTTAGGGGAGTCTATTATTGTCGTGCTGGATGGAATCAATGATCTGGGAAAGGTTGCAAATTTTTTGTGGATAAACCGTGGCGGATTATCCCTGGCTGAAACGGGACTGTTTTTACTGCTGGTCTTTCTGATTTCAGGCTATTTTTATCTCCGCCAGCCTTATGTTCGAAACACGGTAATGAGTTTGGGACTGGTGCTGGTGCTAATAGTGATGGCAACGCCGCTGTTTCCCAAAAATCTGGTAGTAACGGTTCTTGATGTCGGTCAGGGCGACAGTATTTTGATTGAGACCCCGGGCGGGCTGAACTATCTGGTCGATGGCGGCGGCTATCTCTTTGAACGATCCAATCGGGTTTCAGATCAGGTGCTGTATCCCGCCTTGTATTCAAAAAACATCCGAGCTCTGGATGCCATCTTTTTAACTCACAACCATGTGGATCATAGTCAGGGGGTTGAGGAACTGGTCTTTGATGGTTATCCGGTTAAAAATTTATTTATGAGTATTCATACGAATAATGAAGCGCTTCTTGATCAGCAGTTGGCTCCGGTTTCTTTGTTAAAAGAGGGATCAGTCATTGAAGGGAGTGACGGTGTGACCATTAAGGTATATAATCCCGAAGGGACAATCATCCCCAAAGAGGACGAACAACAGAATAATGCCTCGCTGGTGATGTCAGTTTCCTATCAAAAGTTCAATCTGCTTTTATGTGGCGATATTGAAGCCGAGGTTGAAGAAAAACTGGCAAAAGAATTTCGTGCCCTTAGCAGTCAACAAGATTTTCAAATCATCAAAATTCCTCATCATGGTAGCAAAACTTCATCCAGTCTGGCATTTCTTCAGGCGGTTGATCCGGAAATAGCAGTGATTTCGGTCGGGGCTAATAATTTTTTTAACCATCCCAGCGATGTGGTAATGGATCGTTTAGCCGCGCAAGAAATGATGACACTGCGAACCGATGAAAGAGGCGCTGTGGAAATTACCAGCAACGGAGAATTTATCCGTATCAATCACTATGTGAATTAAACTTCAACGAATCGTATCCGTCATTAATAAGACTCAACTTAAACTAATGGAGAAACGCTGTGAATTATAAAGAACTAAGTAAAAGTGTAAAAAATAAGGAAATAAGCCCGGTCTATTTATTCACCGGCCCAGAACAGTACATCGGTCATATGATGGAAAAAACGCTGATTGGTACTGAGATAGCAAAGGGTCTGGAACCCTTGAATCTAACCACCTACAGTGATAAAAACGTGGATGTGTCGGAACTACTGGCAACCTGTGAAACCTTGCCGATGATGAGTAATAAGCGAATGGTTATCATTCGGGAAGAGGCACAGCTCGATAAAATCACCGATAAAAAAGCTCTGGATCGGATTACCGCTTACCTGGAGAAACCCAGTCCATCGACACTTCTAATTATCTACTGGGAACAGCCGGACAAGCGCAAAAAACTGTACAAAAGTCTAACCAAGGCCGGTTCTCTGGTGGTGTTTGAAAAACTCGATGCCAGTGATCTGACAGCCTGGATTACCCGGCGGATTAAAAATGCCGGAAAAAAAATCAGCCGTTCCGAATTGGAACTTTTTATGCAGCGGTCGATGTATTTAATGAACGAGAAAAAAACCATGGAAATGGTGGATAATGAACTCAACAGCCTGATTGATTATACTGGGGACCGCAATGAGATAACCAGGGAAGACATTTTGTTGATTCTACCCCAGTCTACTGAAGAGGGGATTTTCAAGCTGATCGACTATGCGGTCAGCGGGCAAAAAGATCAGGCCCTGCTGATGCTCAACCATTTTTATCTTGAAGGGGAATCTCCCTTTGGGGTTTTTAGTCTACTGCTACGACAAATCCGGATGTTGCTGATGGTCAAAATTTACAACGCCCGGGGACTGTCGGCCAAAGCGGTAGCGACTGAAATGAAACTGGCTCCTTTTATTGTCAACAAGATCTTAAAAAACGGGAAAAATTATCCCATCAATAATTTATGGGAGGTTATGGTGATCGGGGCAGACCTGGATGCCCAGATGAAATTGGGGGAGATTGATCAAAATTTTGCCCTGGAATTGTTTTTGATGAAGATCAGATAAATCCTGATCACTTCGTACCGATGCAAAAAAACATCGGTACGATATGAGCGGGGTGTCGATATAATACAAGCAAGCTTGTGATGGGCTCGTTGCCTTCGCGCAAAAAAAAGATGTACCTGAGTAAGTACATCTTTGGATAGACCCTAGAGACACGGGTTTTGGGAATATATAAATGAGGTAATTAAGCAGTCATCTTGTTTAAGATTCTAGCCAAAGTACTTTTTTTACGTGCTGCAGTGTTTTTATGTAAAACACCTTTTGTAACAGCCATATCAATTTTCTTTGCTGCTAAACGAAAAGCTTCTTGCGCTGCTTCTACGTTACCTTCAGTAACTGCAAGATCAAAGGTTTTTACAGAAGTCTTAAGATTAGTTTTCACCATCTTATTTCGCAGACGACTGATTTCATTTGTTTTAGCTCGTTTCATAGCCGATTTAATGTTAGCCATGGGTTCACCCCCCTCATTTATTTATAACATAGCAATTCTAACACATTTAAAGCGGATTATCAAGAAAAAACGTGACAAAAAAAATATTTCTTGATAGAATATGAATCTAGGTATAAAAATTAGTGATATAAAGAACCGTTTAACCATTGATATAGATTTGAAAGTAGAGGATAATAAAATTGACAAATAAACAGCACCATACACGAAATTTTTCCATCATTGCCCATATTGATCACGGTAAGTCAACCCTGGCGGATCGACTCATTGAAGACACCGGGTTGATGAGCAAACGCGACATGGAAGAGCAGTTTTTGGATAATATGGATATTGAACGAGAACGGGGTATTACCATTAAGCTTCAGGCCGTCCGCTTGCTCTATACCGCTGATGATGGTGAAGAATATATCTTAAACCTAATTGATACTCCCGGTCATGTGGATTTTACCTATGAGGTTTCCCGCAGTCTGGCGGCCTGTGAAGGGGCACTGCTGATTGTGGACGGCTCCCAGGGGATTGAAGCCCAGACCATAGCCAATGTTTATTTGGCGATGGACAACAATCTGGAGGTTATTCCTGTCATTAACAAGATCGATCTGCTAAGTGCCGATCCCCAGCGGGTCAAGGATGAAATTGAACATGTCATCGGTATTGAAGCCCAGGATGCGCCGCTGATTTCGGCTAAAGCCGGGCTTAACATCCGTGAGGTACTGGAGGCAATTGTCAAAAAAGTGCCGCCACCAAAAGGCGATGTTGATGCACCATTACAGGCACTGATTTTTGATTCTTATTATGATCAGTATTTGGGGGTTATTGCCTCAGTTCGGGTGGTTCAGGGAAAAATTAGAAAAGGCATGAAAATTGATATGATGGCCGTGGGGAAAACCTTCGAGGTTAATGAGGTCGGCGTTTTTGGCAAAGGGTTGTTCCCAATCGACGAACTCTGTGCTGGCGATGTTGGTTATGTCAATGCTGGAATAAAAAATGTTCGGGATACCCGGGTTGGCGATACCATCACCGAAACCGGCAACCCAGCCAAAGAACCCTTGCCGGGTTATAAAAAAGTCACTTCCATGGTTTTTTGTGGTATCTATCCGGCTGACGGTTCCCGTTATGAAGATTTAAAAGAAGCTTTGGCTAAGTTACAACTTAATGATGCATCGCTGCTTTATGAGGCCGAAACATCGATGGCCCTTGGTTTTGGTTTCCGCTGCGGCTTCCTTGGTTTGCTCCACATGGAGATCATTCAGGAACGATTGGAACGGGAATTCAATCTTGATTTGGTCACTACGGCCCCAAGCGTTATTTACAAGGTCATCAAAACCGATGGCACTGAACTATGGGTGGATAATCCCGCCAATCTTCCCGGTCCGGTTGAGATTAAAACCATGGAAGAACCGATTGTCAATGCCGCCATCATGGTGCCGTCGGAATACCTGGGCGCCATTATGGAATTGTGTCAGGAACGTCGGGGTGTCTACCTGACAATGGATTACGTTGAAGAAAATCGCGTTATCCTGAAATATGAATTGCCCCTTAATGAGATTATTTATGATTTCTTTGATGCCCTTAAATCCCGGACTCGGGGTTACGCATCGTTTGATTATGATATCAAAGAATATCGGCCATCGGATCTGGTTAAATTGGATATTCTGCTCAATGGCGAACTGGTGGATGCCTTATCTTTTATTGTTCATCGGGACAAAGCGGCAAATCGGGGACGGTTGATTGCCAAAAAATTAAAAGAAGAAATTCCAAGGCAGATGTTTGAAATTCCCGTTCAAGCCGCGATTGGTACCAAGGTCGTTGCCCGAGAAACAATCCGGGCGATGCGTAAAGATGTTCTGGCCAAATGTTATGGCGGTGATATCAGCCGAAAACGAAAACTGCTGGAAAAACAGAAAGAAGGCAAGAAACGAATGCGCCAGGTTGGTAATGTTGAAGTACCGCAAGAAGCATTTATGGCCGTTCTAAAATTGGATTCCTGATTAAATAAAGGCTGTATTGGATGAATTGCTCATCCAATACAGCCTTTATTGTGATTAACGACAAATTAACGAGAAGAAAGATCAGTGTAAAACGCAAAGGCTTCGGCACCGGTAAAACCTTCATGAACTACCTTACGGATGCTCTGGATCATTGCCGTCGGATTACCCGCCTGGAAGACATTCCGCCCCATATCGACTCCGGCAGCACCTTTTTGAATCGCCTGATAGGTGATTTCCAGGGCGTCCTTTTCGGGAACTTTTTTACCACCGGCAATAACAATGGGGACCGGACAGGCCGCTGTAACTTCTTCAAAGTTATCGCAGTAATAGACCTTCACAATCTGGACCCCGAATTCAGCCAGCATCCGGGTGGCCAGAGAAAAGTATTTGGTGGTTCGCTCCATTTCCTTACCCACCGCCACCACGCCCAGGGTAGGGATGCCATATCGGTTGCCAGCATCCACGGTTTTGATGATATTTTCAATACTCTGGCATTCGTGTTCAGACCCGATAAAGGCCTGAATCGCCATGCAGGTTGCATTCATCCGGATCGCGTCTTCGACATTGACACCGATGATTTCCTTGCTCATATCCTCCTTTAGAACCGAACTTCCGGCAGAACAACGCAGGGCGATGGCTTTGTTATGATCCGGTCGGATACAGGTTCGCAGAGCGCCCCGGGTAGCCATGAGGACGTCCGCATAGTCTAAAAGCGGTGGGATGGCCAGATCCATGCGCTCCAATCCCTGGGTAGGCCCCATGATATAACCGTGATCAAAGGCCAGCATAATGGTATGACCACTGCGGGAGTCAAATATTTTTGACAATCGGGTCTTCATGCCCCAATCCACATCATCCATTCCTTTGACATGAAAATTCCGTTTCGCCATTGGACGGTCAAACCCAAAGTCCTTGGCTTTTTTGATTGAATCCTGATCTGCCATCGCTATCGACTCAAATACGGCGTTTTTGCCGGAGCTTCCCAATAGGCCAGTTTTTCCGGATCCATACGAGCAAAGAAAAGCTGGAAGCCGGCTTGTTCCTGGACTGTTAAAACTTCTTCGACCCAACTGGCGACAATTTTAATACCCTTTTCGCTGAGATAGTGGTGAACCCGACGGAAAACCAGTAGCATCTCCATAATGGTGGTGGCACCGGTACCATTGACAATGACCATCACCTCTTCGCCGGATTTCAGAGCCAGATCTTTAAGGAGTGCATCGGCCATAATCACAGCAGTTTCGTCGGCAGTAGCCATTTTTTGACGCCCGCCACCGCCTTCACCATGCTGGCCCATGCCAACCTCCATTTCATCTTCACCAAGTTCGGCAAAGGATGCACCATTCTGGGGATGGGTGGCAGTTTTGCAGGCAACGGCAATGGTAGCCATATTGTCGGCAAAATCCTGAGCAATCGCGGCCACTTCTGTCAACGATTTACCCTGCGCGGCAGCGGCACCACAGATTTTATAAAGCGGCACACAGCCAACCAGCCCACGGCGGTTGGCAGCGTCAGAGCGGGGCGCATTGGCGATGTCTTCCTGAGTGACCACCTTTATGACGTTTAATCCCAGTTTTTCGACTTCTTTCATGGTTCGGTCACCGGCTAACATATCTCCGGCATGGTTTAACACCACAAAAAGTACACCCTTGCCCTTATCAGCCAGTTTCAGCGCTTCCAGTACGGCTTTGTAACCGGGAGCCGCAAAAATGTCCCCAACAACGGAAATATCAATCATTCCTTCGCCGACAAAACCTTCTAAAGCCGGTTCATGACCGGCACCGCCGATGGTGACAATGGTAACCCGATCGGCAGTCGAAAGACCATTGTTGATGATCAAATTATGTTCGGTCACCTCAAGGATTTGTGGATTGGCCAGAGCCAGACCTTCTAATAATTCAGCCGTGATATTATCCGGATTGTTAATAAACTTTTTCATCGTCATTACATTTTCCCCCTTTAATAATTATTTAGAACAGTTTAAATTTATTTTATTTCCATCAATTCAATAACCGTGCCATCGACTTTGACAAAGGCAATGTCCAGATGTTCGTCAACCGTCATCCGTTCGTTTAAGACAAGGGCCTGATGATCCTTGATAAAGGTATCGATATTGGGAACCTTGTAGGCAATATGGTTAAAATTAACGACATCAGGATGAAGGGGGGGTGCCTTCTTCAAATCTCAGATACTCAAACTTGAAAGGGTTGTTGTTTGGCCCTGAAATATGAACCTTTAATCCCTCGGCGTAAAATTCTTCCAATACCGGTTCCGTAACGGGAACACCTACGTGCATAATTTCGTACATTTTTTTCTCCTTTTAAATTTTAGTTTTATGCTAAATATCCTTTGGCCAGCCCTTCGTAGAAAAAGGCAAAGGTAACCGAACCAGGATCCTTATGACCTAAACAGCGGTCGCCAATGTATCGGGCCCGCCCAAATTTTGCCAGCATCCCGGTCGTGTTATCAGATCCGGTTCGGGCTGCCTGAGCAGCTTTTTTAAGAGTCGTTTTCATGTCTGCGGTGGAACTGCGGATTACCTCGGTGGCCGGGTAGATGGCATCCATCATGGTTTTATCGCCAACAACCGCTTTGGAGGTGGCAAAGAATTCGTCATAGGCTCCGAGCAGAATACTTTTTATGAATGTATCGGTATTAGGTGCATCAGGATCGGCGGCTTCAGCCATACCATAAATAAAAGCGCCAAACAGGGGGCCAGCTGAACCACCACTGACGTCTTCCAAGGCATCAGTGAGGGATTCTAACCCTGTTTTCAGGTTGGTGGTTTGATTCCAGGTTTTTATTTCGTCAAACATGACATTTGTCAGTTTTTTCATGGTTGTACCATGATCCCCATCACCAAGAGCGCAATCCAGTTCAGTTAGGATTTCAACATGATCGGCAATTTCGCCGGCCGCGGCAAGGAGTAAGTCTTTGATTTTTAAGGGTTCCAGTGGCATTAAATCACCTCCACAATCGTTTACATATTTGCCATTAGTATAACAAGTGTCGATCAATAAGTCAAACAAAAATAGCATATGTTAGTCAAAAAAACAGTTAAATTTCGAAATGTTTTATTAATCAGACAAAAACTTGACATATGTAGAATATTGTTATATATTAAACAAATAAAGACTGACATATGTAAAGAAATGGAGTGAACAAATGAAAGAAAAAGAACTAATACGATTGATTCACATTTCAAAATTATATTATGAAGAGAACAAGACACAGGCAGAAATTGCCAGGATTTTGGATATTTCCAGACCCTCAGTGAGTAGTTTATTGAGTAAGGCCAGAAAAGAGGGGATCGTAAGAATTGAGATCCTTTCGTATCAACAATCCAACATCGGTTTGAGTCAGGGCCTATGTCGCCGTTTTGATCTAAAAACCTGTCATGTGGTGGCATCGGTAGAGGCTTTCCATCAGGAGGCGGCAACGGTCTTATTAAGTTTTCTTGAGAAAAGCAAGGTTTTAGGCCTGGGATGGGGATATAATATCAATAAAATCATTGACGCCTTGCCCCAGACAAATATTCGCGAAACGGCCCATGGCATTGTCTGTCCCCTAATTGGAACTGCGACTGTGCCCCATCGAGGATATCATCCCAATGAGTTGGCCACTGATTTATCACATAAAACGGGGTTTCAGGCAGAATATTTAATTAGTCCAGCTTTTCCAACTACCGAACAAGATCAGGAGTTATTCATGAATACCAATAATTATCTAAATATTCTTGAGCGCTGGCGGAAAATGGATACAGCAATTATGACGCTGGGCAGTTTTCCACTGGTTCCAGACCATGGGACGGCGCTGCGGTTTGGCAAGAAACTCATTCAGGAAAAAGCGGTCGGAAGTCTGCTATCTTATTTTTTTAATGTGCAGGGCGGACAGATTTCCGGAGATGATGATTATGCCATTCAAATTCCTTTAAGACTTTTGACACGGATCAAACATGTTATTGGTATTGTTCCTCCAGAATCCAACACCAATGCAGTTATCAGTTGTTTGCAGAGCGGTTATGTCAAACATCTGGTGATCACAGAACAAAATGCAAAGGACGTTTTGAATCAAATTGAAAGCAATTGACATGTGATTCTTTTGATTAACTTGATGCGGTTATGCTTGCTTTAAAAATGATTTGTAGGTACAATTTATATATCATTGTATACTCTGGTCTTTAGCAAAATATAGTATCCTTGATAATCTGTGAAACTTAGTTTGGGTAAATAACGATATTGAGTAAGGAGAAAACAGATGTTACATATTGACCGCAGAAAAGAAATATTAAACACAATTATGAGCAAAGGTTCGGTTAAAGTGGCCAGTCTTTCAGAAAAGTATGGTGTCGGCGAGGCGACAATCCGACGGGATTTAAAATATTTAGCTGAGGAGTATGGGATTACCTTGTCCTATGGGGGAGCTTTTCGAAAAGAAAAAATTAACTATCAGACGACGTCCGAAATGGATATTTATAAAAAAAGGACCCAGAATATTGAAGAGAAGCGGTTCATTGCACAAAAAGCCGCCAAGCTTATTAAAAACGGCGATACGATCGCATTGAATTCCGGTAGCACCGTCGAACTGATGCTTGACTATCTTGAAAACATCAAAGATATTAATTTAATTACGCTCTCTTTAAGTGCCGCATTAAAGGCATCCGCTATTTCTGGGATCACGGTTTATATGCCGGGCGGGAAGCTTCGCAGTTTTTCTGGTGCATTTTACGGTAAAAAGGCCAATGAATTTTTAAAAAGTTTCAATATTGATAAGGCATTCATAGGGGTGATGGCGGTGTCAATTGATAAAGGGATTACGCATGGTGCTTTTGAAGAGATAGAAATCAATCAGACAATTCATGAAATCAGTCGCAAGCGTTACCTCATGGCAGATTACTCGAAGTTTGATAAGGTCTCGCTGACAAAAATGATTGATTTGAATGTTTTCGACGGTTTTGTCTTGGATGATAAAGTCCCAGAGATATACAGGGAATACTGTAAAAGTAATGGTATTGAGATGATTTAAAGTTTAAAAATAAAGAACGTCGCGAATCTCGTTTTTGATTCGCGACGTTCTTATTTTGTTAATAAGCAGGTTAGGAGTGGCTAAAACTTAAAAGAATCAGGTCTTTATCGCACCAGATAAGGCGTACGTGCCGGTGCATTCCAATACCAGAGGTTTTGTGCATTCATGCGGGCAAAAAACAATTGAAATCCGGCTTGTTCCTGAACGGTTAGAACTTCTTCAACCCAATTTGCCACAATTCGGATCCCTTTCGCACTTAGATATTTATGAACGCATCTAAAAATGATCAACATCTCCATGATCGTAGTAGACCCCGTACCATTGACAATCACCATAATTTCTTCGCCAGCACAGAGGTTTAAATCGGTAATGAGCAAATCGGTCATCAGAATGGCCGTTTCATCGGCATTCTTCATTTTTTGACGGTCACCGCCACCTTCGCCATGCTGGCCCATGCCAATTTCCATTTCATCAGTCCCAAGGACCGAAAAAGCGGAACCGTTTTGAGGATGAGTAGCTGTTTTGCAGGCGACGGCTATGGTAGCCATATTATCGGCAAAGTCTTGAGCAATGGCAGTAACATCCTGAAGGGATTTCCCCTGGGCGGCGGCTGCGCCGACAATTTTATAAAGGGGGACACATCCCACCAGACCGCGGCGTCTGTCCGCAGCGGTACGGGGGGCGTAGGCAACATCCTCCCGGGTAACAACCATCGATACCGCGATTCCGGCACGACGTGCTTCTTCTAGGGTTTGGGTTCCAGCCAGCATATCACTGGCATGGTTTAAGACAATTAAAACAATACCCTTGCCCTTGTCGGCAAGACGAAGTGCTTCAAGAACAGCCTTATATCCAGGCGCAGCAAAGATATCACCAACAACAGCAACATCGATCATGCCTTCGCCAACAAATCCTTCAAAGGCAGGTTCATGACCAGATCCTCCCAGGGTTACAATCGTAACACGATTGGCCGTTTTAAGTCCTTTGTTGACGACAAGATTATGGGGTTTTACCTCGAGAAGAAATGGATTGGCCAGTGCCAAACCTTCTAGTAATTCGGAGGTTATGTTTTCCGGTTTATTAATGAATTTTCTCAGCGTCATGACGGGGTTCCTTTGTATTTTAACGTTTTGATTGAATAATTCCAACTGATGTTTTGAGGTAATATTATAATCACAATTTACCAAAAACTTAAATCGAATGGGAATAATTAATACTAGCAAATTTTGACGTTTAAAACAATAATGATGTCACGAAAACAAAGTTTGATGTCATCAAAAATAACAGAAAGAGGAGAAATGAGAGTAAAAGATTGTAACAAGAACATTTATACGATATAATAATTCATTGAAAAGTTCAGTTTCGGCTGGAATAAAAGGTGAAAAGATGTTAAAAATTGCAGTCTGCGAAGATGAGGAACAACATAAAAAAATACTGGTAGATCTGATTAGTCGATATCCATTTAAAACCGATTATTGTTTAACCACATTTCAGTATGGCTATGAACTTATTGCAGCAAGTAACCGTGGTAGTGCGTTTGATGTTATTTTTCTAGACATGCGCTTAGATCAGGAAGATGGGATTGATATCGCAAATGAAATCAGAAAATCGGGTAATACTGCCCGTATTATTATTACAACATCCTTAATTGAATATGCTGTTTTGGGTTATTCAGTTAGCGCCAGCGATTTTTTATTAAAACCATTCCCGCAAGAAAAATTATTTCAAGTTTTAGAAAAACTGGAAAATGACATAAAAAACGCAAGATCTAATTTTTATGAAATTGATATAAACAATGAAAAAATATTTTTAAAAAGTGATGAAATACTATACTTTGAGAGTCTTGGCAGAAAAATGAAAGTCGTTACCTTTGATGAGGCGTATGAATACTACGATAAGATCACAGCACTACAAAAAGAGCTTGATCCAGTTCGCTTTGTTTTATGTCATCGATCTTATATTGTTAATCTCAAGAATGTAAAAAGCATCAAGATGAAAATGGCAGTATTAAAAAATGGTGTGATGATTCCAATCAGTCCCAAAAGAAATCAGAAAGTTTACGATGCCTTCACGCGGTATATGGCGGGATCGATGGAATGAAGAATTCTTCAATCATTCGAAATATTATACTGATTAGTATTCCGGTTATCAGTTTAATTGTCGGCATGAACCTTTATCTTATTGATGTTCATGTTGAAGGTCGGCATTTGGTAGGATTCGCTTCACTGGGTGCCCTGGTCTATATCAATGTGGTTATTTTCATAATCTTTAAAGTATGGGATCATGAGTCTAAAAAGACAAATGAATATAAGACGGCAAATGTTCAGTTGGAACTCCAACAAAAACACTATAAAGAAATGCTGGAAAAGAACTATGAGGTAAGAGGATTATGGCATGATATGAACAACCATATCATTACCATGCAGTATTTAATCAAGAATCAGGCTTTTGATGAAATCGAAGATTACCTGAAGCAGTTTCACGAATTGCTTCAGAATGCGGTGGATCATAATCGTTCTGGAAATTATGTGGTCGATGCATTGCTAAACTATAAAATCAAGGTTGCATCTGATCATCAGATAAATTTTGATCATTACATTGCGATTCCGGAAAACCTGAAAATGAACAGTATCGATCTGTCGATTATACTGGGGAATGTTCTGGACAATGCCATTGAGGGATGCCTGCGGGATGCCCGGCAGAATCATGACAAAATTATCAAGTTTAATATGTACTACAAGCGGGAGAGCTTGCTCATTGACATTGAAAACACCATTGATCGGACAACGATTCAAAAAGCGGGGAATAACATGGTCAGTAGCAAACGGATTGAGGACAATCAAAGTGGTTATGGTATTTCTAATGTTAAACAGGTTTTGAAAAATTACGAAGGAAACATGGTGACTCAAATCCTCGATGATCGCTTTAAATGCACGATTTTGATTCCTCTGGACTAAATTGTAAGGAAATCCGTAAAATTGACAAAAGCTGATGAATGGGTTATATTATATCTGCATTTAAAGCGTCAAGGTGAGGTGATTTGTTGAAAGAAAAAGAATTGTGCCGTTTAATACATGTTTCTCAATTATATTATGAGGAAAACAAAACCCAGTCTGAAATTGCCAGAGATCTAGATATATCACGTCCTGCGGTCAGTTACCTTTTAAATAAGGCCAGAAAAGCGGGGATCGTAAAAATTGATGTACTTTCCTACCATCGTACGATCAGAGGAATCAGACATGAATTGTGTCACATTTTTAACTTAAAAAGCTGTCGTGTGGTGACGTTGCCGGACGATCTTTATCAAATTGGGGCAGATGTGCTCGTGGAATTCTTGCCCAAAACAAAGATACTCGGTTTGGGTTGGGGTTATAATATTGATAAGATTATTGCCAAATTTAAAAAAAGTCCGGGAGAACTTAATAGCGGTGTAATCTGTCCGCTTATTGGCGCAATAACGGCGCCCCAGCGTGGTTATCACCCAGATGATCTGGTCAAGGCGCTCGCTCAAAAAACTGATCGCCTGGGTCAAGTTCTTAATTGCCCAGCCATTCCCGCCACCGCCAAAGAGCAGGTTCAGGTGATGGCGACTGAAGATTATAAACGCATCGAAGACTATTGGAAAAAGACGACAACAGCACTGATAACCCTGGGAAGCTTTCCCTCAGTACCGGACCATGGTTCAGCAATGCGGTTTGGCAGAAAACTAATCAAAGAAAAGGCTGTCGGTTGCCTGCTCACATATTTTTTTAATCCTCAGGGGGAATTAATTCCGAGTGAGGATGACTTCGCCATTCAAATTCCGTTAGAGCAGTTAGCCCGGGTCAGAGATGTCATCGGATTTGTGCCTCAGGAAGCTAATGTTGCTTCGATTATCAGTGGGCTGAAAACCGGTTATTTTAAGCATCTGATTATTACCGAAACACTGGCAAGTGAAATAATTAACCAAATGGATGAAAACAAAAGTGTTTAGTAAGGAAACAAAAAAGAGGAAACTAAAAAAACGTCGGATCATCAAAATGATTCGACGTTTTTTTATTGGTAAAATATTGTTTCAAAACGGAATGGTCATCGGTATCTTCAGCCGGTTTAGATTTTAGAGAAAGGGTGATTACCAGCCACCGACGCCACCGCCACCGCCACCACCGCCGGAGAAACCGCCACCGCCGGAGAAACCACCACCGCCGAATCCACCGGATCCGGAGTTGGGCGGAACAATAATATCAGATGCGATACTGTTCATACTCCGTGTTAAACTTGAAACGAACAATAACGAGGTGAAATTATTGCCATATGTGGTACCATAATACCAACTGGGTTGTTCAATAGCAATGGACTCAAAATTCTTGGCCCACTTATCAGTGACTCCCAATACATAGGCATAGGGTAGAATATTGAAAAAATACTGGGGATTTTCATTGACTAAAGCAAGAATCCGATCCTTTTCGGCTTTTTCGATGAAATTTTTAAAGCCCAGAACCTGTCCCAGCCATAGTCGTCCCGTTTCCGTCCGCCTGGTTGCAATTATCTGGAAAAAGGCGGTGCCATAAGTAGTCAGTAGTGCCAGCAAAGCCGGGAGCAGGGAATTGTATTCCAGCAGGATGTTAATAACGATCAAAATCAATGCCGCTACGATCAAGATAACGATGCCCAGAATCATCTGGCCCACTGTTTTTTTTCTGGCCACTCCGTTGCGGTTTCGGAGTGCTGATGTAATGATATTAGCACCCAAAACGGTGGGAGCAACGGCAAAGCAGGAGACAATGCCGACAAAGATTAATCCTTCAAAAAAGGGCGTAAACATGCCGATTTTATAAGCGCTATTGATAACATAAGCCAGTAGTGGCAGGGACATAATGATACTGATAATTGCCAGACCAACCTTTGAAGCCAGGGTAAAGATCTGATTGTTCGGGATATCAAAATAGCCTTTGATTTGTTCCTTGGTTGCTACGATGGTATCGTAGAAGCTGTCGGGAACACTAGCAGTTGAAAAACTGTCTTTCTGATCAAAAATGCCGTTAAAAAAGGTGTGCTCAAAATCCTCGGATGTTTCCGGCAGGTTTTTTACCTTATGAAAGATGAACTTTTTCTTATCCACCTGTTCAATGGTCATATAGCCCTTATCGGCCCAATACATGAGTAAGGACATTACTTCAGGTTTATCTAAGGCACCATCGACAATAAAACCGATTTGTGAGGGGGTAAAATTCTGCGGTGGATAAAATTCCACTGTTTCCACCGGTCTCTTATCGCGGCCGGCGAAAAACCAGATTAGGGCACCGCCAAGCAGTGATAGACCAAAAATGATATACATAAATGGTAAGAATTCGTCACCAGTGAAAGCGCCGACAAAATAACCTTCGGGTAAATTTATTTTTAGTGTAACACCTTCATTAGGTAAGAGTGGACGGTTTAATGTTCCTTCGATGGTTGTACCATTAACTGAAAAATCAACGGCAGTTGTGTCGAGACTTCCATAAGTACCGGTTAAAAATTCTACATTATTTGCATCGAAAGCTTTAGGCATATTAATTACGAAATGTCCACCAAGAATATTGGTGTTTGTTTGATGTCCGATAATGTCATAATAAACATCGTCCATAGAATCAATTTTATCATCACCAGGGTTCCAATTAAATGAGAGCGGATAAATCTGAGTCCCACTAACATATTCATCGCCGGAACCTATTTTTATTACATAACTGTCATTTTCAGTATAAGTTTCGTAAGTCCATCCCGGAACGGTTATGTTGGTTACGCGGGCGTTGTAAGGAGTTTCAATAGATTGACCATCAATTTCCCGATAAAATGTACCTTTATAATTGATAAACTGATAAATTCCATGAAGGGGCTGAGAAAAAGTAACGGTTAGACGTTCATCGATATCATAGGCGTGGTTTTCTTGAACGTTCATGGTGACATCATATTGGTTGATATCAAAAGACTCCTTCGCAAAGGTGCTTCCGGGAAAAAGAATTCCTAAAAGAAGAAGGCTTAGAAGTATCAAGGTGCTTTGCTTTTTCACATGGTTTACCTCCCATAAATTTTAACTGACAGCGCTTTAACGCGCCGTCAGTTTTGCTGTAATAAACAAACTTTTAAATGCATTCGACTTGCTTAGTTAAATTTAACCTGAACGTTTTCGCGTTCTTCGGCAGAACCAACCTCAAAGAAGGGTTGTTTTTTGAATCCGAACATACTGGCAACCAGATTGCTGGGGAAAGATTCAACCTTGGTATTCATGGTACGTACAACCGCATTATAATATTTGCGAGAGTTGGCAATTTCATCCTCCAACATTTTTAACTGTTGTTGCAGATCCAGAAAATTTGTATTCGCCTGAAGTTGGGGATAAGCTTCCGCCACTGCAAAAAGACTTTTCAGGGTGCCGGATAAAGCATTTTCATTGGCGATTTTTTCGTCAATGCTGGTTGAATTCATGGCCGCTGTTCGGGCAGCCGTTACCTTGGTGAAGGTTTCAGATTCATGGGTAGCATAACCCTTGACTGTTTCAACTAGGTTGGGAATCAGATCGTATCTCTTTTTAAGATAAACATCCATGGTGGAAAAAGCTTCTTCAACCTGATTTTTAATACTGACAAAGCTATTTCGAGATAAAATAAGCCACAGACCGATGATCACAATAAGACCGAGAATAATTGGTATAGCAATCATTTTTATAATCCTCCTTAAATAATTTTGGTGTTGATATTATATCACGTCCCCATACTGGCTACAATATAATAAAGGGATACTTTTAGATAGGAACATTTAACCAATTTTCTAAGAAAATGTCGGTGTTAAACGATTTAATCCAGTTAAGTGTAATATTTTGTCTTGTTGGAGAGGCCTATCTATATTATAATTAATCAAATAACACAGTCTGATGTTTTAAGAAGAATGTTTGCAAAAGGAGATGTAATGTACTACTCACACATATTATTTGACCTGGACGGAACCCTTGTTAATTCAAAGGAAACAATACATAATTCTTTTGAATATGCGCTAAAAAAAATGAAGGTTTCCAATCCGAAAATCCTGGATATCGAACCGCTGATTGGGCCACCGATTCTTAAAACCTTTCAGGAAGTTTATGGGTTTTCTCTCGATGACGCCAGAAAAGGTTATGAATTTTATCTGGAGCAGTATGTTGGTAATGGCGAAATGTTTCGGGCCAAGCTTTACGAAGGTGTCGAAGAGACGGTTCGTACCCTCTATCAAGAAGGCTGTTTTCTGGGTGTGGCGACAACTAAAAATGAAACCAATGCCCGGAAAATTATTGATACGCTCAATCTTGATATCCAGATCGACCGGGTATATGGTACCTATAATGACGGTACCCGTAGCAATAAAAAAGAAATCATCACTGATCTATTAGAAGATAATGATGTGCAAAGTTTAGAGCATGTCCTGATGGTGGGAGATCGGCACTATGATATTATTGGTGCCAAAGAAGTTGGCATTGACTCGGTTGGCGTAACCTATGGTTTTGGAAGTGAAGATGAACTAAGGCAGGCTGGGGCGACCCACCTGATTACCAGCATTAACGAATTAATAGCGATAATAAAATAGGAGGCCATCATGGAATCGAAAAACATTAATTTGGAACGAACGGCTTTGATCAAAGGCGATTTAAAATTTACAAGCTTTGGGCAACTGATTAAGTCAACTCTTTTTAAGAAATTAGTTAGAACCTTTATCGACGAACTCACTGTAAAAAAATCCTATCTGATCAAGACCTTAGAACCCTTTGAAAATGAGAAAGGCGAATTTAACGAAACGGCATTCGTCGATTTTATTTATCTACTTAATATTAATCCCTTAGAAGAGATCATCAAATCAGGCTATTTTGATATTCAAGTCACACATGAAGAGTATTCGCAGCTATTCTTAGGATTTTTGGAAGGATTTTATAACTATTGGCGAACGATCAAGCGGTTCATGATTAAAACCGATGAGTATAGTGCTGACGAGAATACTAAACGTTCCAAGGCGTATTCATTGGCGTCTAATAATGATGCCTTCAAAAAGATGGTCTTGGATTTATATCGAAACATTCATTTCAATGTTACCGGAAAAAGCGTCAGTATCTACCGGCAACTGCCCAGCGGGGCTCAGGTGGCGTTTTTAACGGATAAATTTAAATTTGATCGTGAAGTAAAAAGTAAAAATGATTCATTGTATAAGGTGCCCTATATCTGGGAGGCGATTTTTGAACCACCCGTTATTTTCTATACCCAATCCAGTAAACGCGATGGGGTCTTTCCGGTAAAAGACAAACGGATCTTGCAGAAATTCTATCTGGACTGTGACGAATGGTTTGCCATTCCCGTGAAGGTGGGTCGTTTGCTTTCTATTGTCTATGTTCAAAAAGAATATCTGGCTCTAGGGGCTGGCTTGTTTAATCTCTTTGAAATGGCGACGCCGGAAGAATTTACCAAACAAAAGCCGGATGCGGTAGTTTTCTTTGGCCTGGATGAGTCGATTTTTGAAGACGATGAAAAACTGGGATTTGTTGCCAAAGAAGACGAGGTATATTATGGACTTTTACCAGATAGCCCTCAAATTGACTATTTTGGTTATATGAAAAAAATGATGCTTACCCTTCATAATATCATCCAAATCGAAAAGAAAGCCATGCCAGTTCACGGCGCCTTTGCCAAAATTCGGCTTGGTGGAAAGAAATCAGCAAATATCATGCTAATTGGCGATAGTGGCGCTGGCAAATCAGAAACCTTGGAAGCCATCAATAAACTCCCCAAGGAGTTGGCTTGCGATTTTGATATTCTAATTGATGATATGGGTTCTCTCCACTTTAATAAGGAAGGGGAGTTAATGGCTGTAGGAACTGAAATTGGCGCCTTTGTTCGGTTAGATGATCTTCAGCCCGGATATGCCTACAGTACCATGGATCGTAGTATTTTTATGAACCCGAATATTGTTAATGCACGGGTTATTGTACCGCAAATGTCTTATGAAGAAATATCAAAATCGACTCGGGTTGATTTTGTCTTCTATATTAATAACTACGAAGAAATTAGCGACACGACACCGCCCATCGAAATGTTTGATGATTTGGATGAGGCCTACGCAGTATTTTGTGAAGGTAAGCGGATGGCCAAGGGTACTACCGGAGAAGTGGGAATAACAACCACCTATTTTGCCAATCCCTTTGGCGCAGTACAGTTTAAAGAGGAACATGAAAAGATCGCCAAAAAGACCTTCAAGAAAATGCGCGAAACCGGCGTTGAAATTGGGATGATTAGAACCCAGTTGGGGATTCCCGGTTATGAACAGAATGGTCCTTTTTTGGCGGCCCAGGCGCTTATTCAGTTTATTGACCAGTTAAATAAACCCGAATGATCAAGAATGTTTAAATTTTGTGAAATCGGGTATATATTGAAAGTAAGTTTATAATCATTATAAAGGAGAAAAAAATGGGTAAATTAAAAGGAACAAAAACGTTAGATAATTTGATGGCATCTTTTGTTGGCGAGTGCCAGGCAAGAATGCGGTATACGTATTTTGCATCAATCGCCAAAAAAGAGGGCTATGTTCAAATCAGTGAATTCTTCACAGAAACCGCAGGTAATGAAAAAGAGCATGGTGAATTATTTTATAAACATATTACAGATAACGAGTATACCATGGGCAACGCGATTGAACTTTCAGTAAACGCCACTTATCCAGTTGCTCTTGGAGACACGAAAAACAATTTGCTGCATGCCGCTTCAGGAGAAAATGAAGAATGGAATGAGCTTTATCCAAAATTTGCTGAAATCGCAAAACAAGAAGGCTTTGATGAGATTGCCGAGACCTGGCTGGAAGTATGTATTGCTGAAAAAGCCCATGAAACCCGCTATTTAAAATTAGCGGCTAACATTGAGCTGGGTCGAACCTTCAAACGGTTTAGCGATGTGAAATGGAAATGCGGTAATTGCGGTTATATTTACGAAGGTTCCGAAGCACCAGCTGTATGTCCGGCCTGTAAACATGCCCAGGCTTATTTTGAACTATTTGCTGAAACCTATTAGAAAAATTTAGCTAAGATAAACAAAAAAGAAACGGCTTTGAGGGCGTTCAACTTAGGGATTTAAGAAAACAAATAAATTTTTGACCGACTCTCTTCAAGCGGAGGGCACAAGTAAAGACCACACCGAAGGATAATACCTTTTGTGTGGTCTTTCGCATTATGTATTTATTACTTCTTCGATTATTTGTTTAACTTTTTTATTACTTAACTGTGTATGGAATGAGACCATATAACCATCAATGGTTAACTGCTTAAAGAATGCCTCAGCACATTTAATTTTGGCATTTTCTATACCTCGTAGAGTAGATTTGTTTTCTACAAGTTTAGTCTCAACTACAATATTTAATTCTTTAGTACCATCGCTTTTTTTCACCACGTACATAAAATCAGGGCTGTAGTTTTCTCCAACAATTGTAGGAATGGAAATACTCGATTTTGGAATTTTACCGTATACCACGACCTCATCAATTCCTGTTCCTGTCATCAAAATATTGTCTTTTTCCAATGGTGAATCAAAAGCGATCTTGTCATATAGATATTTCTCTGAAGGAGTGCCCTCAACAAACATAGTGCCGATAGTTCCCTGTTTTATCATTTCTCTAGGAGACCCATCTTTATAAGTTAATGCAGTTCCATTAACAGGTTGTGTCGAACGAGCATAGCGAAATCTAGTCTGTGTTTCTTGAATTCGCCAATCTGTAAAACTCCGAATAATATTAGCAGCTGAATAATCATTTATATGTTCTGGAAGTACTGTTTTTTCTGCAGCCAATTTGCACATGGCATCATGAATGACCGTAATCGGAATACTTGTTTGACTATTGATTCTTTTGATAAATTCATGATACGCTAACGGTTTCTTTAAAGAATAGGAAACTCCAGAAACTTCCTGCAAGCACATCTTTTTACCATCAGTGGTCATTTCATCCCGTTGGCTATAAACAGTTATATTTCCAAATACATCATTTTTCCTAAGTATGTCATGCAACGCTTGTGTTATTTCATATTCCAAATCCGATTCATAAAAAAGATAGTATTTTTGATTAATTGTTTCCCAAAGTTCTTTAAGCTCAGGATATACAGCTTTTCTGATTTTAATTTGCTGTGATTTGTTCTTATTATTATCGGTTACCTTGTTGCTATTTACACCGCTTGTAAACTCTGGATACTCAGCAAAGAAAGCATCTCTATTCTCAGAACGAATTTCGTAATTCCTGTTTATATACTTTTTGAGTAACAACTCAGTAAACAAGTCATCTGGATCAACATCTCTTGCTTTTGCAACTTTATCCAAATCATCAGTGTTCAATACTAATGTTATTGGTAATTCACCGTTGATTTCGTCAACTAATTTTTGTGCAAAATCAGCTTCTGTAAAATCCACGATATAATTTAGCTTAAACTCTTCATTGGATATACGGTTTCCGTTTTCATCAACTGGAAGGCGCAATCCTCGTCCTACTTCTTGTAGCTTACTGTTTTCACTGCCACTTGAACGCAATTTTGCAATGGTAAACACATTAGGATTATCCCATCCTTCTTTCAACGTCCACTTAGAAAATAAGAATCTCCTTGTGTTGTATGTTCCGTCTTCATTATAAAGAGATATTAGCCCCTTCTTATTATGAAGAATCTCATCAACTTCCTGGGCTATTGCCTCATCAGAATCATTATTGTCCTGTGAAAAATATCCTGCATGGCAGGCACTTATATTTGCAGCACTGGCTTTTAAATATTCTCTGTATTCATTCTCGCTGTCCGGCAATTCCCCTATCAATGAATTCAGCCTTTCAAGTAGCAAGCGTTCAAACATTTCTTTGAGGTACGGCATCTTGCCGTCATCAGATTCTCTATAGGAGGCAATATCATCAATAAAGAATAACACCAGTGTTTTTATCTTGAACTGCCGGCCGGAGAAATTCTGACGTTCCGTTTCGAAGTGACGCTGAATTGCCAATTTTACCATCTGCTCCTGATATGAAGAAGAGTAAATATCAGTATTGAATTCTTCACCCATAAATTTCACCTGCCCGTTGGTAAGCTCAATAAAATTCTTTCCAATAGCTGAGATAGTAATTCCTTCGAATACCGGGTCTATGATAGATAAGGAATCACCACTTGAAAGCGTGAATGTTTTTGTATCTACGTCACGTTTTTTGAAATGAAAAGTGGCCGAAGTCTTGGATACAACGGTTGTTAATTTTACTTTTTCTTCTTTCTGTGAAAGTGGCTCGAAATGTTCCTTTGCCACCCCCTTTATTAAGTTCTGATTAAAAGAGTCACAGGCACTTAATTCATACACTAGATTATTTAAATCTTTGTAGGTGACCTTATTGCGCCCACGACCCTCCGACACTTCTGGAAATGTTGCACCGAAGCGAATAATCATCTGAGGCTGTAATTCTTCAGCAATAGCTTTATAAGCTTTTTGGTCTCTTGCAAACCTATGTGGTTCATCAATAATGACAATTGATTTTGTAGCCTTGAGGGCATCAAATGGTCTATAAAAACCCTCTACAAGATAATCATAATCGGAACGAGTGAGCATATTACCATTGGTCAGTAAGTGCATATTAACGAGTAACACGTAAATTTTATTTGCATTCTGGCAAGAACCGGTTACGAAATCACGAATTGGGGAAGGCATAGCAAGAAAGCCTTTTTTCCTTTGCTTTGCGCTTTCCAATAGACCTAATTCAATATCACAGTTGTACCCGCAAGCATCGGAAAAATGATGTTTTACATAGCTATCAGATATAAATTGCTTTGTGCCTGCCTTTATTGCTAAAGAGGGAACAGCAATAATAAACTTATTAAAGCCATATTGTTTATGCATCTCATAGATCGTTTGAGTATACACATAGGTCTTTCCCGTTCCAGTCTCCATTTTTACATCAAGATTAAGGTATTCACCTTCATCACGACGACCACGGTAATCGCCACGGATATTATTTTGTATTTCCATAATATTATGGATCAAGCGAAGGTCTTTATTGTCAAAGGTAGGATTCTCATATGCAAGAAGCGGTTTTGTGATTCCCACGCCTTCAAATGCAGAAACCAAAGTATCAACAGCTTTCTGCTGATGTGCTAATTCTCTTTCTAGTATTAGTTCCAAAATCCGTACCTCCTTAGTATCTGATGTCGAGATTGATTTTTAAGTTTTTCTCTGAATCACGGAGTATTTTGACATTCGTCTTTAAATTCTCCATCTCAACATAGTTAAAACTGTATCCGAAAAGAATTAAATTTTGCGGATTAAAGCTCCCCTGTGAATTATATTTTTCTACGAGAGCCTTAATTGCATCTTCAGTCAAGCCAGGATTTATGAAATACAAATGATTACGGCACCAATATGCAGCATAACCTGCAAAGTCAACCCTCTCCATATCATTGTTAAATCCGTATCCATCACGCACAAGCCATGTTGTCAAAACAGTTTTGGCCCCAAATTCGTCGTACACCGTTGTATCGGTAACAAATCCGCTGTTATCAAAGGTCTCCATCTTATCTAATGTTGCCGGGTTCACTTCTTGTAATGTGTAGTGTTTAAAACCGAGGTCAGCAGTAGTGTCAGGGTATTTTTCTTTAATGTTCTTTGAAGCTCGAAGAATTCGTTCCTGTCCAACTTCATCAAGAGAATGCCTTTTACCTATTGAATCTAAAAAATCAAGAACCTTCTGTACTTTTGGCTTTTCTGTTTTTGCGGTCAGTTCTAATTTATGATCAAGGTCTTCTGGTAATTGAATAGCTATTATTTTTCGATTGCCATTATCTACTGCATTCAGTGTCATTAGAGCCTCTGTTGAAGTTGCAGAACCAGAGAAAAAGTCAACAAAAATCGCATTACTATCTCCACCGATTTGCATTACTTTCTTTAGCAAATAAGTTGGCTTTGGAAAATCAAATGCATCTGCCATTTCATAAACACCCAGTTCCTTAGAACCTTGCTCCGTAATAACACCTGTTTCTTCCCAAATATCATCATCTTCATCAGCCAAATCACCGACTAAATTATCTTCATACCAAATGGTTTTTGCCTTATAAGTTCCTTTTCTATATTTTTCATAGCATCCATATTCTCCAGTTGATTTCAATTTTGCAACAACATCACTATCCATTGAGGATTCCGGGATATTATTGTTATTGAATTTAGTTTGACCCCAACGCCAACAACTTTCTCCGCCTTCGCTGTTATATGGTAATATTTCTACGTTAAAATCCTCATTCTTTTCGAGTGATACTGGGTAATATCCGCAATTATCTTTTTTATTAGGATTCGCATATATTGGATAGAATAAATTCGCACGATTGAAACGACCAAATTTAGGATTCCTATTTCTAAGTTCTCGTTCTTCAAATTCACCAATATTATCTTGTTTGTTAAATGAACCAGCACCCTTTTGTAGCTCATTAAGGATGACATTTTCGTTTTTTATATAAACTAGCAAATACTCATGGGTTTTTGCTAATTGCTTGTATGTTTGACCTCTCTTATTAGACTGTACTATGATGCAAGCGATAAAATTATTTTCGCCAAAAATATCATCACACAAAAGCTTTAAATTATCCTTCTCATTATCATCAATTGAAATAAATATTACACCATTATCATTCATCAAATCCCTTGCCAACTGCAATCGAGGATACATAAACATGAGCCATGCCGAATGAGAAGCACTACCTCTTTGTGTTAAGTCAAGAATACGCTGTGCTTGATCTTCATCAATGCTTAATTTAGTAACAAGATCATCGACCGTAAAATTAAATTTATCATTATATATAAAGCCGTCTGAACCAGTGTTGTACGGTGGGTCAATATAGATACACTTAACCTGTCCTGCATAGGATTTTAGCAGGTGTTTCAAACCATCAAGGTTGTCACCACTAATATAAATATTTTCACTATTTAAATTTTCCGGAAGTGAATTATGGGCATCATCAGGCACTACAACTGTTTCAGTATCCAGTGACGCAAGCATTTTTGCGTAGCTTTTTCCGAGGAATTTCAATTCATATCCCTCATGTGAAATATCAATTTTATCTTTCAAATATTCTGAAAAGCGAACCATATCAAACGATCCATCTGCTCTAAAGCATGATGGAAAGGTTTCTTTTAAAACCGTTATTTCTTTTTGGTTAAGGGTCACCCTTTCATTAGCGGCTATTACATCTTTTATCATTATCTTTCCCTCCATCTTGCATCCCATCGGGTACAAATTCTAAAATATCATCAACCTTGCTTGTCTAAGACTCTGCAAATGGTTTCTATGCTCTCCAAAGACACATAGCTTTTGGTCTATTTTAATTCTTATTCTTAATTTTTGTTTCTGCCAACCTTTTATTAGCACGATATTTCCGCTGCCTTGCTGCATTATGTGCCCTTTGGCATTCGACTTTTTTACAGTAAAGTTGACGATTGTTATCACGAATGAAAGCTTCTGCACAGTGCAAGCAGGTAATGAGCGCACCTTCTTTTAGTTCCCTTGTTCGTCCGCCTTCTTCCGGTGGGCCGAAGTCAACAATCATACGAGCAAGAGTGTACCAACAAATATCAAAGACAGAATGAACATCGGCAGCAAAGACTACTTGATTATTCCTCGGATTGATTTTCAATCTCATGTGAAAATCCGGTATCATATCCATCAACTGATCCCGTAGTTCCTCATAATAGTCGAATGGCTCACGAGCAAACCAAGTAACCTCTTTATGCTCTTGATGTTTTGACTTTTTCCGCTCAGCAATCATTTCATCAAGCAATTGCTGAGAAGTGATATCTGCTTTTTTTAACGTGTGTTCTTGAAAGCATTCTTCACGCTTATATTTTTCAAAATACGGCAGACCTTCAAAGAACTTGCCTTCTTGTGCTAATTCAAAAGCGTCGTCACCGTCACCTGCACATACCTTTTTTAACGCAAAATAAAACTGTGTGGCTATATAGAAGCTTTCAAGGTCACGCATAAAATTGGCGAGACTGAACAAAGACTCCCTCTCAATCATTTCACCATCATCTGCAATGTCAAACTGTTTATCTGCCATCAAGGAATAGACCGTATCGATATAGTACGGATGGGCAACACCCTTACAGAATTCAATAACCAAATCAACATACGACGTTTTTTCCGAAAAGTCGTTTATTTTCCTGCCCAAATTATATAATTCCCGGAACAATTCCTTTCCGGAGAATCCGTTTGTCTTATCTAAATCCGGTTCCAGACCTTTATAGACGATCGGTTTTAGGTACGATGATTCGCCGGCACCTTCTTCAAATTCATAATCTTTAAATCTGAATGTATGGTATATCAACTGACCGATACCGCCAACATCCCCAAAGCCGATGACATCAGAAGTGTTGTCAGCTTTTGATTCGATATAATTTCCCATCCCATCGTATGGCATAAGTGACACCTCCGTAACATTAAGAGTAACATTTGGTTTTTTGCTTTCTGTTATATCATACAGTACAATGACATTAAATACAAGAGCAAATTGTAAAACGCCTTGTTTTGGGGTTCATTGACAACTAAATAGTCCGCCCGCAAATAATACTTTTGCAGTACTGCCGCCACGATGGTAAAAACCGGAGCGCACCAACTGACATTGCATACGAGGAGACCACGAACAGGTGGCTACCTTAGGAATGATAGCGAATGGTGGATGTAGAAACCAAAACAAATATCAGATCAGGAGGAAAGAGCAATGGAAAAAACAACCATGAGTGTGCAGGAGTTGTCGGCCCAGATGGGCATAAGTTTACCGAAAGCCTACGAACTCGCAAAATCGCCGGGATTCCCAACTATACGAATTGGCACGAGGATTTTAATTCCGGTTGATGCCTATAAGGAATGGCTACTCAAAAACGCAGCACACAGATAATGAAACAAAAATTTTATGGGGAGGAGGTGAACGAGATGAAAAATGCAATGCTGGAACTGATGGACAAGAAGATATGGTTTCTCTGGCGTAAGGAAATGGACGGTGACCGTATCAATAAAATTCCCTTTTCTGCCAGTGGCGGTGCGACTGGTACAAATGAAAAGTACCGGCATACGTGGGTAACTTACGACGAAGCCGACACCGCGATGAAAAAACTAAGTGCTGCCGGTGTCGGCTTTGTAATACCGCTGGGTTACTTCTTTCTTGACATTGACCACAAGCCTATCACAGACCCATTCGTGCAGGTGTTGCTTGAACGTTTTAATGCCTATACCGAGCGTTCCGTCAGCGGCGGCGGTATCCATATTTACGGCAAATGCAATTTGGACAAATTGCCAACATATAAAGATAAAAACAGCAATCTCAGACTGGATAAAGCCTTTTATATGAAAAATCCAAATAATCACTTGGAATTGTATGTCGGTGGTCTGACAAATCGCTTCGCAGCTTTTACTGGTGATGTGATTTTAAATGAGCCGCTTAGAGAAAGCACTGCTGCGGTTCTACTTACTCTCGATAAAAATATGCGAAAAGCGGAGAAAACAAAATACAGTGAAAAACGTGACGGTGACCGCGCCAGCTTTGATATTGTCTGTAATCTCCGCAAACAGAAAAACGGCGAGAAGTTCAAAAAACTATATGATGATGGCGATATCTCCGGGTATGGCTCGCCGTCAGAAGCAGATGCTGCGTTATGTGCCTTGATCGCCTTTCGCACCGGGCCTGATCCTGCCGCTATTGATGATATTTTCCGCAGCTCTGCTCTTTATCGCGAAAAATGGGAGCGCGATGATTACAGAGAGGCTACCATCGCTACCGGGATTGAAGCCTGTCATGGCACTTTCCATCAATCCAAGATGGATCATCCGCATTTTATCAAGTTTAACGAGCCGACCGGCGAAGCTTATGTCAGTGTACCGCTCCTTGCAAAGTACGTGCGAGAACACCTCTGCTATGCGCTTGTAAGGGATAACGGCAAGCAGGGTCTTATGAAATATGTCTATGAAAATGGCTGCTATCGGCTTTATGCCGACAATATGCTGATGGGCATTATCAAACAGTACATTGCCGATTATGATGAAGAACTTGTCAAAATGGGAAAGGTCAATGAAACCCTGCAGCATATCACCACCGATCTGAATTATGTCAGTCAGGAGGATTTGAATGCCGATGAGGATTTGATTAATTTCAGCAATGGTTTACTCCGCATCACTGAGAATGATGTCATTCTTGTGCCACATAGCCCGGAAATCCTCTCTACGATACAAATCCCATGTAATTGGACGGGAACAGAAATGCCCACACTGGTGTTTGACCGCTATATGCATACCCTCACGGGCGGCGATAGGGCCATTGAGCAACTGCTCCTTGAGTTTATCGGTGTATGCATTTCCAACATCAAAGGGTGGAGGCTGAAAAAGGCACTTTTTCTTGTTGGCGATGGTGATACCGGCAAATCTCAGTTAAAGAGCCTTGTCGAACGCTTGCTGGGTAAAGGAAATTTTATCGGCATTGACCTTAAAGAAATGGAAGCCCGATTCGGCACCGGCGCAGTTTACGGCACCCGCCTTGCTGGTAGCTCAGATATGAGCTTTCTGTCAGTAGATGAACTGAAAACCTTTAAGAAAATTACTGGCGGCGACAGCCTGTATGCCGAATTCAAAGGGCAACAAGCTTTTGAGTTTACCTATAACGGTCTACTCTGGTTTTGCATGAACAGACTGCCCAAATTTGGCGGTGATGATGGCAAATGGGTCTATGACCGCATTATGGTAGTCCGTTGTCTTAACGTCATTCCAAAAAACAAGCAGGATAAAACGCTCCTTGACAAAATGTATGCCGAGCGTGATGGTATCGTCTATAAGGCGATTAAGGCTCTGCAACAGGTTATTGTCAACGGCTACCGGTTCTCCGAACCAGGCATCGTCAGCCTCGCACGAGAAAAATATATGATGGAAAACAATACGGTCATCTCCTTTTATGAGGAGTGTTTGGGTGAATGGCCAGATGGAAAAATAAACAGGCACTGCACCACTGGCCGCATCTACAAGGTTTATCAAGGCTGGTGCCGCGAAAACAATAACGGCTTTTCAAAAACAGCAAAGGAGTTTCGGGAGGCTCTTGCTTCATACCTGGGAGCAGATTACGCCACAATCACCACCCGGCAGAATGGCAATACCTACTACCGGGATTATTCGCTCACATTCGAAGCAAAAGCGCAGTTTTCAAGGGAATATGGTTATGACGAGACTGAATTCTTATAAAAATGGTAGCAGTAGTAGCAGTACCGGTAGCAGTAAAAAACACAACTGCTACCACGTGAAATGCCCACAGAACTGGCTTTCAAGGTTATTGGTAGCAGTTGTAGCAGTTCTTTTCACTTCTTGGCAAAATTTCTTAAAAGTTGGTAAAGAAGAATAAAAGGATGTAAAGATTATCTGGTGTGTGGATATTAAAACGCCCAGTACTGCTACTTCTGCTACCAACCCCTCGAAAACGGTGATATAACAAGCTTTTTTGCAGTAGCAGCAGCCAAAAACACTGCTACCAGTTCTGCTACCACTGCTACTAAATTTAAATGCGAAGGAGGATCGGAAAAAGACGGTTCATAAAAAATGTTTCAGAAAAAGACCCCACAACAATAATTCTAGGAGGAATTCAAACATGGCAAACTATCCACTTATAAAAATGAACAAAGAAGGAACGCTCCTTCGACCGCAACACTCATATTACTCTGATGAATATGCAGCGAATTGGTGTGATTTATTCCTTGCTGATTGCATCACAGCGGATCGGCAAGGAAAACTGCACAAGTATTATCGTCTTCATGCAAAACAGGATCATACTATGGAAATGGCTTTTGCTTACGATATTCATTGCCCGGATTGCAAAAGTGCTATGCTTAAGCCAATCAGTGCACCAATCAATTATAACGAACTGGGGCTTTACCGATGCCCTGTTTGTGACAAGAAATAAGGAGGAACAACTTATGAGCACTTACACTGAAAGATTACCTTTTACCGGTTCTCCGGAATATGACAAACATTTTTGGAATGCAATGCGTGGCCATGACAGCAGTTACGATAAACTCGCAAAGGGTCTCAGCGCCGGAACCAGTCTGTATACAATGCCCAATACATCGGATAATAAATATATGGCTGCCCTTGAAAAAGAAAGCCTGTTTCGTACTATCGGTACGGTCATAAAGGCTTACGGCTCCGGCTACCGTATCTTTGCAAAGGACAGTAGTGATCTTGCCCAATGGGTAGCGGAAAATGAAGCCATCCCTATTTATGACGGCCTTGAAGATTTCACTATCAGTACCGTAAACAGTTGGAAACTGGCTGCTCTGGTAAAAATGGATGATGCCTTTATCCGTGATGTCAGCTTCAATCTTGAAAACCATCTAATAAATCGTTTTGCCAGAAACTTCGGCAGGGCCGAGGATAATGCCTTTATCAACGGCAACGGAAATGAAATGCCCACAGGGATTCTAAATGCCACCGGTGGAGCGGAAGTCGCTGCGACTATTGATGCAATCAGCTATGACAGTGTTATTGACTTGTACTTCTCGGTAAAGCCGGAGTATCGTAAAAACGGCCTATGGCTCATGAATGATAAAACGGCTCTAGTTCTACGCACCCTTAAGGACAGTGCCGGGAACTACCTCTGGCGCGACAGTGACGATACCATTTTGGGCAAGAAAGTAATCTTCTCCGAATTTATGCCGGATACAGATTCAGGTTCAAAGCCTATCGCTTTCGGTGACTTCAGTTATTACTGGATTATCGGTAGAAGGCCTATCGGTGTTCGCACCCTGTCCGAAAAGTTCGCAACACTCGATCAGCTTGGGTATTTGGCCTATGAGTTCCTTGATGGAAAACTTGTCCGCCCGGAAACCATAAAGGTAATTCAGATGAATACCGAAACCAACGGTTAAAAAAAGTGAAAAGGCACAGTGGAATAGTCTGCTGTGCTTATTTTCTTTAAAAATATGCTTTTTCAAGATACAATTCACACAGCATTTAGCACCATTATATCCATTTTATCGGGATTAAATTTTTAATACCCCCTTTGAAACCGCGAACTTTTACGCGTTACCCCCAACCCGTTGACCAGGTAAAAAGGTACAGAGATCAGACCACCCCCACACCCCCAAAGGCAGAAAGGAGGAATCCCTATGGATGAAAAAACAATCTGTGTTACCCAAAAAGTAATTGGTGACACGCTCTACATTATCGAATCGGCTGTCAGCAGCACTGCCAAAGAAACGGCTTACGACAAGCTAAAACGTATGATCCTAAATGCTCCGGCAAACCTTGTAATAAAAAAAGCTTCTTAGCCCAATTTCAGTTGACTTCTTCGCAGTAGTACGGGAATATAGGGTACCGCTTGAAGACTGTCGGAGAGGAGGTAAACATGAAAAACAGACAGTCATCTACTGCTGTGAAGAATAATGATAAAATAACCGCTCTGTACTGTCGCCTTTCTCGTGATGACGAGTCTCAGGGTGATTCTAACAGCATTAAAAACCAAAAGACTATTTTACAGAAGTACGCCGATGACAACGGTTTTGGAAACACAAAGTTCTTTGTTGATGATGGCTACAGTGGTACGAATTTTGACCGCCCGGACTGGCAGCACCTTATTTCCCAGTTAGAAGAAGGTTCCGTCAGCACCGTCATTGTAAAGGACATGAGCCGTCTCGGTAGAGATTACCTTAAAGTCGGCTACTACACTGAAGTGTTATTTCCCGGTGCTGATATTCGCTTTATCGCCATTAACAACAACGTGGACAGTGCCAATCAGCAGGACAGCGATTTTACGCCGTTCCTTAATATCATCAACGAGTGGTATGCCAAGGATACGAGCAAAAAAATCCGCTCGGTTTTTAAGTCAAAAGGTCAGTCCGGCAAGTCACTGTGCACGAATCTGCCTTATGGTTATATCAAACACCCTGAAGACAAGACCCATTGGATTGTCGATGAAAATGCCGCCAAAGTGGTAAAAGAAGCTTTTCAACTGTGTATACAAGGCTATGGCCCGACACAGATAGCGAAAGAGTTCAGCAAACGCCGGATAATGAATCCGACGGCTCATGCCAAGGCAAATGGAATCAATATTCCAGACAACAGAGGTCATGATGATGATTATATCTGGCGAAGTGCCACTGTTGTTACTATTCTCTCAAGGCAGGAGTATTTAGGACACACGGTTAATTTTAAAACTTATAATAAGTCCTATAAGAATAAAAAGAAAATGAAGAATGACCCCTCAGATTGGCAGATTTTTGAGAATACCCACGAAGCGATTATTGATGCGCCAATATTCGACATCGTGCAAAAAATTCGCGATGGCAGACGCAGGTTTACACCGATGGGTGAAATGCCAATACTTTCCGGTATGCTTTTCTGTGCCGACTGCGGTGCCAAGCTGTACCAAGTGCGTCATCGAGGTTGGGAGCATGACAAGGAGCATTTTGTGTGTGCTACCTACCGAAAGATTAAAGGCGGTTGTAGTTCTCACCAGATACGCAATGTGATCGTTGAGGAATTGCTCCTTGAAGGCATTCGCCGGATAACCGCTTATGCCAGAGACCACGAGGATGAATTTGTGCAGATGGTTACCATGAAAACGAGGAAAGACCTCGATAAAAGTTTGCGTGACGACAAACGGGAATTAGAGCAGTCACTGGCTCGCGTCAGCAAGCTGGATGATATTATTCAAAGGCTCTATGAAGACAATATTGAGGGTAAAATTTCTGATGAGCGTTTTGCCAAGATGACCTTAAACTATGAAGCTGAGCAGCAGACCCTCGAAAGCCGCGTGGCAGAACTGAAATCTACCATGACTGTCAAAAAGGACAGTGCATTGGGTGTTGACCACTTCCTCACTTTGGTGAGAAAGTACACCGATATAAAAGAACTCACAGCCGCAATTATCCGCGAGTTCATTGAAAAAATCTATGTTTACAAAGCAGAGCACGTTGATGGCAGACGAGTCCAGCGTATCAAAATCGTTTATAACTGTATTGGTGGGTTTGAGCCACCGGTTTCTACATCCACCACCGAACAAGAAAAATCGGCATAGCCGGTAATACATACCAAACTATGCCGATATTTTTCCGGGATTAAAAATCCCTAAGACACACCCACTTGACGCCGTTTCTTTTTTGTTATCATCGTTATCTAATTATTTTTCAAATGGGAAGTGGTACTGATCTAAACCCAGCTCCGCCTTGATGTCGAGGATATCTTTAATTAAAGCATCATTGACCGGTGTCCCCTTATCTTTGCGATCCAGCCAGGCATCGTATTCTTTTTCACCAGCAGTGTAGATTCGTTCCTGCCCGGGCATTTTTTCAGAGGCTCGCAGGTCTCTTAAGATATCGCCAGTAATTTTCTTAAAAGATTCTGGCTCGGTAAAGTTCTCAATGTTGATGGCGATAAAGAAATGACCCAGGTGGTAGGGCTGGGCCTTACCGTTGGCATCAAAACCCAGCAGTCCTTTTAAGAAAGAACCACTTTGGAGAGCTGCCGAGAGGATTTCGACAAAGGTGGCATACCCATAACCCTTATAGCCGCCGGTATCTTCGCCGATGCCACCAAGTGGTGTTAAGGCCGCCTCGCCTTTGACTAAATCGATGAGGATCTGTTTGGTATCAGTTCGGCTGTTTCCCTGGCGATCGATGACCCAGCCATCAGGTAGGTCCTTGTTTTCGCGGTCATAGACTTCTATTTTACCCCGTTGGGAAACTGAGGTAGCGCAGTCCAGAACGAAGGGAAAGGGTTCATCACTGGGTACACCAACAGTGATCGGGTTGGTTCCTAACATGTTTTCGACGCCAAAGGTCGGGGCAATAGACGGACGGGCATTGGTGCCGGTCATCCCGATCATGTTGTTTTCGATGGCCATCAGCGGATAGTAGCCAGCGAAACCATAATGAGTGGAATTTCGGACCACGGTCATCCCCATGCCGTAAACCTTGGCTTTATCAATGGCCATTTGCATCGCTTTTTTGGCGATCACATGGCCCATGCCATCGTGGCCATCAATGACGGCAGTGGTGAAGGTGTCTTTGACCACTTCAAATTCAGTTACGGGCTTTTGAATGCCTTGCTTGATCCGGTCATAGTAGATCGGTTTTAAACGGCCGATGCCGTGAGAATCAATACCACGTTTATCGGAACTGATCAATATATCCGCACAGATTTTGGCATCTTCTTCGGGAACCCCGATGCCTTTTAAGGCGTCAGTCATGAATGCTTCTAAAACGTCAAAGGGGATACGATAGTTGGTTTCGTCTTTCATCAATAATTCTCCTTGTTTAATTCTTTTTATTGGGTGATTATAATTTTGTCAACATAGGATGAGGTAGCGGCGTGAAGAGCACCGACGTAGTCGCAGCGTAAGCTGATGATGTCGCCAACCGCATAGGTGGCTTTAGCATCGGTGACGTCGATAACCAGATGGTCGGAACTGGAGCCAACGATGGTTAGTCCGGGAACCACAGGAAAGATGTGGTCGGTGTCAGTGTCCTGACGACCCAGACCACAGATGGCCCGGCGCCGGATTCCCTTGTCCTCAAAGGTGGGGATTTCGCCAAAAGCGTTGCGGCCGATTTCGCCAACCGGATAGGTGGGTTTATCTTGCAGCTCGAGGATTTCCACATCCAGAATAAAAGCATCCTGATGGAGATAATCATAGCAATGATAATAGGCGGATTCCCGGCCAAAGAGAATCACATCTCCCAGCCTGAGATTATTAATTTCGGCGGGCAGGGTTTCATTATCGACCAGATAATAAGCGCTGGAATTACCACCGGAGACGATCTCACAGGGAAGCTGATATTTTTCTTCAAGTATTTTTTTAACCTTGAAAAAAGCCCCGAAAGTCAGGGGAGTAGGAATTGTGGCACCAACGCAGGTGGCGTTGGTGGCGATGCCTCGAAGGTGGATGTTTCCCATGGCCTTAATTTCGCCAAGATCCTGATCGAGCTTTGTAAAAGAGGCTGAAATTAACGCCTCGATTTCAGGACTTACCGAATTGCCATCACCGATAAAGAGTCCTTCACGCAGATCGCCAAGGTCAAGCATATAGAGGATGCCATGGATTTTGCCCTGGGCTTTTGCCGCCTGGTTTAATAGCCGGATGGTTTTTATTTCACTGTTTACTGATAGGGTAGCATAGGCAACAGTAGGATTGACCTCGCTGGGCATGGGGACCCGGATTAGCCATTTTTCACAGGCTAACGGGGCTAGATTTTTAAGATTTTTAATACGGGAATCACCAATCGAAGTGGCACCCCCATCAAGGAAGGCCTGGGCAACTTCTAAGTTTCCGCCACTACATTTGGTGACGGCGGTGACCGCAACATTCATTTTTTTGGTCCGTTTTATTATGGCTTTAGTATTGTCTAATATCTTTTTCTTATTGATTTTAAGTAAGGGATACATAAATGCTCCTTTGTAAGTTTTCTGTGGTACAGTATACCATAAGCGAAAAAAAAGCACAAATCATTGACAGCGGTTCCGCCCTTATTTATAATGAGGAATGAAGATCATTAGGAGACAGGAAAAGTTCGTCCCTTATCGGGGGAGCGGATTTTTTTTTCGCAGTTGGTTAAGGTGTGCGAATTATAAAAAACAGCGAAAACTGGTAAATTATAAATAGAAACGAGTAAATGGAGGAAATATGTCAACGTATGAGCATAAACGAATAGAGGAACAGTGGCAAAAGTATTGGGAAGAGAATGAAACGTTTCGGACCGAAGAAAACTCAAGCAAAGAAAAATTTTATGGGTTGGTTGAATTTCCTTATCCTTCCGGGGTGGGGCTCCACGTTGGTCATGTTCGAGCTTATACATCGCTAGAGGTGATTGCCAGAAAACGTCGTATGGAAGGATTTAATGTCCTCTTTCCGATTGGTTGGGATGCCTTTGGTTTACCAACTGAAAACTACGCCATTCAAACTGGTCGTCATCCCCGGGAAGTGACCGATGAAAACATTGCCGTATTCACTAATCAACTAAAACGGATTGGTTATGCCTTTGACTGGGATAAAGAAATTGATACCACCGATCCGAAATACTATAAATGGACGCAATGGATCTTTTTACAGTTGTTTAAGCATGGCCTGGCGTTTCGAGACCGGACCTATGTCAATTTTTGCAACGGCTGCAAAGTGGTGCTGTCCAACGAGGATTTCCGGGACGGGAAGTGTGACCGTTGTGGTAGCGAAGTGGTGCAAATGGAAAAAGATGTATGGTTCCTGAAAATCAAGAACTATGCCGAAGAGCTGTTAAAAGGTCTGGATGACGTTAACTATCTGCCTCGGATCCGTCTGGAACAGGAAAACTGGATTGGCAAGTCAGTGGGGGCGGAAGTCGATTTTACCATTGCTGGCTATGACAAAGCCCTGCGCGTATTTACGACTCGACCGGATACCTTATTTGGGGCGACTTTTATGGTTATTGCTCCCGAACATCCGCTGATTAGTGATCTTTCTGAATCGATTACCAATTTGACTGAACTGGTCGCGTACCAGGAACAGGCCAAGCGCAAAACAGAATTTGAACGGGTTCAGCTGGCTAAGGATAAAACTGGGGTGCGGATTTTAGGCATCCAGGCTATTAATCCGGTGACCAATACCGAAATTCCGATTTTTATCGCCGACTATGTCATGATGGGATATGGCACCGGGGCCATTATGGCCGTTCCCGGCCATGATACAAGAGATTGGGATTTTGCCAAAAAATTTGACTTACCCATCATTGAAGTTATCAAAGGCGGGGATGTAACCGAAGCGGCTTATACCAATACTGATTCGGGTGAAATGGTCAATTCCGGCTTTTTAAATGGAATGGAAGTCAAGGATGCGATCCAGAAAACAATTGACTTTTTAGAACAGGAAAAATTGGGCAAACGGACCATTAATTATAAAATGAAGGATTGGGCTTTTAATCGTCAGCGTTATTGGGGTGAACCAATTCCGATTGTTCACTGTCCAAAATGTGGGATGGTACCGGTGCCGGAGGATCAATTGCCGCTGGAATTGCCGGTGGTCGAAAGCTACACCCCCACGGATACCGGCAAATCCCCGTTATCCAACATCCCGGAATGGTATGAAACGACCTGCCCGGAGTGTGGTGGTCCGGCGGAACGGGAAACCGATACGATGCCCCAGTGGGCGGGTTCCAGCTGGTACTTCCTGCGCTATTTTGATAACAAAAACGACGAAGCCTTTGCTTCCCCCGAAAAACTGAAATACTGGATGCCGGTAGATTGGTACAACGGCGGGATGGAACACGTCACGCGGCATCTACTCTATTCCCGGTTCTGGCATCAGTTTTTATTTGATATTGGTTGTGTGCCAGTACGTGAGCCCTATGCCAAACGAACCGCGCAGGGATTGATTCTTGGAAACGACGGCGAAAAAATGTCGAAATCTAAAGGAAATGTGGTCAATCCCAACGTGATCATTGAGGAATATGGGGCCGATACCTTAAGAACCTATATTATGTTTATCGGCGACTATGAAAAATCTGCTCCCTGGTCGGATAACGGCGCTAAGGGCTGTCGACGGTTTCTGGATCGGGTCTGGAAACTTCAGGAGATTGTCAGTGATGAAACCGGCTATGGCAAGGACCTCGAATCGACCATTCATAAAACCATTAAGAAAGTTAATGATGATTATGAAGAAATGAAATACAATACCGCGATTGCTGCCTTGATGACGCTATTAAATGAATTCAACCGCATTGGTTCCATCACTAAAGATGCCTTTAGGACCTTTTTGCAATTACTTTACCCGGTAGCCCCCCATATCAGTTCAGAAATCTGGCAGAATCTAAAGATGGGTGGAACGCTTGATGATGCGGCCTGGCCTCAATATGAAGACGCCAAAACCGTCGATGATGTCATCGAAATGGCAGTTCAGATTAACGGCAAGGTCCGGGGAACCATTACCATTCCGGTTGCCGCCGATAAGGATGAAGCCAAGGCGATTGCTCTGGCTCAGGAGAACATCGTCGCCTATACCCAGGGTAAAACCATTATCAAAGAGATCTATGTCCCGGGAAAAATTTTCAATATCGTGGTAAAATAGGAAGATCATGAAAGTAATTCATCTCTATACCGATGGTGGTTGCCGCGGCAATGGCAAAGAAGGTGAAAATCTGGGTGCCATTGGTGGCGTACTGATTTACCCTGAAAAAAATGTCATCAAAGAGTACAAACGGGCCTATGAAAACACCACCAACAACCAGATGGAGTTGTTGGCGGTGATTGAAGGCTTAAAGTTGCTAAAGGAACCTTGTGAAGTTCATATCTACAGCGATTCTGCCTATGTTGTTAATGCCTATCTGCAGAATTGGATTGGTGGATGGAAGGCAAAAAACTGGACCCGGGGAAAAGCCGGGGCGCTAAAAAACCGGGAAATCTGGATGGAACTTGATCAACTGGTTAATCAACATAAGGTGACCTTTCATAAGGTCAAGGGTCATGCCGATAACCCCTATAATAATCAGGCGGATTTATTAGTAAACCAGGCCATGGATGCATACGCGCTTTAAATTGAAGCAATAATCTAAAAAGACTTAAACCAGATTTCTGGTTTAAGTCTTTTTAGATGCGCTTTATATTTTGTGATAAACTTAATGAGTTGATTAAAAGGCTAGTAACAGCCCTTTGTCGTTGGAATAGTAAGTGGTTAAGCCGTGCATCGGAAAAATATAAATCTCTTTGAGTTCAAAGCGTTTCTCCAGTAAATCTTTGAGGATTTCAGCCTGACTAAGATTATTGCAATGAGTAATGACCACAGGAAACTGAGGCTGCGCTTTGGCCTTATCCTCAACCATATTGGCAAGGCTTGACAAGGCTTTTTTGATGCCGCGGGCTTTGGTGACCAATTGAATTTCACCCTTTTCATCAGATTTGAAAATCGGCATAATCGAGAGCACTGAGGCAACGGCGCCGGCTACCCGATTCATTCGTCCGCTTTTAACCAGGTTGGATAGGTCCTGAAGCAAGAAACGCAGATTTAAGGTCTCAAGATAGGTTGCCAGCTTATCACTGATGGTGTCAAAATCCATCTCACCAGCTTTTATGAGATCGCGGAGCTTCATCACCATCAAAATCATCACCGGCGAGGTTGAGTGGGTATCAAAGAGACTTATTTTCAGAGAATCATCTTCCTCAAGGACCATGTTTCTGGCAACCCGGGCACTGTTATAGGTACCGCTTAGGCCGGAAGTCATCGTGATTACATAACTTTCTTTATTTTTTCGAAGTTCGGCGGCAAAATCTTCGGGGGATGGGCATGAAGAAGAGGTTGCTGTTTTTTCAGCCTTCATGGCGGCAATCAGTTCCTTGGTATTTAGAGTCTCATCATCTATAAATTCATGATCGCCAACAATTATTTTCAGCGGGACAAGTGAAAAATCGATACCGTCCTTTTCCAGAAAATCCTTGGGCAAATCACATGAGCTGTCGCTGATAATTCGTGGTTTCACATTAATTTCCTCATTTCAATCATTTGTCTCTTAAGATTTTTCTTTATTAGGCTGATCAGATGATCAGCCAACAGCACTCTTCATCTGTTGTGATAACAATAAAATGGTAAACTAAAATGCTTAAAAAGATCTTTTGCTGTCTTAAATGGATTCGGTCAGATAGGGTATGGCATCAGGGATATTTAACTGAGTTAAAACGTCCTGGGTGATCAGGTTGGTTGCATGACCATTGTAAATCCGGCCAAGATTGTTCTTAATCGAAAACCGTTTGATGTCATTTTCTTTGAGCGCATCAATGGCCAGGACCAGTTCATTAAAGTTATGAGCAACGACAGCGGCACCCTGGCTTTTAAACCACTGGGCATTTTCGCCTTCCTGACCGGGAGTGGGATTGTATAAAATGACCGGAATTTTTTTAGTCACCACTTCACTCAGGGTAATGCCCCCAGGCTTAGTTACCATTAAATCACCAACAGAATAAAATTCGTGAATATCCGGAACAAAACCAAAAATTCTTGTGTTGGTCAAGTTTTCCTGCTCTAGCTCCTGTTGGAGATGCAGGTTTTTGCCACAGATTACAACGGTCTGGAGGTTATCCATTTTATCTGCCTGCTGACAGATCTCTTTGATATTCTTAAGAACTCCGTAGGTGCCGGCAAAAATAATCAGTATTTTTTTATGAGAATCCAGATTATATTTACTGAAGATACGATTACGGTTTTCCCGGGCATAAAAAGCGTCTCGCACAGGAATACCAGTTTTCAAGATTTTTTCCTGGGGAATTTCTTCCTTGATCAGGGTTTCTTCAACGTTTTCACAGGCCACATAGTAGCGGTCGATATCCTGATGGATCCAGGGTTTAGGAATACAAAAATCAGTGACCACAGTAAAAAGCTTAATATGCGGATAGTTTTCTTTTTTCAGGATCGCTGAAATAGTATAGCCGTAGGTGTTGATGATACAATCTGGCTTAAACTGCTCAATCATTTTTAATAAGGCTTTGCTGGTTAAGTGCCAAAGGTTGTACATAAATTTATTATGGGCATACTCTTCCACATCATAATAAACGCGTTCGTAAAAACTACTCCCAATGGAATAGGAAAGTAGGTAGGATTTTTCGATCATCCGGTTGAGCGTGGGGTTGGTTTTGTCAAACAGATCCTCAACACAGACAAGATGTCCCCGAGCCTCAAAGCTCTCTTTAAGGGTTTGGGCTACCATTTTATGGCCAGACCCGTGGGAACAGGTTAATATGAGTATTTTTTTGGGTTTTAACATGGTAATCCGTCCTTTCCGGAGATTATTTGCAAAGATCTCCAAATAACATCATGCCAATAGTTTATCCATAAATGATTAGATTTCCATTAGAAAGCTAATCATCAACTTCAATGCCCAAAATACAGATATCATCAGACGGAGCCTGGTCCTGCTTAAAATCGACGCAGGCGTCAATGATATGACTGCCGATAAGATTAATCGGGGAATCCGCGTTTTTATTAATGACAGATATCACCCGTTCCATCGAAAATTCTTCTCGGTTGGGGTTTTTGGCGTCAATGAGACCATCCGTAAAGAGCAGCAGTTTATCACCCTTTGAAAAATTAATTCGCATATCAAAATAATGCATAGTCGTCATAAATTGCTGCAATCCCAACATCGGAAGGTTGGGTTTTAGTAATTCGACCTGGCGGTTGGACTTAAGAAGAATCGCATCAGGGTGACCGGCATTGGCAAAGTACAAGACTCCCGCTTTAGGATCGAGTACGATAGCGATGGCAGTAAAAAAGGTATTATCCATTTGCTGACAAATATCGGATTCAATTTGCTTTAATATAAGGCTGGGGGATTGATTAATGCGGCTGTCTTTCATGGTGTAGGAATAACTCAGTTTAACCATACTGGTGATCATGGCAGCATCAATCCCATGGCCGGTCGCATCAGTGATGATTAGACTGATTTTTTCGTTGTCCAAAAAATGAAAATCGAAAAAATCACCGCCAACTTTTCGAAAAGGTCTCAAATAACTATAAAAATGATAATGATTTGAAACAAACGACCCAGGGGAAGGAATAATTTTGCGTTGAAGGTTTTGGGCGAATTCTAATTGTTTATCAAAAAGAGAGACAAGGGATTCGTAGTGATCCGAACTATTCAAACATGGACCTCCTTAGTCGGTTGATTTTTTTTATTATAGCATACTATTTTGAAATGTTATGCCAATTTCTTTAAAAATGATTGAAATTATTGATACTTACCCTTATAATGAAATTATCAATATGAAATGAGGTGTCTAAAATGATTGAATTTGTATACGGTTCAAAAGGAAGCGGCAAAACAAAGAAAATGATTGACATGGCAAACAACGCACTGGAGACCTGTGAAGGGGATATCATTTTTCTTAACGACAGAGACAAATATCGAGTAAAAGTAGATACTAAAATCAGATTTACAAACTTGGAGGAGTTTGGCATTGTCGGAACAGATCAACTTTTTGGTTTTATCAGCGGGGTTATTGCAGAGAATTATGATGTAAAGATTGTCTTTATTGATAACACATTAAGACTGATTAACTATCAAACATCAGAAGACATTTGTGCAATCGTCAGTAAAATACAACAGCTTAATGAAAAACATGACATAAGATTCGTGCTCAGTTTAAGTTGCGAAAAAGAAGAACTACCAGAATGTGTTACAAAATTAATATAATAAATTTCAGACGAACCTGATTAAAAATCAAGAAGGTTCGTCTGTTTAATCTTGTTAAGGAAAATTGTAAAAAAATGACAGAAAATCTGTATAATATCTATTCAGTCTGGCTAAAAGAACGATATGGTGAAAAAGTCTATAAAATTCCGGTTAATATTCCAGTTACCTGTCCCAACCGGGATGGTTCTAAAGGCAGCGGTGGCTGTGTCTATTGCGGGGCCAAAGGTGGGGGAAACGAAACCCTGTCCGACTTGCTATCCGTTACTGAACAAATTGAAAGAAATACGGCGTATATCGGAAAACGATATCATGCAAAAAAGTTTATCCCCTATTTCCAGAGTTTTTCTAATACTTATTGTGAATTTTCAGATTTTAAAAAATGGATTATTGAAGCGATCCGCCCGGATGTGGTCGAAATTTCTATTTCAACCAGGCCGGACTGCATCACCGACGAACAACTGAAATTTCTAGAAAAAGTAAAAAAAGATGACGCCGTCGAAGTGACCATTGAATTGGGGTTGCAAAGTGTTAATGAAGAAACCCTGAAAATTATTAATCGTGGACACACTTTGGCTGACTATAATCAGGCTATTGATCGGATCAAGGCGGCAGGTCTGTTAAGCTGCACCCATATGATTCTGGATTTACCCTGGGACAGTGAGGAAGACGTTATTAAAGGTGCCCAAGTCCTATCCGATAAAGGAACCGATTTCGTTAAATGTCACAGTCTGTATATTGAAAAAAACACCCTTCTAAAGCATTGGTATGATCAAAAGCAAGTGACGCTTTTAACAAAAGAAGATTACATTACCCGGGCCATTCTATTTCTGGAATATTTAAATCCGGAAATTGTCATTCAACGGCTGATTGGTCGGGTACCAAAAGAAGATTCGGTCATTACCAATTGGAACACAAGTTGGTGGAAAATTAAAGATGAGCTTGAGGCTCATATGAAGTATGAAAATAATTACCAGGGAAGAAAATTTTCTGGGATGAATAATAAGAGGTAAAGTCCTTGGGAACAAAATATTGGCAGGAATTTCTGATTCCATATCATCAGGCTGTGGATGAGATCGTCTTAAAATTTTCAAGTTTAAAAGAGCAGTACGAAAAAATCGGAGAATATTCACCCATCGAGTCCGTTTACGGCCGGGTGAAGAGTGTAGCTAGTATTCTGGAAAAAATTAATAAATATGGTGTCGATATCGAGGCCCTAGAAGAAACCATTCAGGATATCGCCGGGATTCGGATCATGTGTCAGTTTGAAGCTGATATTTACGAAGTTGTCGAACTGATCAGAAAAAGAACTAATTGTGATATGGAAGTCGTTAAGGTAAAGGATTATCTCAGTGAAGCCAAGGCCAGCGGATATAAGAGCTATCACTTGATTATCCGGTACCCTGTTTTTTGCATGTCAGGAAGTCAATCGGTTTTAGTTGAGATTCAGATTCGCACCCTGGCTATGAATTTTTGGTCTGTTATTGAACATTCCTTAAATTATAAATACAAGGAAAACATTCCGGAAGAAATTAAAGAGAGACTAATCAATGCCGCCAATGCGGTGAACGAGGTGGATCGGGAAATGGCATCAATTCGCGAAGAAATTCAAAGCGCTCAGCGGTTGTTTGGCCTGAAATCGAGCTTAGTTACCAGTATTCTTGACAACATTGGGCATTTATATAAATTGAATCATGGGGAGAAAGCATCTCGTTACGAGAAGATTTTTGATGATCTTTTTGCTCAGGAAGATCTGATTCAATTGATACTTTTAAGAAAAGAACTGGAATCGGAAGTGAATTTGATTGAGTCTGAGGTTTAAGAAATAAAAAACATGTTTGTTAAAAAAGGACAATATGTTATAATAGCACATTGTAAATGTTATAATTATCAAGGAGGTTGTCGATGTCAGGACATTCGAAATGGTCGACTATTAAACACAAAAAAGGAAAAGCAGATGCGAAACGTGGTCAAATCTTTACCAAGTTAGCGAAATATATTGCGGTTGCATCCCGAGAGGGCGGCAGCGATCCGGATATGAATGCAAAATTGAAAGAAGCCATCGTAAAAGCGAAGGCTGCCAATATGCCCAACGAGAACATTGACCGGGCAGTTAAAAAGGGCGCCGGGGAATTACAAGGTAGTGTCTATGAAGAAATAAGCTACGAAGGCTATGGACCGGGCGGCGTTGCGGTGATTGTCGAGACGTTGACCGATAATAAAAATCGGACGGCTGGGGATGTACGTCATGCTTTTGATAAAAATGGCGGAAATTTGGGAACCAGTGGTTGCGTGGGGTTCCTGTTTACCAAAAAAGGGCAGATCTTTATTGAAAAAACAGATCGCTTTGATGAAGAATCGCTGATGATGCTAGCCCTGGATGCGGGAGCAGAAGATATTGAAAGTTCTGAAGAAGGTTATGAAATCAGCACTGAACCGATCGATTTTGGCCAGGTATGTGATGCTTTGAAGCAAGAAGGATACGAACTGGCTTCGGCAGAAATTGCCATGATTCCATCGACTGAAGTAGAACTCACAGATGCCAGCGAAATCAAAAAGATGTTGAAAATGATCGACATGTTTGATGACAACGAAGATGTTCAGGCAGTATGGCACAACTGGACAGGTGAGGCAGATGAATAAACGAACCCCATTCAAACGGTTTAAAGATGTGATTCTTTACATTGTCTTTACAATTTTTCTCATTTTTTTAACCTCATCCTTTGTTATTGAGGATGTATATTCGGCCGCTGACCAGCTTTCGATGGAAGAAAAAGGGATTTCTGATGTTTATTCCATCGCTGTTGGTATGAAGCCGGCAAAACTGACCGTCAATAAGGATAAAACGGATGAGGATCAGAAAACAACTGAAATAAAAACTGATGACGGAACAACCATTGTTATTACCGAGTATAAGCTCGGGGATACCAATGATGAAATCCAGGAATATCAGCAAATTTTGTATTCGCTTGGTTTCTTAATCAGTCAGCCGTCAAATCAATTAACTGAAGACGTACAGACTGCGTTAAAAACGTATCAGGCCATGAAGGGTCTGGAACAAACCGGTAATTTGGATCGGTCTACCATTATTTCTCTGGTAGCAGAAGATATTAAATTCGAAAAAGGTGATAGCGGCAAAGTGCTACAAACCTATCAGCAGATTTTAGTAGCGCAAAACTATCTGGCGGCCGAGTCGGCAACCGGAACCTTTGATGATGCCACAGAAACGGCAGTAAAGGCTTTTCAAAAAGCCAATGGTCTTACTGAAAACGGAAAAATGGATGCCAAAACGGTCAAAGCATTGGACGCATTAAGACAAAAAAATTAGTTAAAATTAAATTTAAACATTTAGCCGTCAATTAATTGGCGGCTTTTTTCGTCTTACGGTTTACAAAAGGTTTCTATTTGATATAATGACAATTAATCATTCGATTATTTTCACACATGGGAAAAGAGGAAGGAAATGAAAGTTGTAACACCAAAAGAAATGGCCGTTATGGATCGCCATACTATTGCAGCTGGTACACCTGGCGTTGAGTTAATGGAACGAGCAGGTCACGGATGTGCCGAAATTATCAAGACAGAGCTCGACGCTGATGCTCAAGTTATTGTTCTTTGCGGACCAGGTAACAACGGTGGTGACGGTTTGGTTATTGGCCGGTTACTGATTGAAGAGGGCTTCGCGGTGCATCTTTTTTTAACAGAAACCGAAGCAAAGTTGTCTGAAGACAGTCTGATCTGCCTGAAACAGCTGGACGATAAGAATATACCAATCCGATTGATTCAAAATAATTCGGATTTAGAGGATCTCAGTCTAATATTAAAACGTGCCACCCTGGTTGTCGATGCGATTTTCGGAACCGGTTTGGCAGAAAAAGAAATGCCAGAGAAGTATCACAAAATATTTGACCTGATTAATGGTTTCGAGAAAAAAATTGTAGCCATTGATATCCCGTCGGGTTTACGAGGGGATATTGGCCTGACGATTGGCAACGCAATTTTTGCGGACAAAACCATTGTCATTCAAAATTATAAAACGGGATGTCTGTTAAATGACGGTCCTGACTATGCTGGGGAAACGGTTCTGATTGACATCGGAATTGATGAAAACAGCATCCCCAATGAAAAATACTATACCCAGGAAAATGATCTGAAATTTCCCCAAAAGCGAAAAAAGAATACCCATAAATATGACTATGGCTCGGTTGTTGTGATTGCCGGATCAAAGGGTATGAGTGGCGCTGGTATTCTTTCGGTGGAAGGCGCTTTAAAAAGCGGCGGCGGACTGGTTACCTGTTATGTTCCTCATGATATCTATATCCCGGTAGTGGCTCGGGCACCGGCAGAAGCTTTGGTTAAAACCTATGACTGTAATATTACATCCGAAGATATTAAAAATGACCGAAAAAAGGTGATCTTAATCGGACCGGGAATTGGCCGGGCAAAAAATTATAGTTTTATTTTGGAGCATTTACTGGAAGGCAGTCTGCCAGTGGTGATTGACGCCGATGGTCTTCATCATCTGGCTGTGATAGTGGATACTTTAAAAGAATCCCGAACCCCGGTGGTTATTACCCCCCATTTTGCCGAGTTCTCCAAGCTCATCGATGTGCCCCGGGAAGAGATACTAAAAGACCCCGTTGGATATGGTCAGAAATTCGCCATGGAATACCATGTCGTGGTGGTTTTAAAAGGCTATCGGACCATGGTGTTTGGAACCAATGGCGAAATATGGTTTAATTCTACCGGTAATCCGGGGATGGCCACTGGCGGTAGCGGCGATGTACTGGCTGGGATGATCGCCGGTATTGCCGGGCAAAACGTGGATCTGTTTGAAGCTGCCCGGGCCGGGGTGTTTTATCACGGTAAGGCCGGAGATTATTATGCCAAACACTATGGTCAAAGTACCCTGACCGCTCACAGCATCATTGAATCCTTAAAGTATGTTTTGAAATAAGTGACGAAATAAAAAAAATCCTGGTCAGACCAGGATTTTTTTCGCTTTGGTTTGTGATTTGATGATTTTAGGTTATAATGATTAAATAGTTAATTAAGTAAATTTTGATGGTTCCGGTGACCGGATGGAAATAAACTAAACCAGAAAGGTAATGGCTTGTGACAAACATATTAATACGAAAACTGATAAAAAACTTTGAAAATACCAGCAATTCCAGGGTCCGGGAAAATTACGGCAAATTGGCTAGCATCATGGGCATTGGGTCAAATCTACTCCTGTTCATCATTAAAATAGCAGTGGGCCTGCTGTTTAACAGCATTTCGATCACCGCTGATGCAGTCAACAATTTGTCAGATTCCGGATCTTCACTGGTAACCTTGCTGGGATTTAAACTGTCCGGCAAACCGGCGGATGCCGACCATCCTTTTGGTCACCAGCGAATGGAGTATATTTCCGGTCTGGTAGTTTCGTTTATTATTCTTTTTTTAGGGCTTCAGCTGATTCAGAGCTCGTTTGATAAAATTATCCATCCGGAACTCCCTCAATTTAATATCATTAGCGTGGTCGTTTTGATCGTGGCGATTTTAATCAAGGTCTGGCAATGTTTGTTTTATCGAAAAATCGGGAAAACCATTAATTCACTGACCCTGATGGCCACTGCAATTGATAGTCGCAATGATATTATGGCGACCTCCGCCGTCTTGGTAGCGACCATTGTCACTTACTTAACCGGCTTTGATTTGGATGGCTATATGGGGTTGGTGGTGGCCGTGTTTATTATTATCAGCGGCATCAATCTGATTAAAGAAACCATCAGCCCGCTACTGGGAACGGCCCCATCCAATGAACTGGTGGATCAGATCTACAAAAAGATTCTTAGCTATGAGCATATCATTGGGCTGCATGATTTGATTATCCATAGCTACGGCGAAAGTAAAACCTATGCCTCGGTTCATTGCGAGGTACCGGCAGAATTGGACTGTCTGATTAGCCACAGTGTGATTGATAAAATTGAGCGGGACGTTCTAAAGGATATGGACATCAATCTGATTATTCATCTAGATCCGGTAGTGATCACCGATGAAAGAACTAATGCGTTAAAAGAACAGGTGGAACAGACCATTGAAACACTTTTACCAGACATTCACATCCACGATTTTCGGGTGGTTTGGGGATTTGATCACTCGAATCTTATTTTTGACGTAGTGGTACCCTTTGATGTTGAGTGGAGCGATGAAGAATTGATCTTGATGATCTCCAATGAAATTTACAAAATAAATCCGACTTATCATGCCGTTGTTACCATTGATCATAATCACTATGTTCCCAATGAGGATGAATTAGATGTCTAAACAGTGCCATGGAAATTTAAACAGTAATAATTATTAATTTAGTCAGATCTTAGGAGAAACAAAATAGCATGAGCAAAAAAAAACCTGCAAAACGAATCATAAACAACCCCTCCCGTACTTTTCGCATTTTTACCTTCGGATGCCAGATGAATGAAAACGACTCGGAAAAAATATCCGGGATGTTAAAAGCTCTAGGCTACATGGAAGAAATGGATGTCAATAAAGCTGGCCTGGTAATCCTTAATACCTGTTCGATTCGGGAGAACGCCGATGAACGGGTCTTTGGCAATATCGGCGCCTATAAAACCGTCAAAAAAACCAATCCGGATTTAATTCTGGCCGTCTGTGGTTGTATGATGCAGCAGCCGGAAATCGTTAATCAGATAGTCACCAAGTATCCCCAGGTAGATCTGGTTTTCGGTACCCATAATCTCCACCAGTTTCCGGAGTTACTTAATAACTACATGGTCAACGGTAAACGGCTAGTAGAAGTCTGGGATGATTCAGACACCATTGTGGAAGATCTGCCGGTCGACCGTAAATATCCCTTTAAGGGTTTTGTGACGATCATGAACGGCTGCAACAATTTCTGCACCTATTGTATTGTGCCTTACACCCGGGGCCGGGAAGTAAGCCGCAAGCCCGATAAAATTTTTGATGAGGTTAAAGCTCTGGTGGCCGACGGTTGTGTTGAGGTAACCTTGTTAGGACAAAATGTCAATTCTTATGGCAATGATCTTGGAGAAGCGGTAAATTTCGCCAGTCTGCTTAGGCAACTCAATACCATTGAAAACCTCAAGCGAATTCGCTTTATGACTTCTCATCCCAAAGATCTTACTGACGCGGTTATTGATGCCATTGCCGCCAGCGATAAGGTCTGCAATTATATTCATCTGCCGATCCAATCCGGCAGCACTCGAATCTTAAAGGCGATGAACCGCAAATATAGTCAGGCCGATATACTAAATCGGGTTAAGGCAGTACGGGAAAAAATCCCCGGCGTAGCGATTACGACCGATCTGATTGTCGGCTTTCCCGGTGAAACCGAAGCGGACTTTTTGGAAACTCTCAAAGTCATTGAGCTTTGTCAATTTGATTCGGCTTTTACCTTTTTATATTCGATTCGCACCGGTACTCCGGCGGCTACGATGGGAAACCAGATTGCCGATGCGGTTAAACATGACCGAATCAACCGCTGTTTGGAAGTGCTTCATCAGATCAGTCACGATATCAATCAGACCTATCTTGATCAGGTGGTGGAAGTGCTGGTCGAAGAACCTAGCCGCAACAACCCCGAGCGGATGACCGGCCGAACCCGGACTGGCAAACTGGTCAATTTTCCCGGTGATCCAGCAGATATCGGCAAGCAGGTGATGGTCAAGATCACTGCTGCCAAAACCTTTAGTCTCGATGGCAAAAAAACGACACAGGAGGACACCGATGGCGCAGCTCACACCGATGATGACCCAATACCTGCAAATTCATGAGGAGGTTCCTGATGCCCTCCTTTTCTTTCGTATGGGCGACTTTTATGAAATGTTTTTTGACGATGCTCTAACAGCTTCCCGGGAGTTAGAAATAGCTCTTACTGGTCGGGATTGCGGGCTGGAAGAACGGGCTCCGATGTGTGGGGTACCCCATCATGCCGCCCAGAATTATATTACCCGGCTGGTGGAAAAAGGCTACAAGGTCGCTATCTGCGAGCAGATGGAAGACCCCAAGGAAGCCAAAGGGATCGTCCGTCGGGAAATTATTCGGGTCATTTCTCCGGGTACCATTTCCGAAGGAAAATTACTGGAATCAAAGAAAAACAATTATCTGATGGCTCTCTTTCTGGAAAACAATACCCTGGGACTGGCCAGTCTGGATGTCTCGACCGGGGATTTTTATGTTACCCAGATCGAGGCTAAAACCCGGGAACAATGGCTGTCTCAGCTGTCCGACGAAATCGGTCGATTATTACCGGCCGAGGTGATTCTTAATCCGGCTTTGTTTAAAGATTCCCAAGCACTGGCGATGATCGAAAACAGTTTTGGGATTCTAGCCAGTCTTTATCCGGAAAAATACTTTTCGGTCAAAAACGGCAGTACACGGATTATCGATCAGTTTGAGGTCTTTGCCCTCGGTGCCCTGGATCTGGAACGCCGGGATCATGCCATCGCCGCTGCCGGGGCCTTGTTGCTCTATCTGGATGAAACCCAGAAACGGGCCCTGACTCATATTAAAACCATTCGTTATTACAACAGTAAGGATTATATGGTGCTGGATTTATCCACTCGGCGCAATTTGGAGCTGACCCAGACGCTTAGAACTCTGGAAAAAAAAGGTAGCCTGTTAGGGGTGCTGGATAAAACCGTCACTGCCATGGGGGGGCGAACCCTGCGGCGCTGGGTCGAAGCGCCGCTTTTAAATCGTGACAGTATTCTTGCCCGACAGGGTGGCGTGTCGGCTTTTTACAATAATGCAGCCCATTTGCCTGCCTTTAAAAGCATGATGACCAAGGTTTATGATCTGGAACGGCTCTGCGGCAAGCTATCCTTTGGGACCATCAACCCACGGGATCTATTGGCACTTAAACAATCACTGGGGGCGCTGCCTCTGATTCGCGATTTTGTGGAGCTGTTGGGCTCACAGCAATTGCGCAGTCTGTTTGACACGAATGACTTGCTCAATGATGTCTGGGAGCACATTGAAAAAGCCATCGATGACCAGGCCCCGCTGGTTCTTAAGGATGGTCATGTGATCAAAACTGGTTATCATCAGGAAATTGACGAATTTCGGGAAGCTGCTGAAAAGGGTCAGGACTGGATTCGCGATCTGGAATGTCGGGAACGGGAGCGCACCGGAATTAAAAATCTGAAGGTGAAATATAATCGGATTTTTGGGTATTTTATTGAGGTAACCAAAAGTAATTTTGATCAGGTGCCGGAAGACTATATTCGCAAACAGACCCTGGCTAATGCCGAGCGGTACTTTACCCCGGAGCTAAAAGAGATGGAAAACAAAATTCTCGGTGCCCAGGAGGGCTTACTCCGCTGTGAAACCCAAGTGTTTTCGGAAATCCGGGACGGTCTGCTTGCAGAGATCCCCAGAATTCAACAGAAAGCTAGAGAAGTAGCGGAGTTGGACGCTATTTATTCGCTAGCCACCGTGGCTTTGCAGAATCGCTACGTTTGCCCGGAAATTACTGAAGACAACACCCTGCTGATCCAAAACGGTCGACATCCAGTGGTGGAGGATATGATTGGGACCAATTTTTTTATCGGCAATGATTGCACCCTCAATCAGGATGATCAGCGGATGCTGATCATCACCGGGCCGAATATGGCCGGGAAGTCCACCTTTATCCGCCAGGTGGCGATCATTACCCTGATGGCCCAGATTGGCTCCTTTGTCCCGGCGGATGCCGCCGCTATTGGGGTGGTCGACCGGATTTTCACTCGGGTCGGCGCCAGTGATGATCTGGCCAGCGGTCAGAGTACCTTTATGGTAGAAATGACTGAGGTGGCCAATATTTTGAAAAATGCCACCAGTCGCAGTCTGGTGATTCTGGATGAAATCGGCCGGGGTACCTCCACCTTTGATGGCATCAGCATTGCTTGGGCGGTGGTGGAATATCTCCATAACCAGGACAGCATTGGGGCTAAAACCCTGTTTGCCACTCATTATCATGAACTCACTGAACTGGAGACCCTAAAGCCCGGGATTAAAAATTTCAGCATCCGGCTCAAGGATACCCCGGATGGGGTGATCTTCTTACGAAAAATAATCCCTGGACCAGCCGACCAGAGCTATGGTATTGAGGTGGCCAAGCTGGCCGGTTTTCCGGTGGGGGTAACCAGGCGGGCCCAGGAAATTCTGGGTCACCTGGAATCGGGGGAAGATACCTACCGGCAGGAGCTGCTGGTGAAAGAACCTACTGTTTTAGAGGGTGGAAAAGGTGCCCAACTAAACTTTTTTGATGTGACCAAGGGCATGACTGCGGAAGAAGAAGCGGCCCTGGGGGTAATCAGGGAAATGAAAATCGACGAAATGAGCCCTATGGAAGTCATGATTGTGATTGATCAATTGCGAAAAAAAATTTAAGGTGATCGGAGAAAATATGAAAACCAAAGAATTAAAACGGATTGTTAGACGTTTAATGAATGACAAAAAATATCGGAATATGACCTTTGATCAATTGTCGGACTTTATCGGTCTTTCAAAAAAGAAGGATCGACAGATGCTGTCTCATGTCCTGAAAGAGCTTGAAATAAAAGCTAAAGTTGAAAAAGATAGTAACGGGTGCTATCAGAAAACCGATGATTGCCCCAAAATTGTAGGAGTCCTTCGCGGCAATCAGCGTGGTTTTGGTTTTGTTATTCCTGACTATACTATTTTTTCTGAAGATGTGTTTATTCCTGAAAAGTATCTCCATGGTGCTCTGGATATGGACACGGTCTGGGTGCGACTTACCTCCAAACCGGGGGATAAAAGACCAGAAGGGGAAGTGGTGGAAATCATTGACCGGGGTCATAAAAAAATTATTGGACGTTATGAAAAGGGCAAGGGCTTCGGTTTTGTAGTACCGGATAATGATCGCCTTTGTAAGGACATTTTTATTCCCGAACGCCGGGGTAAGAAGGCGATTAACGGTGATAAGGTGGTTGCCCAGATTGTCTCGTGGTCGGATGTGGGAAAAAATCCGGAAGGAGAAATCCTGGAAATTTTGGGAAATGAAGATGAACCGGGTATTGACATTCTTTCTGTATTGAAAGGATATGATATCCCCATGGATTTTACAACGGATGTGGAGCGGGAAACGAATCAGATAAATGACCGGATTGGCTCTGAAGAACTAAAAAAGCGAAAAGATCTCCGGGACGAGCAGATCTTTACCATTGATGGTGATGATGCCAAGGACTATGATGACGCGGTATCGATCCGGAAAAAGAAAAATGGTAACTTTGTACTAAGCGTTCATATTGCCGATGTCAGCCATTATGTCCGACAGGGCAGTGAGATTGATAAATCTGCATTGGATCGTGGTACCAGCGTCTATGTGGTCGATCGGGTGGTCCCGATGTTGCCTTTTAAACTTTCTAATGACGTCTGTAGTCTGGTGCCAAACAAGGACCGGCTAACCTTCAGTTGTGAAATGGAAATCGACAAAAACGGTCAGGTGGTGGATTATGATATTTTTAAATCAGTAATCTGTTCCAAAGCCCGGATGACTTATAAAAAAGTCGATGCCTTACTGGAAGATCGAATCGATAAGGCGGCTGATCTAAAACCGTTTCGATCGGATCTGGTCTTAATGGAGGAACTCCACGAAATTCTGCGTGTGAAACGCCGGCTAAATCGGGGCGCCATCAATTTTGACTTTCCTGAAGCCAAGATTATATTGGATAAACTCGGTTTTCCGGAGGAGGTCATCATTGATGAACGACTAATATCGCATCGTATTATTGAAGAGTTTATGCTGGTCTGTAATGAAACCATTGCTGAACATGTATCCAAACTGGATGCCCCTTTTATTTTTAGAAACCATCCCGAGCCGCATCCGGAAAAACTGGCAGCTTTTCGAACCTTTATCAATCGATATGGGTTTAAACTGGGAAAAAACGATGATCAGGTCCCATCGGGCCACGATTTCCAGCAACTGGTTACCAATATTGCCGGTAAAAATGAAGAGCGGGTCATCACCTTGCTGATGCTCCGAACCATGCAACAGGCTGTTTATGAGGGACACAATCTGGGCCATTATGCCCTGGGAGCAAGCTTCTATACTCACTTTACTTCACCGATAAGGCGCTACCCGGATTTGTTTGTCCATCGCTATTTAGCGAAGGCAATTGCCGGTAAAATTAACAAAAAGTCCCTGGATTATCTGGAAGCGAACATTGAATCTGTTGCTAAACAAGCCTCGGAAACAGAGCGTCGCTCCGAAAACATTGAACGGGAAATTACCAAGCTCAAGATGACCGAATATATGACGCGGCACCTGGAGGAAGAATTTACCGGTCGAATCAGTGGCGTTACCTCCTTCGGTTTTTTTGTTGAACTGGAAAATACCATCGAAGGGTTAGTCCGGCTCCAGGATCTAAAAGATGATTTCTACAACTATGACCCTGAACTCCATCAGCATATTGGAGAGCATCGGGGAAAAATATTCAGACTAGGCCAGGAAATCAGAATAAAAGTGGCAAAGGCCGACGTGAGTTCCAAACAAATCGATTTTGAACCTGTTGAATAATTAAGAAAACTATGCTATAATAAAAAACTAGCTAAGAACAGAGGAGTTGCACATGGGAGAAAATATTAAAATTGTGGCCAAAAATAGAAAAGCACGTCATGATTTTGCCATTGAAGATACCTATGAGGTGGGTCTGGTTTTGGCCGGGACGGAAGTGAAATCCATCCGAGGCGGAAAAGTCAGCCTGAAGGAAAGTTTTGCCGATATCTATAATGGCGAGATTTTCGTTTATCAGATGCATATTGATCCTTATGAGCAGGGGAATATTTATAATAAAGATCCTTTGCGCATTCGTAAGCTCCTGATGCATAAACAGCAGATTAGAAAACTGGTTGGGCTGAAGCAACGGGAAGGCTACACTCTGGTGCCACTGACGCTTTACTTTAAAGATGGTCGGGTTAAAATGGAACTGGCTTTGGCCAAAGGCAAGAAGCTTTATGATAAGCGACACGCCATTGCCGAGCGGGATTCTGACCGACGGATTCAAAAAAGTATGCGGCATAATGGCTAGTTAATTATTTGGGGGCGTACTGGTTTCGACGGGGGTTTTGAAGCTTGAGTAGCGAGTCGATGTTGCCAATCATCGTTAAAAATGGCGCATAAATATAAACGCAAAAACAGAAAAAAGTTACGGGTTAGCTTTAGCAGCGTAATACGCTCTAAAGTTTAATACTAAGACTTCGCAGCATAATTAATGCTGCACGCCTCCCATCTCAACCTGTGGTTTTGGCTTAAGGCGTTCATTGAAGCAGGGAACCGTTTTTGGTAGTGTCTCGCACCATTAACGATCAAGAGGCTGGTTCCTCTTTTTCTATGTCATTGGAGAATGAGGGGAATGAGAAAATAAACAATGACTGCACTCGGAGAAGCTCCTGTGAATGGATTTTCGGACAGGGGTTCGACTCCCCTCGCCTCCACCAAATTTGTACGTAAAAATTGATACAATTAAGGCCGCCTTATGATGAGGTGGCTTTTGTATTTTTTGAAATAAATGGCTTTGTGAAGCGGTTTGAAAACTAATGATGATTAGATAATAAAAAAACAGTTGGCAGTCGAAATTTTGATTCAACGCATAGGTGTGGAAAATTTTTTTAGCAGAATAGGGGTGTGCAAAAGGGTGCATTTTTTGGCAGGGGTGTGCATTTTTATGATTGAGAATGGTGACACAAATTCTGGCACCATTGGCACCAATAAAAACGCTGAAAATGAGGAACAACAGATTCTTGGAATCTAAAAAATAAATCATTCTCTATTGAGGCTGTCTTTTGACGAGGTGACTTTTTATAACACAAGTATTTGTAATTATAATAAATTACAAATACTTGTGTTGTAATCCGATCTCAATTCTGATATAATCCTAAATATAAAAGTAATTTATGAAAGGCACAAAAATGAAAAAGTTAAGTATGCTTGTTGATTTTGTCAGTGGAACACCTCAATTTAGAATTACCGAGAGCATTGATAAACAGTCGCCGATCTACAACTTGTATAGTCAGACCGATTTATTGGAGGATTTAGTTGGTATCCCAGCTGAAGATGATGGTAAAAAACGCCTTCGTACGAGGGATGATGTAAACACACTTTTTACAGGTGATGTTCTTTTCAGTTTGATTTCTGGGAGTGCCTCAGTCATCAGGGAAGAACATAGAGGCTATCTATATACTCAAAACTATGTCAAATTGGTTCCAAAAGAGAAACTCAACGGACAATTTCTTGTTTATTTATTAAATGAAAACAGCGCCATCAAAAAACAATTGCTTAACGGTTTACAAGGGTCGAAAGTTCTAAAATACACACTTAAACAAATAAAAGATCTCGAAATCCCAACATTACCCTTTATAGAGAAGCAAAAAATAATTGGCGAAATATATTTTAAACAATTGCGGTTGCAGGCATTAAAAAATAGGGCAGCTAAGCAGGAAACGATGATACGATTGCACCAACTGGGGGAGGTAATGAAGCATGACAGAGAATCAGTTTGAAACAGAATTAATCGAGTATATCACCAGCGGAACAATCACCAATCCTGAAAAAAACAGTACCATTGATGCAAATGGGGTGGAAGAAAAGCCGGCTCATTATGTGGTGAAAACGAAACTGTGGAAATACGAACAAGATATCAAAACGACCGAAGCATTGTGGGATAATTTCAAAACAATTCTTGAGCAGCACAATCAGAAAACCCTGAATCTGCCCCTCAGTGCGGTGGAATTTGGTCAGGTCAAGAAAATCATTTCGGAGCTTCGGACTCCCTACGAAGGCGGTCAATTTTTATACGGATTAAACGGGGTCTCACAAATTGAAATTGATTTAGACGATGGCCGTCATGTTTTTCTAACAGTTTTTGACCAAAAGCAAATCGGTGCCGGCGATACGGTTTATCAGGTGGTCAATCAGATTGAGCGTCCAGCTGTGATCACCGGCAAGCAGAAGCGGCGTTTTGATACAACCCTACTGATCAATGGGCTGCCGATTATTCAAATTGAAGAAAAATGTGATACCCATGATGTCAATGAAGCCTTAAACCAGATGCATCAATATGCGGACGAAAATCAGTTTCGAGATATCTTCTCCACATTACAAATTTTGGTGGCGATAACGCCCAACAACGTTAAGTATATGGCCAATACCACCGCCGATAAGTTTAATAAGGATTTTGCCTTTAACTGGCAGCGCAAAGAAGATAATACTATTGTCCGCAACTGGAAAGAGTTTGCCGATGCGATGCTGAGCATCCCCATGGCGCATCAAATGGCCACCAACTATATGATTTTAGATGGCACCAGGAACAAACAGATGCTTAAAGTGATGCGCCCTTATCAGGTCTATGCTACCCAAAAGGTGATTGATGGCATCAAGCAGATTGATTTTGATGCCGGCAATAAAAAAGTGGGTTATATTTGGCATACCACCGGCTCCGGTAAAACCATCACCAGTTTTAAGACGGCCTGGCTGGCTTCCCGGATGCCGAAGGTCGATAAAGTCGTCTTTGTAGTCGACCGGATTGCTCTGACTAAACAGACCGATGAAAATTATCAGGCCTATGATCCGGATGGCGATGTCAGCGATGTCACTCGATCAGGAACGGTACAGGGCACCGAAAATACTAACGATCTTAGCCGTAAATTAAAAAGCAAAGACAATCATATTATTGTCACCTCGGTTCAAAAACTGGGGACTCTGGTTAATCGTAAGACCTTCAAGGCACCTGATAAAAACATCGTCTTTATTGTTGATGAAGCACATCGTAGTACCGGGGGCGAGAATTTTGCGACGATTCAAAAGGCCTTTAAGCGATCCGCCTGGGTCGGTTATACCGGGACACCGATGTTTGATGAAACCACGACGGGTCTCAGGTCCGAGGATATTTTCGGGCCGCTGCTGCATGCCTACACCATCCGGGAAGCGATAGCCGATCGTAATGTACTCGGCTTTAAAGTCGATTTTGAAACGACTATCAATGAAACGCAAATGAAGACGGAGTATTTACCGGCCTTTTATCAAAACCTTTATCCCCACTGGACCGATGCCCAGATTCAGTTGAAAATTGACAATCTGACTGACGAAGATATTGATGATACCATCAAACCCAGCTTTTATGATGAGAATCCCGAGCACATTGCTTTAGTCGTTGAGGATATTTTTAAAAACTGGCGCAACCGCTCCAATGAAGGCAAATATAACGCCATCTTCACCACCCATGTCGGCGGCGGCAAAGCCAGCACCCCGATGGCAATGCTCTATTTCCATGAGTTCCAGCGGGTTAATTTAGTAAACAAGGAAAAAGGCAAACAAACCCTCAAAGTCGCTGTAACCTTCAGCCTGAACACCTCAAATAATGAAACCCAATTGGCCACCAACAAAGGCTTATGTGAAGCGATAACGGCCTACAATCAGGAATTCGGTACCAGCTTCGGGATGGATGATGTGGCCAGTTATACCCAGGATGTTACCAGCCGCTTAAACCGCACCGCCACCGACAAGAACTATCTCGACCTGGTGATTGTGGTTGATCAGCTGCTGACCGGTTTTGACGCCCCAGAGTTAAATACCCTTTATGTCGACCGGACCTTAAGAGGGGCCGCCTTGATTCAAGCTTATTCACGCACCAATCGGATTGCCGATATGCAGGAAAAACCCTGGGGCCGGATTGTCAATTACCGCTGGCCAGCCCAGAACGAACAACTGATGAACAAGGCCCTGGCCATCTATGCCAATAAAGATTCAGCCAATTTGTCTGAAGATGAACGTAAAAAAACCATCGAAGATGATGGGATCATCGCCAAGCCTTTTGAAACCGTGTTTACAGAGGTCAAAGATGTGGTGGGACAATTAAAAGAGCTGACCGACGCCTTTCAGGCGCTACCTCCCAGCGAAAAGCAGAAAGAGCAAATGCTTACGCTATTAAGACAGTATAATATGGGGATGTCCAAGCTGAAACAATATGATCCGGAAACCGTAGACGGTGAAAAAATCGGCTTTAATTACGATGCGCCGGATGATTTAATCGCAGCCCTGGGGATGACCTCGACCGAAGAAACGATGTTGACCACGGTGTTAAGCAATGAGTTGCGGCAACAAATCGCCAAAGAAAAAAAAGTTTCCTTCTATCAGATCGAGCTGCGGATGACCCATGTCAAGGATGTTAAGATCGACTATGATTATTTGACTGAACTATTAGAAAAATTACTCAACCAGGTCCATGACAAAGAGCACCAGGCAGCGGTTGATACCAAAGCAAAAATCGATCAGTTTGCCAATGGTCTGGATGACCGAAACTATGCCAGCAAGATTAAAAATGCCGCCAAAACCATTTTTAACGGCCATTACACCGTTGAAAACTATCCGGCCCGATTAAGTGAGAGTGATCCCGTCATTCAAGCCGCCAATGCGGTTAGTCTCGATCGCCAGTTTCAGGATTTTCGCATTAAATGGGGCATCATTGACGTCATCACCAGCGCTCAGATGCGGGAACTATTCAGCCGTCACCGCTATGGCCAGCAGGATCTCGATGATAATGGACAGATTCGGGACATCATTGCCAATGCCAGCGGCGATTATCAGACCCTGGCCCACGATGAAAAAGTCCAGGGTTTGTCCAAGATCAAGTACCGCAATGGCTTGCGGGAAGCTCTGTATGAATTAGCGGATGAGCTGACAGAAAGCTAGGGAAAAACATTGGAATTTTCGAATGACTGGATCAGGACGATTATGAAAAGGAAGGTACAATGAACGAGATACAATTTTTACTATATGAATCCGATGAGAAAATTGAAGTCGTAATGAAAGATGAAACGATCTGGGCGACCCAAAAAGCGATTGCTGGTTTATTCGATGTTGGTGTTCCGGCAATAAGTAAGCACCTTAAGAATATCTTTGAGTCTGGCGAACTAGACGAAAAAGTGGTTGTTTCCATTTTGGAAAATACCACGCAGCATGGCGCAATTGCAGGAAAAACTCAGACCAAAGACGTTAAATTTTATAATCTTGATGCAATTATTTCGGTGGGCTATCGTGTTAACTCCCAAAAGGCCACGAAATTTCGAATCTGGGCGACCGATGTCTTAAAGGACTATATAAAAAAAGGTTTTAAGATCGATGTCGAGCGAATGAAACAAGGTGAAGCGGTCTTTGGCAAAGATTATTTCCGTGAGTTGCTGGAAACGGTTCGCTCCATCAGAGCCAGCGAACGCAGAATTTGGCAACAAATCACCGATGTGTTTGCCGAGATTTCTTACGACTATGATAAGAAATCAGATATTACCAAAAATTTCTATGCAACCGTTCAAAACAAATTTCATTTTGCCATAACCGGTAAAACAGCCGCTGAAATTATTTATGACAGCGCTGATCAGGATAAAGAACACATGGGACTGACGACCTGGAAAAACGCCCCGGATGGTCGAATTTTACAGTCCGATGTGACGGTTGCTAAAAACTATTTATCAGAAAAAGAAATCAGAAGTTTGGAGCGTAATGTTTCGGCGTATTTTGACTATGTGGAACGGCTTCTTGAAGATGAAACCCTCTTATCGATGCAGGATTTTGCGACGAGTATTGATGAATTCCTTAAATTCAACCGGTATGAAATTCTAAAAAGACACGGCCATATCTCACACAATACGGCCAAGCAAAAGGCGATCGGTGAATACAAAGAATTTAATCAACATCAAAAGATTGTTTCTGATTTTGATGAGGAAATCAGAAAGATCCAAGGGGGCGGCAATGAGTAAAAAAAAGAAGATGGTGCCGCAGTTACGGTTCCCGGGGTTTAGCGGGGAGTGGGAAGAGCGGAAATTGGGGGAAGTTTACACTCAGAGAAATGAACGCGGTTTTGATTCGTTACAGATTCTTTCCGTCTCGATTCACCATGGTGTATCAAACGAAGAATTGGACAGTGACACTTTAGGAAAAAAAGTGCGAAGAAGTGAGGATAAGTCACTCTATAAACATGTATATGCTGGAGATCTTGTTCTAAACATGATGCGTGCATGGCAAGGGGCGATCGGCGTTGTACAGACAGAAGGGATGGTAAGTCCTGCATATATTACAGCGATTCCCAGTGCGCAACTTTATCCTCCATTTATGGATTATTGTTTGCGACGTGATGAAACGATTGGTCAGATTGACAATTTGTCTTATGGGGTTACGGACTTCAGGAAACGATTATATTGGGATTCGTTTACTGACGTTTTGTGCTGCATACCTTCGGTAGCTGAACAGGAGAAAATCACTAATTTCTTTAAACAACTCGATCGCTTAATCACCCTTCATCAGCGTAAGCTTACCCATTTGCAAGTCCGAAAAAAAGGGCTGCTGCAAAAAATGTTCCCCAAAGCTGGCGAGCTTTTTCCGGAGCTGCGTTTTCCGGGATTTACGGATGCCTGGGAACAGCGTAAGTTAACTGATGAAGTAGAATTATATAGTGGATTAACATACTCTCCTAACGATGTTATTAAAGGAGGAGGTACACTTGTACTTCGTTCATCCAATGTAAAAAATGGAGAGGTTATTAATGCAGATAATATCTATGTAAAATCAGAGGTTGTTAATGTGGACAATGTACATGAGGGAGATGTTATTGTCGTTGTAAGAAATGGCTCGCGTTCATTAATAGGAAAACACGGTCAAATCAAGGCTAAAATGGACAATACTGTTATAGGAGCATTTATGATGGGAATGAGATCATCAAACACTGCTTTCACAAATGCATTATTAAGTACACCAGTTTTTGATAAAGAAGTGGAAAAAAATCTTGGGGCAACAATTAATCAAATCACAAACGGTATGTTTAAAAATATGCATTTTATGTTTCCAAATGAAGAAGAACAAATCAAAATTGGGGACTACTTTAGTAACCTCGACAACCTTATCACCCTCCACCAACGCAAACTGGACCATCTCCAAAACCGAAAAAAAGCCTTATTGCAACAAATGTTTGTTTAAATACCCAAACGAAAGGATCAACTTATGTCAAATAACACTTTACAATCCATCACCAGTAAACTCTGGGCCATGGCCAACGAGCTGCGGGGCAATATGGACGCCGGCGAATTTAAAAACTATATCCTGGCCTTCATGTTCTACCGCTATTTATCGGAACACCAGGAAGACTATCTGGTTTCCAACCATGTCATTGATGTCATGGCGGGGCAAACCGTTAACGAAGCCTTTAAGGAACAGGCCAGCGAAGCGGATCTGGCTGATTACCTCGATGATATCTCGGCAAGCCTAGGCTATGCCATTGCCCCGGATGACACCTGGGTCTCGTTGACCGAAAAAATTGCCGACAGTCAGGTGATACCCAGCGATTATCAGACGATTTTTGACAACTTTAACCGCAATACCGAGTTAAATAAAGAAGCGGCTCAGGATTTTAGCGGCGTTTTCAATGATATCAACCTCGGCGATTCCCGGCTGGGAGCATCCACTACCGCCCGGGCCAAATCGCTGAATAATATCGTCAAGCTGGTTGATGCGATTGATTATCATGGCGCTGACGGAAAAGATGTACTGGGCGAAATCTACGAATACCTAATCGGTCAATTTGCCGCTTCAGCTGGAAAAAAAGGGGGCGAATTCTACACCCCCCATCAGGTCAGTCAGATTCTGGCCAAGCTGGTGACAGCAGATGTGACGGCCTCCGATACAGCCTTTACCCTGTATGACCCGACCATGGGCTCCGGGTCGCTGCTCTTAACCGTCCGCAGTGAATTGCCAGGCGGCGATCACACCGGGGCCATCAAATTTTACGGCCAGGAATTAAACACCACCACCTACAACCTGGCTCGGATGAATCTGATGATGCATGGGGTTTCGTTTAATAACATGACCCTGCATAATGCTGATACCTTAGAAAGTGACTGGCCCGATGGCCCGGATGCCAAAGGGATTGATCAGCCCCGCAGCTTTGATGCGGTGGTGGCGAATCCGCCCTACTCGGCCAAATGGGATAATCCGGAAAGCAAATTAAAAGACCCCCGTTTTAGCGAATATGGCAAACTGGCTCCAGCTTCAAAGGCCGACTTTGCCTTTATCCTACATAGTCTTTATCACCTTAACAGCACCGGCACGATGGCGATTGTCTTACCCCATGGGGTCTTGTTCCGGGGGGCGGCTGAGGGTAAAATCCGACAGACCCTGATTGAAAAGAACGTTCTCGATACGGTAATCGGTCTGCCAGCTAATTTATTCTACGGCACCAGCATCCCGACGACGATTCTGGTCTTTAAGAAAAACCGCCAAACCAAAGATATTCTCTTCATTGATGCCAGCAATGACTATGAAAAAGGCAAAAATCAGAATAATCTCAGTGACGACCATATCAATAAGATTATCGAGACCTTTAAAACCCGCCAGGATATTGAAAAATATGCTCATGTTGCCTCAATTGACGAAATCCAAGCCAATGATTATAACTTGAATATTCCCCGGTACGTCGATACCTTTGAAGAAGAAGCACCGATTGATCTGGATGAAGTGAATCGTCTACTTCAGCAGGACAATGCCGAAATTGAGCAGTTGGAAAAAGAAATCAATGAGCAGCTTAAACTTCTAGGGGTTGAAATCTAGGATGAAAAATAGAAATGGAGAAAAAACTTGGCACAAAACAAAATAAATACGAGCTAAAAAGAGAATTAGTTCAATGCTCAGGAGGAAATTGATTCCTATATTTTCATAATATATCGACATATATATTCAGATATATACGTATATTTTATACAAATATTTGCATATCCAACGCAAATACTTGTAGGATTGTGCTGATTTAAGGTAGAATAAATTTATAAATAATCATGATTTTTTGAATTAAAAAGTTTCGTTTAATATGAAGTGTAGAAGCATAAAAGCATCATGTTATATTAAAATGAAACATGTGAAAAACCAAATTAAATTTTTATTCACAAGCAATTTACTGGAAAAAGAAATTAATATATTAACAGAATAGTGGTCCTATTAAGAATTTGAATTGAGGGAGGAACGCGGTTATGCATGTATTCAACTACGCTTCATATGCCCAGACTCTTGAACTAGGAATTTCAAAACCGAATATGACAAAAATTGCTATAGCATTGTTCGAGCCAATAATTAACTTAGAGGGGGTTTTAAATCGGAATGGAAATCCATATACAATTACCTCGACGATGGCTAAAGCGTTGTGGGAACAGAAAAAAGATATACCTGAGAATTTAAAAATAGCAACCGGAAGTCTAGAGTTAATTAACAACATAGGAGAATACTTTTATAATCATATAATTGATGATTTAGTTAATCCATTACAAGAATCACAAATGTACTCTGCAATGGTTACACTGATTAGAAATTCTGATTTGCAAAAAGATCAAATTGAAGAACTGATGCAATATTATGAATCGAATGAAAAAGATGAATTTCTCGGACGAGCTTTCCTCTATGCTGTCTCAAAAGATAATTTGCAAAAGGACGCGATTCCTTTTGAAACGCCTGTAGATGCGGATATTCGAACCTTTAAAGAAATGATTAAAAAAAATCATAAAAAACCGATCAGCATTATCCCCCCAGATGATATTGAAGATCACGAGCTTGGATATGTACAAGAGTTATATCGTGTTTATCATGAGGAGACAGGTGAATACTATGTACGTCCGGAAGATTTAGATTCACAGCCAAAGTTGAAGAAAAATTTTAATCGTCAACGTAAAGATTATTATTGTGCTGAAACGATTCATCGAGAATTGCGAGACACGATTAGACTGGACGAAACTGATGGATTTAACATTTTGAAGGATGAAATGTACGATGGCGTTATAACAACTTGTGAGAAGGATTATGATTGTAGTTATAAACGCCTAACCGCTGTTATGGAGCATGCTACAGCTGTTCCCATTTCTCACAATTTACAAGATCGTATGTTAGATTGGGTAAGCCCTGGAGAAAAAAAAGGTGTTTGCCATATGTTGGTGAATGACATGCGACTTACGTGGTTGGAGGATGAAGATGAATAATAATGGATTATTTAATTCTTTGTTTGAGATGGAATTAAGAACACTATTACTTCTTTCAGTAGATGTGAAAAATCCATATGCAATAGAAAGAATTGTAGCGCTTGATTTTATTTCTTGTTATGCGGCGGATTTTAGTTTGCCCCACGGAAATTTACACGGGGAAAACAACTATAAGTACGGTGAAATATCGAACAGGCGTTTGCTCGTTCAGCAAGCAGTTAAGGCTTTAGTTCTTAAGGGTTTGGTCAATGTAGTCATCGGTAGGGGATATCTATTTTCAATTTCAGAACAAGGGAAAATGTTTATAAAAAAATTAGAAAACACCTATGCGAAAGATTATAAGACTATTGCAAAAGCTGCTGTAAAAAAATACAGAAAGGACAGTGACGAGGAAGTGTTGGCTTTAATTCAATATTTTTCCTTAAAGTCACTCAAGGGATAAAAGTGTTTTATATTAAAAAAATATCCTTGCTTACCGGAAACAATGAGATTTCGGTATTGGAGCTTGATTCAGGGCTAAACATCATATATGGAGAATCAAATACCGGGAAAAGTCTAATTGTAGACTGTATTGATTATATGTTTGGGGCGAAGGATCATCGATTTGATTCTAAACTTCAGATAAAACAAATAACATTAGTTTTAGATGTTGACGGCCAAAACTTGACTATGAGAAGAGAAATAGATAGTAATGATTTTGCTGTTTCTAGTTCAGTTAACTATATAAATAGCGGCACATATAAAATCGGAAATACTAAAAATTGTATCAACACTGTATGGCTTCGACTAATGGGAATTGAGGACAAAGTTAAGATTGTCCAAACTACAACAGGACAACCACAGAGGTTAACTTTAAGAACTTTTTATCATATTTTACTTGTTGATGAACAACGCGTACAGTCTATCAGTAGTATTTTATCATCTGGTATTGGTTTTAATAAAAAAGTTGAAACACCAGTTATGTCATCTCTGGTATTTTTTGCCACCGGAAAGAATTTTCTTCCAGAAAAAGCAGAAAAAAATAAACGAACTAAAAATGAACGCAAGGATGCTGTCAAAAAATTTGTTGATAGGAGTATGTCAAAATTAGCGGAACAAAAAGTGAAAGAACTCCAAAACTTTTCAAAAGAAACACCAGCTCAATTAGAAAAAATGATAACTTCTGTAATTGATGAAATCGGGGCAGCAGAAGGAGCCTTAGATGCGGCAACAGACAAAAGTCGAGATATTGCTGATAAAATAATCAGTATTGATGAGCAAAGCGCTGAATGTCGTGTATTACGAAATCGAAATATTTCTCTTATGACACAGTATGAATCGGATATTAAACGATTAACATTTATTGTTGATGGTGATATTCACAGCGACAGTATTGTAAAATTAGATCATTGTCCTTTCTGCAATGGAGAACTACCAAAAGAAAAGACAGAATCTTGTATAGATGCTGCAGTCACTGAGGTTGAAAAAATCGAAGTACAAATTAGGGATTTGCAATCTGTTCAAGAATCTATAACTGAGGAGATAGAAGAACTTGAATCAACAAGGCTTTCGCTTATCGATGAGAGGCGACAAGTTGATTCCATGATTAGAGGAGAGCTTAGACCACAGATTTTGCAGTTGCGTTCACACCTTGCAGATTATACAATGGCTTTAAATCAATATAAAGCGAAAGAAATGATAGACGTGTTTAGCAATGTTTTAGTTGGAGAATTAAAGATTACGGAAAAAGAAGAATCATCAACCCTTAACATAAATATGCCTGGAAAGTTTAACGAAGTTTTTCATGATAAATTAGATCGTATATTAAAGGATTTGTTAGAAGTCTGTAATTATCAACGTTTTGCAGGGGTAAGATTTGATACCGATGATTGTGATATTGTTGTAAATGGTCATTTGAAAAAAAGTCAGGGAAAAGGCTTTAGAGCTTATCTTAATACAATACTGGCAATTGCAATTCAGATATGTCTTGATGAATATAATCTTTACAGGCCTCAAATTTTAGTTGTAGATTCCCCAATTCTTTCATTAAAAGAGAAAGAAGATCATATTGGAGAAGAACACACTTCAGATACAATGAAAAGTGGTCTTTTTAGTTATTTATTAGATAACCAAAATACACGCCAAACGATTATTATTGAAAATGAGATTCCAAATCTAGATTATACATCGGCCCATCTCATCAAATTTACTAAAGATGAAAATATCGGACGGTATGGTCTAATAAAAGATTATAGAGATTAATAAGGTTTATTGTGGAGTCACTCACATTATGTGAGTGGCTCTTTTTTTATTGTCATGAAATATATTTCAACTGTATTTCAGCTATATTTCAAGTTGATTACAGATTTCTTATTTTGAAGTAAATTAAGTACAGGCATTAAATAAGCCTGAAATTTTGGATGAATGGAGGTGATTAGTATGGCAAAGAATTCAAAACAAACATCAAAATCAGTAGCTTCTAAAGCAAGTAAGATTTTGAGAGATGCACGTTATAGTTTAAAAGCCAAGTCTGTAGCTGGAAGTGCTTTAGCGCAGACGAGAAAAAGCAAGAAAAAATAATGTTACATAACGATAGGTGCTAACGTGTTAGAAAGCGAATTGCCTATCCCACCTTTATGGGGGAAAGAAAAATTATTTAATACCCAAAATTAATATTCGAGAGCCTGATTTAGCTATAAGGGCATGGATACAAATATTGACCGTCACTGTGAAAAAAGTGATGGGTGCAATATGAAGTACCCTTATTTCCTTATGCTTAATTTTCAGGCAAATGGTCGGTGTACTTCATAGGCACCGACTTTATTTGATTTCCTTGCCCTTCTGCTAAATAGGCAGAAAGGTAAGGAAATTTAATGAAATTTCGTAAAACAAGACAGGAAGACCGTAACGTGTATCGTTACCCAATTAGTGTACCAGAGGGAAAGGGTGGTTACAGAACCGAGTATATCATAATCCATCCTGGAGAAGATGGCGTTACTGAGACGAACATTAAAACACTGCATTCATTGGATGACAGTGAAGTTTATTATAATTGTAAAAATGGACATCCGCCATTTACAGAAGAAGAAAAGATCGCTAATAAAATCTGGGAGGATGAGCACCTCGATGAAAATGCTCCAAAGAACTGGAATCTTTCGCTAGAGGGACTTTGCGAAAATGATGACGGTGAAGATTTCACTGATAAAAGTAAAATTTTAGCAGATGCATATTGTGAAATGCATCAGGATATTCCTAGCGATGTTGAACGGTTGCGAGAGATCGTTGAGACAATGCCGCAAAAAAGAAAAGAAGCCTATCTGCTTGTCGTAATCGAAGGGTACAACAAGACCGAAGCAGCGAAAATAATGGAAACTAGTCCAGCAAATATTACTATTCATATTAACAAGGCAAAAGAATACATAAAAGAAAATTTTTAAAAAATATTTTTCAGCGGGACTTAAAAATTCCGCTGATTTTTTTGACTAAGACTTGTAAGGGAGAATACCTTACAGAAAGCGAGGTTGTCGATATGGCATTAAAACATAAGATCATTATTAATGTCTCGGACCCAAGCGGAAAAAAATCGACTGTATTGAGAGGTGCGAATATGCGATTGCCATCGAGAATCATAAAATTTCTATTTGGCGATTTCACACAAGTGTATCTGCTTGCACCTGGTCAGACGGTTGAATCCGTTGATGTTAAAGAGCTTAAGGAAGGAGGGACGATATGAGCAGGGTAAAACTTTTACTTGATGTAATTTCCGATGTTCGTACATTGGCTGACAGTTTGCAGGCGATAGCAGATGCAATGATTGAGGATAAATCTGAACCAGCTGAAGTAAATAAGAAAAAGGAAACTGCGCAGGAAGATAAACTGCATAATAAAAATTCCACTACTAAAAGCGAATTCTCATTGGAAGATGTTCGGGTGATCCTGGCTCAAAAAAGCCAGAATGGATTTACGACTGAAGTCAGGGATTTAATTCAGAAATATGGCGGTAGTCGGTTATCCGAGATAGACCCGGTTAATTATGGAAATATCATCACAGAGGCGGAGGTCTTAGGTGAGTAAACATGCGTTGCTTTCGCCGTCAAGTTCATTCAGATGGTTGAATTGTGCACCCAGTGCTTTGCTGGAATCGGAATTCGAGAATAGGACAAGTCAAGCTGCGGAAGAAGGTACTGCAGCTCATGCATTATGTGAGTATAAGCTGAAGGCGATGTTACATCGGGAAAGTAAAAAGCCAACTTTGGATTACGATAATGATGAAATGCAGGAACATACAGATGCCTATGTGGCTTTTGTTATGGAACAGTATGAAATTGAAAAGCAAAATTGTAAGGATCCATTAGTATTAATTGAACAGCGTGTTGATTTTTCAGATTATGTACCTGGCGGCTATGGTACCGCTGATTGTATCATTGTTTCAGATAATAAGTTGCATGTCATTGATTTCAAATTTGGCATGACAATGATAGAAGCCTTCGATAATCCGCAGCTGAAATGTTATGCGATTGGGGCCCTTGTTTATAGCATTTTGTTTGACTTTGAAGAGGTGGCAATGACAATTTTTCAACCACGAAGAGAGAATGTCAGTACATGGATGATCTCTGTTTCTGATCTAATGGAATGGGCTGAAAATGAACTGAAACCGAAAGCTCAAATGGCAAAAAATAGTGAAGGTAATTATTGTCCTGGTAAGTGGTGTACCTTCTGTCGTGCGGCAGTCAGGTGTAGAGCAAGAGCCGAAGAAAAGCTGAAACTGGCTCAGGATGAATTCAAATCTCCATCACTTTTAACAGACGAAGAGATTGAAGAATTTTTATCTGTTATTCCGGATCTGACAAAATGGGCTAATGAAATTATGGCATATGCCACAGATTCAGCAATTAATCATGGTAAAAAATGGAATGGGTTCAAGATTGTATCAGGTCGCTCTGTTCGTAAATATAAGGATGAAGATCTGGTTGCAAAAACAGCTATAGCACACGGTTATACTGAGATTTACCAACAGAACTTAATTTCCTTAACGGTAATGCAAAAATTAATGGGCAAAAAACAATTTGAAAATATCCTTGGGGATCTTATTTTCAAACCGGTTGGAAAACCTGTCTTGGTTCCAGGTACGGATAAAAGACCGGCAATAAACGTATCAAATGCAAAAAACGAATTTAACGAAATAATGGAGGATTAATTAATATGGCAAACGTAAATAAAACAAAGGTTATCACAGGCAAAAACACAAGGCTCTCTTATTTTCATGGATGGGAACCCGTATCTATAAATAATGATTCTCAACCAAAATTTAGTGTATGTGTTCTTATTCCCAAAGAAGATACAGAAACGGTCGATGCGATCAATCAGGCGATTGATGCTGCGATTGAAGAAGGTGTTGCTAAATTTGGTGGTAAGAAGCCAAATAAAGCCGCGATCAAATTGCCATTAAGAGATGGCGATGTTGAACGTGATGATGAGGCATATCAGGGACACTGGTTTATCAATGCAAATAGCAAAACAGCACCACAAATTGTTGACAAAGATGTGAAACCAATTCTTGACCGGGATGAAGTTTATAGCGGATGTTATGCAAGAGTATCATTAAATTTTTATGCTTTTAATTCAAACGGAAATAAGGGTGTGGCATGTGGACTTGGAAATATTCAAAAAATAAAAAATGGGGAAGTGATGGGAAATCGGACTAATGCTGCTGATGATTTTTCAACTGTTGAAGATAACGATTTTCTAGCATAGGAAAAGAAAATATGATTTTGGCTACGGTGTGAAATACCACCGTCAGCCTTAAAACGAAAATATGAGGTGAAACGATATGAACGAATTATATGAATTTGCTAAACAGGTTGATGTTTTCTTTATTTTCGCCATTATTTATGTACTGGTTGTTAATACGATCGGATCTCTAATAATGGGGATTATTCACTGGATCAAGAAGCAAAGAAAGAAACTTAAAGAAAAGAAAACCGAAAAAAATAATATTACTGAAGAATAAATGTAGCTGACGGTGAAGGTTTATCCTCCACCGTTTTTCTTTAAGAAAGGACGAGTTTTATTATGACATCAATATCAATCGATATAGAAACATTTTCAAGTGTTAATCTTCAAAAATCTGGAGTTTATCGTTATGCTGAAAGCGATGATTTTGAAATTTTGCTGTTTGGATACTCGATAGATGGCGGCGATGTAAAGGTAATTGACATCGCATGTGGTGAAAAGATACCGCAACAAATTATTGAGGCTATTATTGACGAATCTGTTATTAAGTGGGCATTTAATGCGCAGTTTGAGCGAATATGCTTGTCCAGATATTTATCAGATCTTGGTATAAGCTTTGATCCGTTCTATGATAATCATCCATTATCTGATCATTGTGCAAGATACTTAAATCCATCATCATGGTGCTGCACGATGGTATGGGCAGCAACGCTTGGTCTCCCTTTATCACTGGAAGGGGTTGGGGCGGTTTTAAACTTAGAAAAGCAGAAATTGCAGGAGGGCAAAAAACTCATAAAATATTTTTGTATTCCCTGTTCAAAAACCAATGCAAATGATGGTCGAACCCGAAATATGCCTGATCATGATATCGATAAGTGGCGGCAGTTCGTGGCCTATAATGTCAGAGATATTGAAACTGAGATGGGAATTCAGAATAAATTATCACGTTTTCCGGCTCCAGAAAGCATTTGGAATGAATATCATCTTGATCAGGAGATAAATGATCGGGGCGTTGGTATGGATATGCAGTTAGTCAGTCATGCAATTGCTTTTGATGAAGAAATCAGGCGTAAGTGCCTTGCAAGGGCGCAGAAGCTTACAGGTCTTGAAAATCCAAATTCACCAATACAGCTTAAGGAATGGTTAACGTCTCAGGGAGTTAGGGTGAATAGCCTGACAAAGGCAGAGGTAGCCAATCTTATGAAGAAAGCAACTGGGAAACCATTGGAAGTTTTACAGCTCAGAGTGCTTCTTTCAAAATCATCTGTTCGTAAATATACTGCTATGGAAAATGTAGTTTGCAAAAATAGCCGTGCCCGAGGAATGTTCCAGTTTTATGGTGCAAATCGAACCGGTAGATTTTCGGGACGTCTTATACAACTTCAAAATTTACCACAAAATCATATGTCTGATCTTGCTGAAGCTCGTGGATTAGTACGTAGCGGTAATTATAATGCACTGGAATTTTTGTATGATGATATCCCGGATACACTTTCACAGCTAATTCGAACTGCGTTTGTACCACAAGGAGATAAGAAATTTATCGTAGCTGACATGGCATCAATTGAAGCTCGTCTTCTTGCTTGGCTTGCAGGTGAACAATGGCGGATGAAGGTATTTGAGGAAGGCAAAGATATTTATTGTAGTTCAGCAAGTCAGATGTTTGGAGTTCCAGTTGAAAAATACGGCATCAATGGACATCTTCGCCAGAAGGGCAAAATTGCAGAACTGGCACTTGGTTACGGCGGATCAGTAGGGGCATTGAAAGCGATGGGGGCACTGGATATGGGTCTTACCGAAGAAGAATTAAAACCGCTTGTTAATATATGGAGAAACTCCAATCCGATGATTACAGCTTTATGGTGGGATGTAGACAGTGCTGTTAAAACCTGTGTAAAGCAAAGAATTTCAACTGAAACGCATGGCATAAGATTTACGTATCAGAGTGGATTTCTGTTTATTATTCTTCCGTCTGGACGAAGACTGGCTTATGTAAAACCGCGCTTAGGAGTGAACCAATTTGGAGGTGAGTCTGTAACTTATGAGGGTATTGGCTCTACAAAAAAGTGGGAACGCCTGGAAAGCTATGGCCCTAAATTTGTGGAGAACGTCATACAGGCAATTGCCAGAGATATTTTAATGTTTGCTATGCAAACATTAAGGAATTGTTCAATTGTGGCTCATGTCCACGATGAAATAATAATAGAATGCGATAAAGAGATGTCGCTTGATGCTGTATGTGAGCAAATGGGTCAAACTCCACCATGGGCACAAGGATTACTGCTTCGTGCTGACGGTTATGAATGTGACTTTTACAAAAAAGATTAAATATTTTTAGCAGGACTTAAAAATCCTGCTATTTTTTTTGACTGAGATTTAGGAGGCAAGGGTCTCTAAATAAATTTCAGGAGGTAATTCGTAGTGAACGAATTAATCAACATCAATTTTGACAGTGAACGTCCGACGGTGAATGGACGAGAATTACACGCGGCTTTAGGAATCAGCACAAAGTATGCAGATTGGTTTCCAAGAATGTGTGAATATGGTTTCTCAGAGGATATCGACTATTTCTCAAAAATGAGAAATAGGTCTGATGGACTTCCAGGCAAACGATCAATACATCATCAATTGACGATTGCGATGGCAAAAGAACTTTGTATGCTTCAACGTTCTGAAATTGGCAGAGAATTTCGGCAGTATTTCATCAAAATCGAAGAAGCGTGGAATTCTCCGGAATCAGTAATGGCGAGAGCCTTGCAGTTTGCAAATAATCAGCTTGTCTTAATGAAAAATCAGAATACTGAGTTGGTAGGGACGATTGCAATACAGAATCAGCAAATTGCTGAAATGAAGCCAAAGGTATCCTACTATGATGTAGTACTTAACTGTAAAGATCTTGTCGCTATTTCGATTATTTCAAAGGATTATGGCTGGAGTCCGAATCGGATGAACATTTACCTGCATGAAAAAGGTGTGCAGTACAAACAGGGGAAAATCTGGTTACTCTATCAACAATACGCCCAAAAAGGATACACCAGCACAAAGACCTTTAGTACTTCCGGTAAGGATGGCAAACAGCATAACCATGTTCACACTTACTGGACACAGGCCGGAAGATTATTTATTTACGATTTGCTGAAATCAGAAAGCATTGTTCCTTTAATTGAACAGGAGGGATGATTGATGGAGATTAAAAAGTTAAACCATGAAAGAAATAATGGCTTGGTTTCAGATGTAGAGATTTCCAATATTAATTGCGTGGAGATTGCAGCCGATCTGAAGGCTGTCTACCGCCCTTTAGTGTATGTTTGTAGTCCCTATGCTGGTGATATTTCAAACAACGTCAAGAATGCATGTAAATATAGTCGCTTTACATTTGAACAAAGCGGGATTCCAATAACGACCCATCTTTTGTATCCACAGTTTATGGATGATACCAATCCGGAAGAATGTGAAATGGCGAAGCATTTTAATTATGTACTTCTTGGAAAATGTCAAGAGTTATGGGTGTTTGGTGGAGTCATTACGAAAAGGATGGCCCATGAAATTGGTATTGCAAAAAAACGAAGAATGAAAATAAGGTGGTTCAACTGGGAAATGAAGGAGGTTGAAGCTTATGATTAAATTTACTTTGTATACGGCAGATTGCGTTGGAAACAGCGCAAACTGCCTGTATCCCAATAAAGCGTTAATTGTCGATAAAGAGTCTTTTCTAGAAGCAATCAAAAATGATCATGTGACGGCAAGATACAAAAATAATTACCGGAGTGCAGATAATTTTGAAGAAGCTGATAATATTCCATTTGATTGCGATAATGATCACTCAGACAATCCAAAAGATTGGGTGACGCCTCTTGATGTCGCACTGTCTATGCCAAATGTAGCATTCGTGGCGTCTTACAGCAGAAATAATATGAAACAAAAAGGTGCTAAATCGCCGCGACCGAGATTTCATATATTTTTTGCTATTCCACCTATGACGGATTCAGTAGCATACGTAGCTCTTAAAAAAAGAATTACAACTTTTTTTCCATTCTTTGATAAAAAAGCCCTCGACAGTGCACGATTTCTTTTCGGTAACGATTCAAAAGAAGTGGAATTTTATGCAGGTGATAAGAATATTGTAGATTTTCTTGAGGTAGAGGATTTTGCTGAATTTGACGCTCAAATGGAAACAGTAGAGGAAGGGCAGAGAAACAGCACCATGAGCCATATTGCAGGGAAACTCATCAAGCGATATGGCAATAACGACGAAGCCTATGAGTTGTTTATAAAACAAGCTGAAAAATGTAATCCACCATTACCTGAAGGTGAGTTAAAAGTGATCTGGAACAGCGCAGTAAAATTTGGAGGTAAGGTATTTTCCCAGGAGGGGTATATTTCCCCAGAAAAATATAACGCGGATTATAAATTGAAACCTGATGATTTTTCTGACGTCGGTCAGGCAATTGTTCTGGCAAAAGAATATAAAGAGGTTCTTCGTTATTCTCCTGCAACGGATTATATTGTCTATAATGATAGTTTTTGGGAAGAATCAAAACCAAAATCTCAGGGCATATCGCAGAATTTAACAGAACGTCAGCTCGGTGAGGCTGAAGTTGAAATGAAAAAAGCGATGGATGAGCTGGTGAAAAATGGTGGCATGGAAATTCTGGCATCAGTTGGACCCAAAAAAGCTGAGCAGATGTTTAATAAACAGCAAGCACATGCCTTTGATTTGTATCAAGCAGCATTTGATTATAAGAAATATGCCATCAAACGTCGGGATTCAAAGTACATTGGCGCAACATTAAAAGAGGCGAGGCCAATGCTTGAAGTTGAACAGTGCAATCTTGATTCGGATGAATTTTTATTAAATACACCAACATATACTTTCGATCTTCGAATAGGCGTAAATTTCCCATTGGAGCACAACCCTGAAAACTTCATTACAAAACAGACTACCGTTGATCCGGATTTTAATGGGAGTGATATTTGGCAGTCTGCACTTGATACCTTTTTTCTAACTGATAAAGATCTTATTGAATATGTACAGAGAATGGTCGGTCTCTCTGCAATTGGAAAGGTGTACGTTGAAGCATTAATAATTGCATACGGTGATGGGCGAAACGGAAAATCTACATTCTGGAATGCTATTTCTAGAGTACTTGGAACATATAGTGGGAATATTTCTGCCGATATGCTTACTGTTGGTTGTCGTAGAAATGTGAAACCCGAACTTGCGGAGGCAAAAGGAAAAAGAATGCTGATTGCCGCGGAGCTGGAAGAAGGGATGAGACTGAATACATCTAATGTCAAGCAGCTTTGTTCGACCGATGAAATTTATGCAGAGAAAAAATATAAAGATCCATTCAGTTATATTCCTTCACATACACTCGTTCTGTATACCAATCACCTGCCAAAGGTTGGGGCAATCGATAAAGGAATTTGGCGACGATTGATTGTAATTCCGTTTGACGCAAAGATTGAAGGCAGTGTGGATATCAAAAATTATGCGGATTATTTGTATGAAAATGCGGGGGGAGCGATCCTTGCTTGGGTTATTGAAGGCGCAATGAAAGTAATTGACGATGAGTACAAAGTTGCACCACCCCAAAAAGTCCGTGATGCCATCGAACATTATAAAGATGCTAATGATTGGTTGTCGCATTTTTTAATGGAGTGTTGTGATGTTGATGATTCATACACTGAAAAATCGGGCGAGGTCTATAATGCATATCGTACTTTCTGTATGCAGGTAGGGGAGTTTATCAGGAGTACAGCTGATTTCTATACTGCTTTGGAATCGGCTGAATTTGAACGATTCAGAAACACGAAAGGCAGATATATCAAGGGTTTAAGACTCAAAACGGAATTTTTTCCAGCCGATTGATTCTGTCTTTATGACACTTTATGACAGTTTTTTACTACTCTTTTTATAAGAAGAAAAAAATAACTACCTATATATAAAGTATATAGATACATGGCATAAGGTGTCATACACGTGAAATTATACCTGATGGAGGTGCAAAAAATGAGAGAAAAAGAAGTAGAACAAAAACTTGTAAAAATAGTTAAGTCGGTAGGTGGTTGCTGCATAAAGTTTATATCCCCCGGGATGAATGGAGTACCAGACAGACTGGTGCTTCTTCCAGAAAAGAAAATGGCTTTCGTGGAAATAAAAGCACCAGGTGAAAAACTAAGACCTTTGCAAATAAAAAGAATGAAACAATTGTCTGCACTTGGCTTCATATGTTTTGTGCTCGACAACGAAGAGGAAATTGGGGTGATTCTGAATGAAATACAAACCTCATAATTATCAGGTGTATGCAAAAGACTTTATTCTTGAACATCCGGCTTGTTGCCTTATGTTAGATATGGGGCTTGGCAAGACGATCATTACTTTATCCGCACTCTGGGTTTTATCACTGGATACCTTTGAATCTGGGAAAATTCTGGTAATCGCACCGAAGCGTGTGGCTGAAGATACCTGGCCAAAAGAACTAACGAAATGGGAGCATTTGACCGGTCTTACCTATTCATTGGTTCTAGGTAGCAAGACTCAAAGGGAAGAAGCATTAAGAAAAAGAGCTATGATCTATATTATCAATCGGGAAAATGTTAAATGGTTAGTTGACAACCATGAATGGGATTTTGATACCTTAGTCATTGATGAACTCTCCAGCTTTAAATCCAATCAAGCCCAACGGTTCAAAGCGTTAAAAAAAGTTAGGCCAAAAGTAAAACGAATCATCGGTTTAACCGGGACACCAGCCCCGAACTCACTCTTGGATCTTTGGTCCCAATTGTATTTGATCGATATGGGAAAAAGATTGGGCCGATTTATCGGTGGTTACCGGGAACGCTTTTTTATGCCAGATCGCCGCAATCGCGAAATCATCTACTCTTACAAGCCCAGAGATGGTGCTGAAGCAGCCATTTATGATCTGATCTCAGATGTTTGCATCTCCATGAAGGCCGTTGATTTCCTTGATATGCCAGAAAAAATCTCCAACGTGATTGAGGTTTCGATGAGTGAAAAAGAAAAGAAGCAATACGGCCAGTTGCAAAAGGAGATGGTCCTTACCCTGGAATCTGGTGAAGTGGATGCGATGAATGCAGCGGGTTTATCAAACAAGCTTTTGCAGATGGCCAACGGTGCGGTTTATGGTGATGAGCATAAAGTTCATTACGTGCACGATAAAAAACTGGATGCCTTGGAAGACTTAATCGAAGCTGCTAATGGCAAACCATTGTTGGTCGCCTATTGGTACAAGCATGACCTTTCTCGAATCAGCGAACGCTTCAGTACCCGATGCATCGATTCAGCAAAAGATATAGAAGATTGGAATGCTGGGAAAATATCAGTGGCTTTGATCCATCCGGCATCCGCCGGTCATGGTTTGAATTTACAGGATGGTGGGTCCACGATTATTTGGTTTGGACTCACCTGGTCATTAGAACTATATCTTCAACTTAATTCCAGGCTCTGGCGCCAAGGACAGAAAAATACTGTTGTGATCCAGCATCTGGTTACCAAAGGAACCCACGACGAAGATGTGATAAAGGCTTTGGAAAATAAGGATATCCAGCAGGCATCGCTGATTGAGGCGGTGAAAGCCAGAATTGAGTGTGAACCATGAGTAAAAGAATTGAGAAAATAATGAAAGAATATCCGCAGCGAACCTTAGAATTGAGATGCCTGAAAAACCAGATCAAGACATTTACAGGTATCTCAGACAAAGAATTCATTGAAACTATGCAGTTTGCGAAGCCTGAAGGGGAAAGGGTGCAAACCAGTAATATATCTGATAAAACAGCTGGAATTGCGCTCTCCTATGAAAACAAAATGAATCGCATAAATGATGGCTGGTACAGACATTTGATCAGAAAACACGACTCATTGCAGGAGGAATTAAATTTTTTTGAATTATCCATGCAATCGCTAAGTGGCAGACTACCCGAAATAATCACTGACATGATCATAAATGATCTGACATGGGATGAGATTGCTGATAAATATGATATCAGTCGGAACATGATTGCTAAACATCGTAAAAAAGCCATTTGCGAATTAGAAGAATTATATAACCTTCGTGATCAGCAACTGGCTGATTATATGTTAAGTTGAGGGTGGTCATGGATTGTAAAAGAGGAGACATTTATTCTGTTGATTTTGGTCATGATCCGAAGAGCAAGAAACAGTGTGGGATTCGACCAGTAATTGTTGTTAGTAATAATAAAGCCAATACCCATTCACCGGTGATTACAATTGTGCCACTGACCTCAAGAACAAGTAAAAAACGTTTTCAACCAACCCATGTTTTTATTCAAGCATCGGTTGAAAGCGGTTTAAGATTAAACAGCGTGGCACTTGCTGAGCAGGTCGAAGCGATTGATAAAGAAAAACTCATGTGTAAGATCGGCCAGATTACCGATGATCACGTGATGGAGAAAATAACCAAAGCTATTCAGATCCAGATCGGCGTTTTTGAACAGTATAATTAAACTTGCAGTCAGAAAAAATCTGGCTGTTTTTTTATTATTTGAACACCTTAACGCTAAATGGTTTACTAAAGGTGTACTAAGAGTGTACTAAGAGTGTACTAATGGTGTACTGCTTTTTCATTTTAGATGTGGTAATATTATAATTGCCAAAATAGAATAAATTGTCAAAACAAATAAAAACATATATGAAATGATTGATGCCTTTACAGGAAAACCTGTGAGGGCTTTTTTAATGCTGGAAATGAGGTGAGAGATATTCCAAAGAAACCCCTACGGCCGTGCTCACACCAAGCATGTCCAAATCTAACATCTGAACGGTACTGTGACGAGCATGCCAAGCAAGAAGCAAAACGCTATGAAAAGTATCAGCGTGATCCGGAGACCCGGAAACGCTACGGATGGGCATGGAAACGCATCCGCGATCGTTACATCAAAGCCCACCCGCTTTGTGAGATGTGTCAGGAGAGTGGCAAGTTGACCCCGGCTCAGGAAGTTCATCACATTAAACCTCTGTCTATGGGCGGGAATCATGATGAAGAAAACCTCATGGCCCTGTGCAGTAGCTGCCACTCCACCATTACCGCTCGTGAAGGTGGCCGGTGGAAATGAACGGCTACAAGATGCGAAGCCAATCACGACGGGCGTAAAGGATTCGTTCAACGTTGACAACTTTGGATTGTTCATCGATGGTAAAGAAAGCGACATAGTTCTTAATCAAGAGTTTTCGGTACCCCATTGAAGCCAGCCGGTCATCACGAACTGCCGGACATTTCTGCGGCATTTCGGATAACCCAAGCAGTGCTTCTTCAATCGTGTCCATCATATTCATGGCCGTCATTGGCGATGACAATTGTGAAGATATGTACAGGATAATATCACGAAGGTCGTGTTCGGCTGGCTCTGAGACCTCAATGCTATACGTTGCCATTGGTTATCTCTTGTCGCAGGTCCTTCATGACATCAGCCAGTGGACGTTTTTTTCCGGCTTTGATGGCGGCACGACCTTCATCAAGAGCACGATAAAGTTCAACCTTGCCGTTTAACATTTCGTATGCCTCGATGCTCATGACAGCCAAGTCCCCCTGACCATTCTTAGTGATGAAGATGGGTTCTTCGTGTTCGTGACAGAATTTAGAGATTTCATTGTAATTATTTCTTAGATCCGTACTGGATTTAATATTAGGCATTTGATTGTCCCCCTTTGTTAATCTAAAGATATTATACCAGAATATCTTTAGATTAACAATAAAAATAGCCGGTGGGGGTAGTCAAATCGCTAAAACGTGTTGCAAATGCAACGGGTAGGGGGCAACGCGTTAAAAGTCGCGATTTCAAGAGGTCGTATAGGGAAGCATAACTGCTCAGAAAAAGTAATTAGAAAAAATCACATCTCAGTTGCATGAAATAGTTGCTCTTTTAATCCAATGCCGTTATGATAGAAATAAAAGAAACGCCCATAATTCTGATAGAAAATTGAGGATGAAAATGGATAATGCTAGATTTGAAAAAGCAATTTCAGATTTACAGCAGGGGTTGGCAAAGTATCAAAAAATCATGAGAAGGTTTCATGAAGTTAATGTAAAAGAAGATGAAGAATTTCAAAATGACTATAAAAAGTTCTATGGCTTTAGACATCCGAACGTTAAGGATTTTTCTAATGGCTTTTTTAATCTGCTTGAGGATAATAAAAACAAAGCTCTTGAATATCCTGATGTATTAAAGTATCTTGAAACCTTTGGACGACTAGAAGCTTCTTTTGCCAGTAAACTAATAGCGACAATCGATCCAAATAAACCAATAATAGACCAGTATGTTTTGAAGAATATTGGACTGAAATTACCGTACACATATGCGAAGGACCGATTTAATAAAACCGTGAAGTTGTATGACGATGTTTCTGATTGGTACTCGACGTATTTAAAAACAGATGATGCAAAAAAAATGATTCAATGTTTCGATCAAGTCTATCCTAATGCAGAAATCACAAAAATAAAAAAAATCGATTTGATCTTGTGGCAAACACGGTAGGAGCTGATATATCTATAAGCAAAATTCTATCAAAGCAACTGCAAATTATGTGGTTGTTTTTTTATTGTAAAAAATGATTAAAGAAAGGACGGTGTGTTTTATGGCCAACGGTCACGGCGGTTCCCGAGTCGGAGCCGGAAAAAAGAAGAAAGCTCTTGTTGATAAACTGATGGATGGTAACCCCGGTAAACGTAAGCTGACGGTATTGGAATTTTCTGACACCGCCAAGCTGGAAGGTCAGGACATGCCCCCGCCAAAAGACTATCTCAGCGCCACACAGAAAAACGGCAAACCGCTGATGGCAGCGGATGTTTATGAAATCACCTGGCAATGGCTGGCCGAACGGGGTTGTGCTCAACATGTCTCAACACAACTCATCGAGCAGTATGCCATGGCGGTATCCCGATGGATTCAGTGTGAAGAATCAATTACTGAGTTTGGCTTTCTGGCCAAACACCCTACCACAGGCAATGCAATCCCATCACCCTTTGTGGCCATGTCCCAAAGCTTTATGAAATTGTCAAATAACCTTTGGTATCAGATATACCAGGTAGTCAAAGAGAACTGCGCCCAGGAATTTAAAGGCAGCAATCCCCACGATGACGTGATGGAACGGCTGCTGACGGCCCGGCGCGGCGAATAGAATTAGGAGGAATCTGATTGGAAATTCAAAAGATACCCGTAAAGAAAATTAAACACGCTAAATACAATCCCCGGAAAAACCTTAAGCCCGGCGATGCCGAGTATGAGAAACTCAAGCGCTCGATTAAAGAGTTTGGCTACGTGGAACCAGTCATCTGGAACCAGCGCACCGGCAACATCGTCGGTGGTCATCAGCGGTTTAAGGTACTGACCCAGCTGGGCGAAAAAGAAGTGGATTGCGTTATAGTGAATATGAATGAAGAAAAAGAGAAATCATTGAATATTGCTCTAAATAAGGTCTCCGGAGATTGGGATATGCCGCTGTTAACGGATCTGCTAAAGGATCTTGATGATAGCGGCTTTGATCTTTCCCTGACCGGTTTTGATCTGGCAGAAATCAATGAGCTCTTTGGTGAACCCGATGCCCAGGAGGATGACTTTGATCCGGACCAGGCTTTGGATGAGATCACCACCCCGATGACCCAAACCGGCGATGTCTGGCTGTTGGGAAAACACCGGTTGATCTGTGGTGATTCCACCCTCAAAGACGATATGGATACTCTGATGGATGGTCAGCTGGCTGATCTCATTTTAACCGACCCGCCTTATAACGTCGATTATCAGGGTGGCACCAAAGAAAAACTTAAAATTCAAAATGACAAACTCAGTGACGCTTCTTTCCTGGCGTTTCTAACCGCCGCTTTTGAGCGGATGTTTGAACAGTCGAAAAAAGGTGCCCCGATCTATGTTTTCCATGCCGACAGTGAAGGCTACAACTTCCGGACCGCCTTTAAAGAAGCTGGCTATGTGTTGCGGCAATGCCTGGTCTGGGTGAAGAACTCCCTGGTCATGGGGCGCCAAGATTACCAATGGCAGCATGAACCGATCCTCTATGGTTGGAAGGATGGCGCTGGCCACGCCTGGTATGGCGATCGAAAGCAAACCACCCTGGTGCGGTTTGACAAGCCCCTGCGAAACGGCGAGCACCCCACCATGAAGCCGGTGGGACTCTGTGGCTATTTCATCGGCAACTCCAGCAAAGAAGGCGACATTGTGTTGGATTCTTTCGGCGGTAGCGGCAGCACCCTGATTGCCTGCGAGCAGATGGGCCGGGTCTGTTATACCTCGGAACTGGATCCCAAATACTGCGATGTGATTGTTAAGCGTTACGCTGAAACAACTGGTTCAAACGACGGGATTTCAGTTATTCGTAACGGTAAAACAAGTGGTTATTCTGAGCTTTCGGCTAAAGAATAAATACACATAAACACGAAGAATTCATTAAATAACACTTGCTATTATGTTGCTTTAGAGTGATATATGTACTAACAAAAAAGGAGGTGCTTTTATGAAAGCAATATTTGCAAGGAAGTTAATGAACATGGAAGAACTTAGGGAGGTCACAGAAAGCGCTAAAAAAGAAGGCAGCGTTGGAACCGAATACACGGTCATCCGAGAAGTTGGATTAAGCGATTTAGAATTTGAAAAGCTGGGCCAGGATTTGTTAGAAGACCAACCCTGGATTAAAGAATCGGATGGCGGCAACGACAAAGACGGAAAAATAAGGTGCATAAGGGTTCAGAACTTAGCAACAAACGAACGCATTTTGATAAACAGCGAAGGATACGATTACCCCCGCTACACAGCGATCGAAAATTAAAAAAGCAAAAAGCGAGTTTGGCAAGACCAGGAACTCGCTTTTTTAATTGGTTCTCAAAGCTCAAAATATACACCCTTCGATAATGATATTATCTTTGTCAAATACTACTTGCTAATTAGCACCTTGGATAGGTTATACTAAATAAGACAGTTTTTATTCGGACATGTTATAATAAAAAAATATAGAAACGAGGAAATAACATGTCACAGTATACCGATGAATTTAAAAAGCAAATCGTTAATCTTTATAATAATGAGAAGTCGCCTTCTGAGATTATGAAAGAATACAAAATTGCAAGGTCAACCTTACACAAGTGGGTAAAAGATTATAATGGTACTCAATCATTTAAGGCCAAGGATAATCGAAGTCTTGAAGAAATTGAACTTCTAGCACTCAAAAAAGAACTGACTCAATTACGAATGGAAAATGATATTTTAAAGCAGGCAGCACTGATAATGGGACGAAGATAGCGATTATTAAGGCAAATCGTGACAAGTACAGTATCAGTGCAATGTGCCAATTTTTACAGATAGCCAGAAGTACCTATTACAATGAAAGCAGCCCTAAATCTCACTGCTGTGCAAATGAGAATCTCATTATTTCAATTTTCAGAAAGAGCCGTAATAATTATGGCACCCGGAAGATTAAAATAGAATTAGCTAAAAAAGGGCATCAACTTTCAAGACGCAAAATCGGTAAAATTATGAAGAAATACGCCCTGGTATCGAAGTATACAGTCAAGCATTTTAAAGTTCATAAAGCGACTTGCAATGAAGAAAAAACAGCCAATCTTGTCGCTCGAAAATTTGATGAACGTCCATTATTAGAAGTCGTCGTCAGCGATTTAACTTATGTTAATGTGAACGGCAAGTGGCAGTATATTTGCATTCTTCTTGATATTTTCAACCGTGAAATTATTGGTTATGCTGCGGGCAAAAACAAAGATGCGACACTCGTTTATAAAGCCTTTTCCACTGTTAAGTCAAATCTGGCTGAGATTGCTATTTTTCATACTGATCGTGGGAATGAATTCAAAAATAAACTGATTGACGAACTGCTGAGCACTTTTAATATTCAACGATCATTAAGCAAAAAAGGATGCCCTTATGATAATGCCGTAGCCGAAGCCACATTTAAAATTATCAAAACAGAATTTGTGTTTAACGAAACTTTCAGCGACCTGGCAACATTGGAATATCAATTATTTGACTATGTCCATTGGTTTAATAATGATCGGATTCATGGCTCATTGGGCTATCTTTCACCAGTCGATTATAAGTGTATGATGTCCGCGTAATTTTTGTCCAAAAAAGGGTTGCCTATCCACCTTTTGAGTGATATATGGACACAACAAAACTACATTTAAAGGAGAAAAAATCATGAAAAAAGGTACATTGCTCGTTTCAGGAAATAAAACCTACCAGATTGTTGGACTCAACGGTAGAGACTTGGTCCTTGTGGAGACAAGCGGGAATTATGACCAAGTGCTAATCTACGGCCCCCAAGAACTGTGGTTACTGATCGAAGAAAATCGCTTTGAACTGGTTGTCGAAGGTAAAAAGAAAAGTAGTGGCAAGAAATGAAACCTCAAAATTTAACAGCTGTCAAAAAAGGTGATCGGGTTAGACTGATTTACATGTATGATCCCTACTCGACTCTGCCTAAAGGGGCAACTGGTACCGTGGACTGTATTGACGACATCGGCACCATTCACGTTTCATGGGACTGTGGTAGTCGCCTTGGGTTAATCGCTGGGGTGGATCGTTGGGTGATGATTGAAAACAGCAGCAAAAATGAAAAGCAAGGTGAAAGACCATGACGATGCAATACCAATTTACAGACTGTGATCGAAAAGCCATGGTGACTGCCATCGGTGAAATCCTTGAGATTCAGCCCGTCTACCAAGGAGTACCATCCTTTGCCTACACCATTGGCGGCTTTGAGGTGGATAAGCAAGGGACCCTGATTGTTGCTGAAGCGACTCCCGAAACGGTGGTTGATACCTTACTGGAAAGCCTGAAGTTGAGAGGATTCACTTTTGAACAAGAAGCAAGCCACACAGAACCCGAAACAGAACCCGAAACAGAAACCGAAAACCAAATCCAAACAGAAACCAAAAACGAGGACATCCTCACCATTGAAATGCCCAAGGAAGGCTTCACTGATAAAGCTGTGACCAACCTTGAAAACCTGTTAAAAGGCAAAGGTGAGCTGATTAAAAAAGCCCTTGGCGTTGAAGACCTACCGGTTGAGATGTCCGAGGGCTGCATTTCCTTCCCCTGGTTTAAAGCCGATGCTGATCCCGAAGCCATCCAGGCCTACACCCAGTTCATTGCCGCCATTTGTGAAATGGCCAAAACGCAAAAGCGCATCTCGGCTACAGTAAAGACCGTCAACAATGAAAAGTATGCCTTCCGGTGTTTCCTGCTGCGGCTTGGCTTTATCGGCGATGACTACAAAATCACCCGCAAGATTTTGCTATCGAAGCTGTCAGGCAGTGCGGCCTTTAAAAGTGGAAAAAAGACAGACGCTGAGTAATTCTTTTGTGTTTATTGCGAATTGACTTGCTATTAATGTCGTTTAGAGTGATATATGTACATGCAAACGGAACAAATACACTTTAAAGGAGTACGAAACGATGTTAACAGCAAACTTCGGAATTGAAATTGAGTTCACCGGGATTACCAGAGAAAAGGCTGCTGCGATTGCTGCCAGCTTCCTAAACGGAACCTACGCAGAAGGCGGGACCTACTACGACACCAAAAAGGTCACCGCCCCGGATGGCCGGGTCTGGAAGTTCATGAGCGATGGCAGCATCAATTGCCAACGCAAATCACAGGGTCGCAGGGTCGCCGCTGGCAGAGACTACAGCGTCGAGCTGGTCAGCCCGATCCTTTCCTACCGGGAGGACATTGCTACCCTGCAGGAGCTAGTGCGGCTGCTCAGACGCGCCGGAGCCTTTACCAACAGCTCCTGCGGCATCCACATCCATCTGGATGGCAAAGACCACTCACCCCGCAGCATTAAAAACTTCATCAACATCATCGCCAGCAAGAACGACCTTTTTTACAAAGCCCTGGAGATTGCGCCTCAGCGAATGATCTACTGCAAAAAGATGGACAGCATCTTGATTGAAAAACTGAAAAAGCAGAAGCCAACCACCATGGCTGAACTTGAAGATATCTGGTATGACGGCTACAACGACAGCCGCCGGACTCACTACCACAACAGCCGCTACCATTTCCTGAACCTGCACAGCTTTTTTACCGGCCACCACACGGTCGAGTTACGAGGCTTCAACAGCATTCTCCACGCCGGAAAAATCAGAAGCTACATTGTTTTGGCCCTGGCCATCAACAACCAGGCCTTAACCCAAAAATGCGCTTCTGCCAAGAAGCCCCAGGTTGAAAATGAAAAGTTTGCCATGCGCACCTACTTAAACCGCATCGGCTTTATTGGCAGCGAGTATGCCAACTGCCGCGAGCATTTAACCACGGCCCTTACCGGCTCGGCAGCATGGCGGTACGGGGTGGCATGAGCTGCCCCTGGTTCAAAAGGAAAGAAGGAGAATGCCCATGAAGACTAAACTGTATCTGGCCTATGGCTCAAACTTGAATCTGGCCCAAATGGCCAAACGTTGCCCCACGGCTCGGGTTGTCGAAACACTCACTCTCGATGGCTACCAACTGCTGTTTAAAGGCCCCCACGATGGCGCGGTGGCCACCATCAAACCCCAACAAGGCAGCCGGGTGCCAGTGCTGGTCTGGGAAATCACCCCGGTAGATGAAGCTGCCCTGGACCACTACGAAGGCTGGCCGATTCTTTATCGAAAAGAAACCCTCACCATCCCCATCGGCAAGCGGCTTAGCAAAGCCATGTTTTACCTGATGAACGAGAACCGACCCTTGGGGTTACCAAGCTGTTACTACTACAGCATCATTCTGGAAGGCTACAAAGCCGCCGGGTTTGATGTTGGCATCCTTAGGCAGGCGGTCAGTGATTCAACCGAAGCCGCGATTGGATAAAAGTCACTAAAAAGAAGATGAAAATTTAAAAACTTATCAAAGCATCTCTTGCGGGGTGCTTTTTTGCTGGCCATTTTTGCATCGAAATCTGCCAATGGCCAGCAAGGAAAGGATTATTATGTATCTTGAGATAGGAACCATGGGCACTGATGTGGCCCAATTACAAGAGGATTTAAATTTCTGTGCTTATGACGCCGGACCGGTTGATGGTGACTTTGGAAGCCAAACCCAGGAAGCTGTACTGGCCTTGCAAGCCTATCATGGTCTGGAGCCGGATGGTATTTATGGCAATCTCACCGATGCTGCCTTAATGGGAGAAATCAAGACCATTCAGGAAGCCTTGACAAAGAACGGCTACTGCATAGCTGTCGATGGCGCTATTGGCTCAGAAACTCTGGCAGCTACCACTGGTTTTCAGAAAAAGAACGGGTTGTCTGTCGACGGGATTGTTGGCAATGCAACGCTGAAAGCACTGGGTATTGAGATACCACCGGCGGCTAACCAGACCGGAACGACTGAAACTCCGTCAATCGTTAAACCTTTACCAGCCGGAAACGGCAATGGCCAGCTGGTGTGCATCAACCCCGGTCACGGTGGATCCGATCCCGGAGCTTGCGGCAACCTGCAGGAAAAGGACATGAACCTGGTGGTGAGTATGAGACTGGGCCAACTACTTAAGGAACGCGGTTTCAGCGTCGCTTATACACGAACCGATGACCGCTGGATGGCTTTAAGTGACCGTCCGGCCATTGCCAATGAAAGCAATGCCGATATTTTTGTCAGCATCCATCACAACGGATCAGCCAATCCGGAATCCAGCGGTACCCTGGTCATTTGTTATCCCGGGAGTACCAACGGTTTAAGACTGGCACAGCTGGTGCTCTATGGGATGTGCAATTGTATGGGTTTAGCTAACCGGGGGATTATCCAGCGTGATGATTCCGATGTCACTTACTCCAACATGCCAGCCATTATCACCGAAGGGCTGTTTGCTACTTCCCCCAGCGACTGTCATTTCTTTAATAATGGCGGTGCTGAACTGGAAGCCCAGGGCATTCTGGAAGGAATCCTGGCCTATTTTAACAGTTAAAAACAGCACCAGTTCTCAGAAAGGAGCGGACGGCCATGCGCTATCTGGAAAATTATCAACCAACCCCATTTAAACAAAAGACGTCCATCTTTGATCAAAACCGTGCCGATCTGGCGGTTTCATTTATCAATTGCCTCAAACATACCAAAGGCCAATGGCATGGCCAGCCCTTTGAACTGATCGACTGGCAGGAGCAGATCATCCGGGATGTGTTTGGAATCCTAAAGCCAAACCAGGCCCGGCAGTTTAACACCGCCTACATCGAGATCGCTAAGAAGCAGGGGAAGCAGTTGGCGCTTGATACGATTATTCCAACGCCAAACGGTTATACAACAATGGGCGATATTGCCGTTGGTGATACTGTTTTCGATGAGAAGGGCCAGCTTTGCCGTGTTGTTGCAAAAAGTAAGATCGATTTTTCCGAACAAGCTTATCGTATTACATTTAAAGATGGTGAAGTTATTGAAGCAGGGGAAAACCATCAATGGGTAGGGGAATACACTTATGGCAAACGCAAGAAGCGGATGATGACAACCGGTGAAATTTTTCGCATGCCCAAAGATAAAGGGTGTACTCGTTTTAGAATTCCGGTTGCCGATTGCATCAAAAACGACACGGCTGACTTGCCAATAGAGCCATATTTGATGGGTTATTGGCTTGGTAACGGCAATGCCGTCAAACCTGAAATCACGATAAAAACCGAAGACGTCGCCGGTGTGCTAAAGCATATCATCCTCTTTTACGAAGTCGTCAGTACGTGGAAAAATGTCGGTGATAGTCTGGTTTTTCGGATACCCGCACTCAGGCCAATACTATTAAAAAGCTATCACGAAAAGGTAATACCGATTGATTATTTACGTTCTTCGAAAGAGCAACGAATACGATTGCTTTGGGGACTGATGGATTCCGATGGTTCGATCAATGTTAAAGGCCAGGCTATTTATACATCAACCGAAAAAGCCTTATCAGAAAGCGTCAGCGAGTTGTTATGGAGTTTGGGAATTAAAAACGCGATCACTGTTGCACCCTCAACGCAAAGAAAAGAATGGAGCCAAAAAAGCAAAGAATGTGGCAGAATTGCCACGGGAGAAACCCTGTACTATGTAAAATTTACCGCTTTTAGTGACATTTCAATCAGTGGATTGTATCGGAAACAAACCAGATCTGTAAAGCGAAACCCTGAAACACGAAGCCACTACCGCTATATTGATACAATTGAGCCCATAACCAATAAGGGAATGCAGTGCATACAAGTGGATAGCCCGTCTCATCAATACTTAGTGGGGCACTCTTTTTTGCCAACTCATAACAGCGAGTTAGCAGCCGCAGTGGCACTGCTCTTAACCTGTGGAGATTATGAGCACGGGGGAGAGATTTACGGCTGTGCTTCTGACAGACAACAGGCCTCGATTGTGTTTGATGTGGCGGTGGATATGGTGGACCAATGCCCAGCCCTTAAATCCCGAATTAAACCAATCTTATCCCAGAAGCGACTGGTCTATAAACCGCTGGGTAGCTTCTACCAGGTATTGTCTGCGGAAGCATATACCAAGCATGGACTTAACGTCCACGGCGTTGTCTTTGACGAATTGCATGCCCAACCCAATCGAAACCTCTATGATGTTATGCTTCACGGTTCCGGGGATGCCCGAAAGCAACCCCTTTATTTTTTAATCACCACTGCCGGAACCGATCGTCACTCCATTTGTTGGGAGGTCCATCAGAAAGCCGAGGATATCCTGGCTGGACGGAAGATTGATCAGACCTTTTATCCGGTTATCTATGGTGCTGAAGAAAACGAGGATTGGACCGATCCCAAGATTTGGCAGAAAGCCAATCCTTCCATGGGCATCACCGTTGACATCGAAAAGATCCAGGTCGCCTGTGAAAACGCCAAGGAAAACCCTGCTGAAGAGAACCTTTTCCGGCAATTGCGGCTCAACCAATGGGTTAAACAATCCGTTCGATGGATGCCGATGGAAAAGTGGGATCAGTGCGATCAAACGATCGACCCGGATGAGCTGCTTGGTCGAGAATGCTATGGTGGCCTCGATCTTTCCAGTTCGATTGACATTACAGCCTTTGTGATGGTCTTTCCACCAAAGTTTGATGATGAAAAGTATGTCATTATGCCTTTTTTCTGGATTCCCGAAGAAAACATCGAACAGCGAGTCCGACGGGATCATGTCCCTTACGACGTCTGGGAAAAGCAAGGCCACATGCAGACCACCGAAGGAAATGTGGTTCATTATGGTTTTATCGAAAGCTTTATTGACGAATTGGGCGCCAAGTATAATATCCGAGAAATCGCCTTTGACCGCTGGGGTGCTGTTCAAATGGTGCAAAACCTGGAAGGGTTAGGCTTTACCGTTGTCCCTTTCGGGCAAGGTTTCAAGGATATGTCGCCACCAACCAAAGAGCTGATGAAGCTGACGCTGGAGGAGAAAATAGCTCATGGCGGCCATCCGGTGCTCAGATGGATGATGGACAACATCTTTGTCCGGACAGACCCGGCTGGAAATATCAAACCGGATAAGGAGAAATCCACCGAGCGGATTGATGGGGCCGTGGCCACTATTATGGCGCTCGATCGGGCAATTCGCTGCGGTGGGAATATGGGTGGGAGTGTCTATGATGAAAGGGGGATATTGTCCTTTAGTTATTTCTAAATAATGTAAATTACAAATTTGCAATTATGCATTTACAAATAATAATATGTGCTATATAATAAATCAAAAAGGAGGATTTACGATATGGCAAAACTTGAACTGATTATCCCCGATAGTTTATATGAACAATTTCAGATTGCTCTTACCCTAAACAAAAATAGTTTGGATGAAGTAGGTGAACAGATTATTACTGCATATGTAAGTGATAGCTTTATGCAAGCAGCTAAAAATCTGTCAGCTAATACCACTCCTAAACCCGTCACCCCGGTTATACATTACGACCAAAATTATGCCAAAGCGAATCGAAAGATTCCAGCTTGGGTACATCGTCCGAAGCAAAACAATCATAGAATCATCAAAGCATTTTTGCAGATTGAAAGCGAAAAAGGGGTTGTGCTTCTAGATGAGTTGGTCAAGAGGTGTTCTAACAAAGTCGAATACCCGGAAACTTATGTCACTGACTTTAGAGGTAATTTTGCTCAAATGAAAACTGATTCAAGCAACTCACACGGCAAAGTCTTTATTACTAATGGTGATATCGTTGAAATTTGGAGTGAAGTTTATGAAAGCGTTGATCGTTATCGATATGAGTTTTTAAATTCTGTAGAGGAGGATAACATGAGAAAAACTATCACAGATGAGATGGTAATAAGTTCTTATGAAATTGCAAAGAAGGTCTATGAAGGAAAAATTGGCAGAACCGAAGGGAAATTGGAGATTGCGCAAAAAACTGGAATGAATGAGGGATCAGCTGGCGATTTCATTACCAACTTCATGGCAATGATTGATGGTCAAAAGTACACAAGGACACTTAATACTTTTGCCACAAGATTCTATCTTGAGAGTATCAAAAAAGATTACGGTGAAGCTGTTTTCAAAAATGCTATACGTGCGGTTACTGAGCACGTAAAATATTATAACGCATTAGGCCATGGAAATCTCAACAGTATTCAAGCAGTTATTGATGACCTAATATAGATTAGAGAAATATTAAAATGCATCTCACTCGAGGTGCTTTTTTTACGCCCGTTTTTAAGGAGGAACCCATGAGTCGATTAAGAGACATATTCCATTCCCGCGACAAACCCAAAAACTATCTTGATAATAACCCCTTCAGTTTTTTCTTCGGTGGCACCACCGCCGGGAAAACGGTCAATGAACGAACGGCAATGCAGACAACGGCAGTCTATTCCTGCGTGCGGATCCTGGCCGAAACCATTGCCAGTCTGCCGCTTCACACCTATGCGTACACCGAAAATGGCAAAGAAAAAGCCGAAGAGCATTCTTTATATCAGCTCCTCCATCATGAACCCAATCCGGAGATGACTTCTTTTGTGTTTCGTGAAACACTGATGAGTCATCTTTTGCTTTGGGGGAATGCTTATGCCCAGGTTATTCGGGATGGCCGAGGACAGGTGTTGGCGCTATATCCCTTAATGCCAGACAAAATGACGGTGGATCGGGCTTCAAATGGAGAGCTTTTCTACAAATATCAGAGCGATAAAGGCGAAGTGGTGATGCGCAAAGAAATGGTGCTGCACATCCCGGGCCTTGGTTTTGATGGCTTAATTGGTTATTCACCGATTGCAATGGCCAAAAATGCTATCGGGATGGCGATTGCTACCGAAGAGTATGGCTCCAAGTTTTTTAGCAACGGCGCCAATCCCGGTGGTGTGCTCGAACATCCCGGCGTAGTTAAAGATCCCAAACGGGTCCGGGAAAGTTGGAATGCTGTTTATCAAGGCAGCAGCAACGCACATCGGATTGCCGTTTTAGAAGAAGGGATGCGTTTCACTTCCATCGGTATTCCTCCGGAACAGGCCCAGTTTCTGGAAACCCGGAAATTTCAGATCAACGAAATCGCCCGGATTTTCAGGATCCCACCCCATATGATTGGAGATCTGGAGAAGTCCAGCTTTTCAAACATTGAACAACAGTCATTGGAATTTGTCAAATATACCCTGGATCCCTGGGTGATTCGCTGGGAGCAATCGATGCAAAAGGCCCTGCTTAGTGATAGTGAAAAATCCCAATACTTTATCCGCTTTTCGGTGGATGGTCTGCTGCGTGGTGACTATGCTTCCCGAATGGCCGGGTATGCCACTGGCAGGCAAAACGGCTGGCTTTGCGCTAATGATATCCGGGAACTGGAAAACTTAAACCGTATCCCTGAAGAACTGGGTGGAGATTTATTTTTGATAAATGGCGCAATGACAAAACTTCAAGATGCTGGCGCCTTTGCAAATATCAACACGAATGAAAGTGAGGAAACGAATGAAGAAATTTTGGAATTGGATTAAGAACGAAGATGGTTCACGAACCCTTTATCTCAACGGGGCAATTGCGGAGGAAAGCTGGTTCGGTGACGAAATAACCCCCAAGCAGTTTAAATCAGAACTTGTCTCCGGTGAAGGCGACATTGATATCTGGATTAACAGTCCCGGTGGCGATTGTATTGCGGCCAGTCAAATTTATAACATGCTGATGGACTATAAAGGAAACGTCACGGTCAAGATTGATGGGATTGCGGCCAGTGCTGCCTCTGTCATTGCCATGGCCGGAACAACGGTCAAAGTCTCACCGACAAGTTTGATGATGATTCACAACCCCTTGACGGTGGCGATTGGCGACAGCACGGAAATGAAAAAAGCCATTCAAATGCTCGATGAAGTGAAGGAAAGCATTATCAATGCCTATGAGCTTAAAACCGGACAACCCCGGGCGAAACTGTCAAAGCTGATGGATGGTGAGACATGGCTTAATGCCAATAAAGCGTTGGAACTTGGTTTTGCCGATGAGATGCTCTTCGATGAGCGAGAAACTTGCGATGGTGCCCAGAACTACAGCTTTTCCCGGCAGGCGGTGACCAACTCCCTGCTGGATAAGCTAATCCCTAAGCCAACAACCCCTGTAGGAATACCGGTCGACGTGTTTGAGACACGATTAAATTTGATTAAATAAGTGGAGGAAACGACTATGAAAAGAATTTTAGAATTACGTGAAAAACGGGCCAAAGTCTGGGAAGATGCAAAAAAATTCCTGGATGAAAAAAGAAATCAGGATGGTTTGCTTGCAGCTGTCGATATTGAAGTCTACGAAAAAATGGAAACCGATGTGGTAAATCTGGGAAAAGAGATTGATCGCCTGGAGCGTCAGCAGACCCTGGATCTGGAGTTTTCAAAACCGATCAATACTCCGATTACCGGAAAACCTGATGGGATGACCGAGTCCAAAAGCGGTCGGGGCAGTGATGAGTATGCCGATTCCTTCTGGAACGCCATGCGCAACAAGTCCCTAAGCTTTGAAATCACCAATGCGCTGCAAATCGGCAGCGACAGCGAAGGTGGCTATCTGGTCCCCGATGAGTTTGAGCGCACCCTGGTGGAAGGCTTGGAAGAAGAAAATATCTTTAGAATCCTGGCTAAGGTTATTACCACGGCTAGCGGCGATCGTAAAATTCCCGTGGTGGCTACGAAAGGATCAGCATCTTGGATAGAAGAAGAAGGGGCAGCTCAGGAGAGTGATGATTCTTTTGGACAGGTTTCAATCAGTGCTTACAAACTGGGAACCCTGCTTAAAGTATCTGAAGAACTATTAAATGATTCCATCTTTAACCTGGAAGCCTATATTGCAAAGGAGTTTGCCCGTCGAATCGGAGCTAAAGAGGAAGAAGCGTTTTTTATCGGTGATGGTGTCGGTAAACCAACCGGGATCTTTAATACCACCGGCGGCGCCCAGGATGGGATTACCACAGCCAGTGCTACAGCCATTACGGTAGATGAGATCATGGATCTCTATTATTCTCTTAAATCCCCGTATCGAAAAAACGCTACCTTTGTTCTTAACGATGCCACCGTCAAAGCTATCCGGAAATTAAAAGATGGCAATGGGAACTACATCTGGCAACCATCCATTACCGCTGGAACACCCGATACAATTCTCAATAGTCCGGTTAAAACATCTTCCTATGTTCCAACGATTGCGGCCGGGGCAAAAACTGTTGCTTTTGGAGATTTTAGTTATTACTGGATAGCTGATCGTCAGGGTCGTTCTTTTAAACGCTTAAACGAACTCTATGCCACAACCGGTCAGGTAGGTTTTATGGCCACTCAGCGGGTTGATGGCAAGCTGATCCTGCCAGAAGCCATTAAGACCCTGAAACAAAAAGCGTAGGTAGGACTGTGAGTTATACGACAAAGAATTATACAACTGAGGGCGGCGATAAAACGGTCATTGGCGGCACCCTTGATATTAAAGAGGGTGCTATTTTGTTGGGCCTACCCCAAGCTGGATATCAAGCCGATAGTGCTGCGACAACTGTACCAGGGCTGGTTGCGGATTTTAATTCACTGCTGGCAAAGCTTAAAGCAGCGGGTTTAATGAAGTCAGAATAATCAATCAAAAACATACCAATGAAATGAGGTGGCAGTGATGCAGACGCTCCTGGAAAAAGTCAAAGCCAATCTGATTCTCGAGCATGACCAAGACGATGAGCTCTTACAAAATCTAATCTTTACTGCCACATCTTATGCGGAAAGCTATCAAAAAAAAGAAGATGGTTTTTATTTAAAGCATGATATGCACCCCACCACCGAACAGGCAGTGATTATGCTGTCATCCCATTTCTATGAAAGCCGGGATGGCAGCACCGGGGGCTTTTTTGCCGACAATGTTCAGGCCAGCAATCAGGTCTGGACGGTGGTCAATCGGCTTCTGCAAATGAATAAGGATTTTAAGGTGTGATCATGAGTTTTGGAAAAATGAATACCACGATCGATCTGATCACTACCCAACCGGTTAAAGATACTGAAGGGTTTATAAGCACCGGCGATACCATCATCGCTTCAGTACGAGCCTATAAAGAGGATCGCCATGGCAATGAAAGCTGGAAAAACAGAGCGATTTTTACCAATGCCTCGGCACTTTTTAGATTTAGAGCCATTCCCGGCATTGTTGTTAAAACCAACATGGTAATCGTCTGTGATACCGGACGCTACAACATCGTTTCAGTTGAGGATGTGAAAGGTCGAGGGATGTACACCGAAGTGCTCTGTGAAAGGATGGAAACCAGTGGCTAAAATTACGATCAAAATGCCGGACGATTTTCTGCTCAAAATTTCAACCCTTGCTGAAAAGTCCGATGACATCATTCCCAGAGTTTTGGAAGCAGGTGGCGATGTGGTCCTTGAAAAAGTCAAAAGCAATCTCAGCGCTGTCATTGGTAGCGAAACCAAACTTAAGAGTCGCTCCACCGGCGAGCTGGAAGCGGCCTTGGGGATATCCCCGGTGAAAAAAGACAGTGCTGGTAATTACAATCTCAAGATCGGTTTCTCCGAACCCCGCTCCGGTGGCGAAAGCAATGCCAAGATTGCCAATATTCTGGAATACGGCAAAAGCGGCCAACTGCCGAAACCGTTTCTCAAACCAGCCCGGGCCAAGTCCCGGAAGGCTTGTATTGAAGCGATGAAGAATAAACTGGAAAGCGAGATTGAAAGTCTATGAACAGCTTAATCGAACTCAATCAGATCATTAGCGGACTCAATGTTTTGGTGGAAACTGGGAAATTTTCTGAAGAACCATCATACGAGTATATGGTGGTGACCCCGCTGACAGATACATTTGCACTCTACGGCGACGATCTGCCCCTGCGAACGGTTGAGGAGGTGCGGATTTCGATCTTTTGTAAGAATAATTACATTGCTTTAAAAAACAGACTCATTAAAAGTCTGCTCAATTCAGGCTTTGTCATTACCGATCGGCGCTATGTCGGTCATGAGGATGACACCGGCTATTATCATTATGCCATCGATGTGGCAAAAGACTATGAAGTGGAGGAAGTATAAATGGCACAAATAGGACTTAAATATCTCATCTGTTCAAAACTGACAGAAACCGAAACCGACACCAGCTACGCAGAAGGCCGAATCATGGCCTACGCGATCAAAGCTGATATGAATATCGAAGTCAATGAAGGGGTGCTGCGCGGCGATGACCGGATCATTGAAAATGTCAAAGAATTCAAATCCGGAAAGCTCACCCTCAATGGCGACCATTTGGACTATGAAACTCGGGCATTGATTCTTGGGCATACCCTGACCACTATTGATCCTGGAACCAATAAGAAAATGACGGCTAAAGGCTCGGACGATGGGGCGTTCGTGGGGGTCGGCTTTTATGCCACCAGCATTAAGAATAACATCCGCGGTTTTCGAGCGATCTGGCTCACCAAGGTAAAGTTCGGCGTCCCATCTGAAAGCATGGAAACCCGTGGTGAAGCCATCAACTTCCAGACCCCGACCATTGAAGGCACCATCCTAACCGATGTGCTGGATGTCTGGAAAGAAGAAGCCACCTTCCCAACCGAAGCAGAAGCTAAGACCTGGTTAAATACCATGGCCAGTATTGGAGGTACACCATGATGATGGATACTGATCGAATGGCCGTCGTTGCAATCGGTGGCGTGGAGTATCCGCTGATTTTTACCACCAAAGCCACCAAGGAAATTGCCAAGCGTTATGGCGGTCTCGCCAACCTGGGTGAAACCTTAATGAAGAATGAAAACTTTGAAATGGCTCTGGACGAGGTAACTTGGCTGATTGCCCTGCTGGCCAACCAAAGCATCCTGATTCATAATCTTCAGAATGAAGAAAAGAAACCCCTACTCACCGAAGAAGCCGTCGAGCTTTTAACGACCCCGATGGAACTGGCAGATTATAAAAATGCCATCACCGAAGCCATGATGCGTGGCACCAAGCGTCATGTCGAAAGTGAGGAGAATACCTCTGATGGTGAACCCCTAAAAAACGTGAGAGTCGAGTAGATGATGAAGCATTGTTTACTCGACTTTTATATTATGGAACGGTTCATTTAAATCGGTCAGAAGAACAGGTCTGGCTCATGCCCTTAGGCCTACTGCTTGATCTTTGGACTTGTCATAAGCAGTTTCTGGGGATGGAGAAACCGAAACGGGAATGGACGATTGATGATCTTATTCCATAAAAAGCGCATCAGAATATTTATAAATTTACTTAAAAAAACTTAAGCATTCTGATGATACTAATATTTTACGTTTTCGTTGCATTTTAGATGTAAAATAAAAAGCAGATCCAAACAACCCCATGAAATGGCCATTTTTTAAAAAAAATTGTACAAATCACAACTCAATCACACACCAGTTACTTCCAATTACAATCCAATACTATGACTTGAATTACTATATGGTGTCTGTGTTATAATGCAGAAAAAAACGGAGGTAATGAAATGGCTATTCCAAATGTTCAAGATTTTATGACGGAAATCGAATTATTGAAACGGGATGTAAAAGAGGATGGAGAAGACCACGTTGATATTTGTGCAAAAACACTGCATGAGATGCTTGGAGATCCAAAGGGAAAAGATGCTCGAATGAAAAGTTGCTGTCAGGCCATGTATAATTGCATGAAAACCGGGGATAAAGTTTTAGAACTCCCGCGACCTGTTGCTGGAAAAACAGAAAGTAGTGGATTTGGTTCAAGATTGGTTGTTCGGTATTATGTTTAATCAAGATGAGGGTCAAATGGACTATGTTGTAGAATTTGAAAAATTGTTAAAAAGCGCTTTTAAAGCTGTTGAATATCAAATTGATAGCGAAAGAATCGACGTAATCGATTTGGGCTGTCCACATTGCGCACGTACTTTGCCTAGAGGAAAAATGGGCATCTATTCTTTTGCTCTAAATGACCGATTTCTAAAAATCGGAAAAGCGGGTTCAAACAGCGGACCACGTTTTACTTATCAGCATTATAAACCTGGAAGTGCTCAAAGTACGCTGGCTTCGTCAATCTTATCAGATCCCGAAATGAAAAAATACAGCTTGTCCACTGATAATATTGAATCGTGGATGAAAAAGAATTTAAGAAGAATTGATATTCTTTTTGACGCAAATTTCGGACCCTTAGTATTAAGTTTTGCTGAAACAAGTCTCCATTTAAAATACCAGCCTAAATATGAAGGGTTCAGTTCTCAAAGATAATAATGAAGTAGCATATCAGGCACTCGATTCTGAGTGTCTTTTTTCATGCCCAAAAGCAGGAGGTGATGCATATGGCTAATGGAAATTTCGGCTTAAAAATTGGGGTTGAAGGCGAAAAAGAGTTTAAGAACGCCCTCCGGGATATCAATCAATCCTTTAAGGTGCTGGGCAGCGAAATGAAGCTGGTCGAGTCCCAGTTTGATAAGCAGGATAAAAGCATCGAAGCAGTCACCGCCCGGAACCAGCTGTTAAATAAAGAAATGGATGCCCAGAAGGATAAGATCAAAGCCCTGGAAAAAGCCCTGGACAATGCTGCCACCTCCTTTGGCGAGAATGACCGCCGTACCCAAAACTGGGCGATCCAACTCAACAATGCCAAGGCGCATCTCAATGGCCTGGAGCATGAAATCAGGCAAAATGAAAAAGCCCTGACTGAAATCGGAGATGAGTTTGATGATGCCGAAAAACAGGCCGAACAGTTCGGCAAGTCCCTTCATGACACCGCGATTAAAGCAGAAAGCTCTGGCGGTAAATTTAGTGCGTTAGGTGGGACGCTAAAAGGGATCGGCATTGCCATGGGAACCGCCTTTGTCGCCGTTGGTGCCGCAGCCGTTTCTTCAGCCAAATCTTTAACCGATATGACGGTAGGAGCTGCTGCCTATGCCGATGAAATCCTGACAACGGCTACGGTAGCCGGAGTATCGGCTGAAAGTCTTCAAGCTTATAAATATGCGGCAGAGTTAGTCGATGTTTCCATGGAAACACTCACTGGCTCGATGGCCAAACAGATCCGATCGATGTCCTCAGCCCGAGATGGTTCAGCGGATATGATTGAAGCCTATGGTCGTTTGGGAGTGGCCGTCTCCAATGCCGATGGTTCTCTGCGCAGTGGCGAAGATGTTTATTGGGAAACCATCGATGCCCTAGGCAAAATGGAAGAAGGCGCTGAGCGGGATGCCCTGGCTATGCAGATTTTTGGGAAATCGGCCCAGGAATTAAATCCGCTGATTGCTCAGGGATCAGCAGGAATTGCTGAACTCACCGACGAAGCCAAACGGATGGGTGCGGTGCTCAGTGATGAAACCCTGGCCCAGCTGGGGAAATTTGACGACAGTGTCCAACGATTAAAATCTGGCAGTGATGCAGCTAAAAATGCCCTTGGCACGGTACTGCTGCCACAGCTCCAGATTATGGCCGATGAGGGCGTTTCTCTGCTTGGCGATTTTACCAAAGGCTTGCAAGATGCCGGCGGTGATTTTATCAAAATATCCCAGGTCATTGGTAGCACCGTTGGCGGCATTGCCGATATGGTCCTGAGTAACATGCCGGCAGTGGTCCAGGTTGGGATGGACATCGTTGGTGCTGTCGGTAGTTCACTGCTTGCTAATCTGCCGATGCTGATTGATACTGCCAATCAATTGATCTTCACCCTCCTGGAAGGTTTGATCTCAGCCCTGCCGCAATTAACCGATGGCGCCCTGCAGCTGGTGTTGGCTTTAACTCAGGGGATTCTCGATAATCTTCCGGCTATTTTAGAAAGTGCCATGGTGATGGTAACCACCCTGATTACCGGGATTGCTGAGGGGCTGCCGGAGCTGGTGCCCAAGATCGTCGAGTGTGTCATCCTGATGGCCCAAACCCTGATGGATAATGCCGGACTGTTAATTGAAGCGGCTCTCGCCTTGATCACAGGATTAGCCCAAGGACTGATTAACGCGCTCCCGGTTTTCATCGAAGCCCTGCCGCAATTGATCAATTCGTTTATCAACTACTTTGTTAATAACCTACCGCTGATTATTGAAACCGGGATCAACTTAATCATATCCCTGGTCACCGGACTGATTGCCGCCATTCCCACATTGATTGCTGCGCTGCCTGAAATTATCATCGCTCTCGTGAGCGGTCTGGGACAGGCAGCTGAGGCGATTTATGATGTGGGGATCAACATCGTCAAAGGCTTATGGGACGGGATCGTATCCATGGGACAGTGGCTTTCAGATAAGGTCACCGGTTTCTTTGGTGGCGTTACGGAGGGTGTCAGAAATCTCTTAGGGATGCACTCACCATCGACAGTGTATGCGGATATTGGAGAAAACATGGGTGCTGGCGTTGGGATTGGTTTTGTCAGAAAAATGGCGACGGTCACCCGGGATATGCTCAGTGCCATTCCCACCACCTTGGATGTGAACACCCAATCAAACGGGTTAACCGGGAGAACTTCAGCTGGAAACAGCTCAAACGGCATGCTGGAAGGTGGCAGTGCTGCACCGATTTATATCTACACCACTGTCGAGCTGGATAAAAAGGCAGTGGGCCATTCCATCACCCCGATTGTTTCTCGGGATCTGGCCTTTAGTTTGAGAGGAGGTAAAATCTAATGGCAGTTTGTGAAATAACTAATAGTAACGGCGCAGTTTTGTTATCAAATTTCAATGCGACCTATGCCAACAGTCTCTATACGCCGGGTGATTACAGTCCTTCTTATTTCTGGCCGGAAAACGCGGTGAAACCGATCTATTTTAAAACCAAAGAACGGTTCAGCAAGCTGGCAGTGGAATGCTATTTTAAAAACGGCAAGCTCTCTGATATTGAAGCGTTAAAACAGGCTTTGAAAAAATGTGTGGTGATCATTAACAATCGCTTTATCCAAGGCCAGAGCTTTGACTGCATGCTGGTAAGCACCCAGATCAATCAAATCTCAAGCCGCCATTACAGTGCTGTTTTTGTTTTTGACTGTGTGATTCTAGCCACAGGATAGAAAAAGGTGAAATGATGATATTAAGCTTACTTAACCAAAACAAAACATTTATTGGTGAACTGGATCATATGGATAATTGCTATGTTACGGAACTGCTGGAAACCGGTGAAGACACCCTATCTTTTGAAATCTATGTCAAACACCCGCTGTATAAAGATCTGGTCGAAGAAAACCTGATTTTGACCGATCATAATCGATACGTCATAAAAAGCATTGATGAACGGGGCCAAACCACCATCATTGGGTGTGTTTTGGACTTATCGGACTTTATGGTGGCGGGGTATCATCAGCTTCTATTAGAAGATATCACACTGACTGGACTTTTGACCCAGCAACTTTCGGGAACAGGCTGGAACTTCACTGGTGCTGAAAGTATCACATCGACAAAAACAGTCTCCCTGAAATCCGGAAATACCCTGGATCTGCTGCGACTGGCTGAAAAAACCTATGGGGTGATTTTTCGCTATGATTGCATCGGAAAGATTATCCGCGTCACCACCACCCAAGGTTACACCAACAAAGGCGTTCATTTTTCCGATGAACTCAACATCAAAGAATGCGAACTCCGGGGTGATAGCTTTGATCTGGTTACCCGGTTGTATGCCTTTGGTAAAGACGGGCTTTCTTTTGCTGAGATCAACGGCGGCAAGGTCTATGTCGAAAATTTTGAGTACACCAGCAAGGTGATCACTCAGGTCTGGGTTGATGAACGCTATCAGCTAAAAGAAGAACTCCTGGCGGCAGCTCAGAAAAAAGTAGCTGGTTTATCCATCCCCAATCGGGTCTATACTGCATCGGTGGTGGATCTGGCCAGCTTGTTGCCGGATGACTATGGAAACCTGGCCATTGCCATTGGCGATAAGGTCACTTTGATTGATCGCATCCGCGGCCTTGAAGTGGAACATCAGATTGTTAAGCTGGTCAGCTATCCGGATACTCCGGAAAAGAACATCGCGGAGTTGGGCCGGGTGGCTACCGATTTTGAATCCACCATCACCAAGCTAAAAACGGAGGATATCAAAGAAGCGATTGATAAAAATGTCCCGCCAGCAGTGAATGACTACATGAATGAATACTTTGGCGGTCAAAAATGGCTTTGTGTTGAAGCATATCCGGAAGTGATGGATGCGAACACCTTGTACCTGAAGTATGTTTCCGGATAGATGAGGCAAGCGATGGGAATTAAATTTAAAGGTCGTGAGATTGAAAGTCTTAAAGCAAATGGCTTTATGATTATTGAAGCGATGATTAATGGCCGGATTGTCTGGCCGGAAGAATCTGACTTCCACTGGCAGCCCAATCCCGACATGGTCTGGGCCAGAAGTCAGTGGGAAGCCCTATCACAAGGACGAATCGGCTATCTGCGGATGCACTATGCCAAAGACCTGGTCAATGATTTCTTCTTCGAAGAAGGCACTGTTGTCACCTCTGATGGACAGACCTATCATAATTCAGCGGCAACATACGGCGTTGAACATATCTGGAATTATTCCAACAGCCGGGTCAGTGCAGTATATCCGACCACCAAGGTCGTTTGGACCATGTATTTTCCCAATAATCCAACGGTTTATCCTGCTACAATTGAATACGGCGAGACCTATTACTGCTTTGATGGCGTATCAGTGGATTGGTATCCCTGTCTCTGGACGGATATCGCCTACTTTGATCTGTTAAACCAGACAACAGTCTTCATTGATGATAACAGTGTGGCCCTTTATCTCGGGTTTTTTAACGGCTGTCGAAAACTTCAAGCCGTCCCTCAAGAATTTACGATGAAACTTAGCGCCTGCCGCTTGCAGGGGATTTTTTCTGGTTGTGCCGCCTTAGTGTCGGTGCCGTATCTGGATATGACCAACGCCATATACGGAATGGGAATGTTTGATGGATCGGTTAATCTAAAAGAACTTAAACTGTTAAATATCAATATTGCCATTGACCTATCCCCGTGTACCAATCTAACCAAAAGCAGTCTGCGAAATGTGCTGGCGGGGCTGACCGATCGTACCGGTCAGGAAAAGCTGGCCATTGGTTTGGGCGCCGCCAATATCGCTAAGCTTTCTCAAAGCGAACTGAGTGTGGCACTGAATAAAAACTGGGATGTGGTTGAGACCATCACCGACTGGCCAGTATTTCCAGAGGATGAATAATACCTGAAGGGAGAATTTTATGAAGAATTATAAGGTGACCGTCAGAGAAAAGCAGCTTTTTTATGATGAGATGATCGTGAATCAATATGATCATTTGGTTCAGTGTTTGGTATTTGAGATTCCCAGAATAAATGATGGCCTTAACGTGACCGATTTTAATATTCATGTCGAAACGGAACTGGGTCGTTTGACGGATCGGATTCAGATGATACCGGTAAACGATGGTGATTTTGTTCGTTTTATCTGGATTCTGACCGCTACGACAACCCAGGCTGCCGGGCTTTTGGCTTTTGAAGTGCAGTTGGAAGGTAAATCAGATCCCAGCATCCCGGTCTGGCAAAGTGAAAAAGGGTTGATCCGCATCAACCAATCGATTAAGGCTGATACACCCCAACCGCCCATCGAACCATCAATCCTTTTGCAATGGGAGCAGCAAATGATAAAACTGGGTGAAGACGCCCAATCGATAATGGAAAAAGCCGATCATGTCAGCAGTGAAGCACTAATTGTTGTGGAGCGAGCCAGTGCCGGTGAGTTTATTGGGGCAAGAGGCGATCCCGGGATTCCTGGGCCTCAAGGCAGTACTGGTGAAGTTGGGGCGCAAGGTCCGCCCGGCATTCAAGGCCCCAAAGGTGATCCGGGTGATGCTGGCCCCCAGGGCGTTCCGGGAAATCAAGGACCAAAAGGCGATAAGGGCGACAGTGGCCTTCAAGGTCCGGCTGGCGATAAAGGTGATCCTGGGTCACAAGGCCCTCAAGGGCTACCGGGAGAAACTGGTGCCCAAGGAGAACCCGGCTTGCAAGGGCCAAAAGGCGATCCCGGCATTGATGGACAACCAGGAGAACAAGGCCTGAAGGGTGACAAAGGCGACCCTGGAATCCAAGGACCACCCGGTGAAAAAGGAGATCAAGGACTTCAAGGGTTGCCGGGTCTGACCGGTGAAGCTGGTCCTCATGGCGATCAAGGCATTCCAGGTATCCAAGGACCTCCCGGCGCAAAAGGGGATCAAGGGATTCAAGGCTTGCAGGGTTTGACAGGTGAAACGGGACCTCAGGGTGAGCCAGGTCTTCAAGGTCCCAAGGGTGATAAAGGTGATCCTGGAATTCAAGGACTACAGGGTCTGACGGGAGAAACGGGTCCTCAAGGTCCGAAAGGTGATCAGGGCGTTCAGGGAATCCAAGGTCTGCCCGGCGCAAAAGGTGATCAAGGGATCCAAGGACTGCAGGGTTTGACCGGTGAAGCCGGCCCAAAAGGGGAGCCAGGCGTTCAGGGTCCTAAAGGCGATCCGGGTGATCCCGGAATTCAGGGTCCGATTGGTGAACAAGGGATTCAAGGGATTCCAGGCGAAAAGGGCGATACCGGTGATGTGGGTCCGATTGGTCCAGCGGGTGCTGCCGGTTATTCCCCGGTCAAGGGGGTGGACTATTTCACTGAAGCTGATAAAGCCGCCTGGTTTGATCCTTTGGGAACACGGCTGGACGCAGCTGAATCTGCGATTGACTCCATCACAACCCAATTGGGTACCCTCAATGATCAATTGGAAGGAGCGTTAAATGGCTACTAAAACCTTAAGTGAAAACATTCAAACGGCCATCACTGATCTTTCCAATATTAAAACCTCGCTGATCGGCAAAGGCGTCGCCATTCCATCCGGGACCCCCACTAATAGCTATTCAGGACTGGTTGATAGTCTGCTAATCGGTACCCCGGCCAGTGCGGAGTTTAATATTCATTTTGGCGATACCGCCCCGGAAGATACCACCAAGCTATGGGTCAAAACCACTCCGGTTACAAACATCAAACTGGACTGTGAAATATCCAGTGTCCTCAATGCGACCACCAGGGTGAATGATATCCTTGATGCGGCCACCAATGAAATTGTCAGTGGCGTCGGTGGTTGTGCTGAGCGGGTTGGTAATCTGGTTTATCTCTTAGGAGCCTATACCATGAGTCCGAAGATCCTGACTTATAACCTGGACACCCTCGTAACCGTATCCACGGGTGTGGCGATGCCATCCAATTACTTTAGATATGCAGCCACGGGGCTGGTTGGCGATTTCATCTATTTATTGGGCGGACTAAAGTATTCAACCATGTCACTGGACATCTACAAATATGATATCCTTGAAAAAACGATGACAAAGCTTGCGATTGCCATTACTAATGATGGCAATCATGGCTGGCAGTCATTTGCCTATGCGACAGTTGGAACGCGGATCTATCTATTTGGTGGCTATAATTCAAGCAGTTTTTCCAACTCCTATATTGTTACGAAAGCGTATTACTTTGATACGGTATCACAGACATTTACCATGATTGCGGCGCCATCCAATCATTTTATTGAAGCGGGTACCGCGGTTATTGGGACGGACATTTATCTGATCGGCGGTCGCAATTCAAGCGGCACTGCAACAACACGGATTACTAAATATGATACCCTTCTTGATACCTATACGATCGTGGCATATTTACCTGCAGCATACACGAATTGTCGAGCCGCAGCTGTTGGGACGGATATTTACATTTACTGGGATAAAAGCATTTTTAAGCTGGATACCCTGACGAATACCCTTTCAACGGTTTCAAGCGTACTGGCTTGGGAGTTTAATGGCGGCACCATTATTTCTTATGGCACCGACATTTTTTATTTCTGCGGCAGTGGTGCTGCCAACCGGGTGATAAAAACCACTGCTGATGTCACTTTGGAATCGAACCATCTGCTGATTTCCAGTCTCACATCCGGTCATCGGGTTGCACTTTTTAACCAGCATGGCATTGATATAAAATTGCCAGTGTCAAATGTGTTTATGGGAGATGTAAACAACAAAGCTCAAAAAGTCAATGCCTACTATTATAATAACGCCCAGTGGAATCTGATTTAAAACAATTGTAAAGCCTTCGGGCTTTTTTTATAGAGAAAAATACATTTAAAGGAGAACAAGAAAAATGGAATATCTTGATAAGATTAAATTAGTCGTCGCCGTGGCCTTCACGGCCCTTTCCGGTTGGTTAGGGATGTTGGCCGTGCCGGTCATCTTGCTTTTTGTCCTGGCTACCTTTGATTATATCACCGGACTGGCAGCAGCCAAGTACCGGGGCAATAAGATTTCAAGCTACAAAGGCTTTCAGGGCATCATGAAAAAAGTCTGCCTGTTTTATCTGATTGCCGTGGGTGCGATTCTCGATTACACCTTACTCTATGCCAGTCAGTATATTGGCGTCGATGCAAAAGTCAATTTTGTCATCGCATCCTTTGTCTCCGTTTGGTTGATATGTAATGAGATTATTAGTATTCTGGAAAACATGAAAGATATGAATGTCAATTTTCCACCATTCTTAGAAAAGTTGACCCAGAATATCCGTACCCAGATGGAGAATGAATCTGAAGGTAAAATTCAATCTGATACAGAAGATAAAAAGTCGGGCAATGAAACCGGAAGTAGTAACAGCTAAGATTTAAAAACAAAAACAGAGGAAATGGTCAGTGATCATCGCCTCTGTTTTTTTATTGGAGGAAAGAATGACGACTGCAGAAAAAGATCGAATCCATGAAATGCGGCTTTTGGGTCTTAGCTATTCACAAATTTCTAATGAGCTCAATATTTCAGAAAACACCATCAAATCCTATTGTCGGCGCCATAATCTCGGAAAGACTATGACAAAGAAATCCACCGGTATTATTGATGAAAAAGATGTCTGCAAACAATGTGGGAAACCCATCAAGCAAAGTTCAAAAGGGAAGCATAAAAAGTTTTGTACTGAAGAATGCCGCCGACTCTGGTGGAAAGCCAATGATGCCTACATCCAGAGAAAAGCATATTATGCCCTAGTTTGCCATGGCTGCGGTAAAACATTTAAGAGCTATGGCAATTCAAAGCGAAAATTTTGCAGCCATTCCTGTTATATCAAATATCGGTTTAAAGAAAAAGCTGAGGAGACACCATGACAAAAGAACAATTTGACCAGGAAAAGAGTTATCGCATTTCAGTCATTTTATCAAAAGAACTGATGAGTAAAGGTCTTATCACAAAGGAAGAATATGACCACATCGATACGATGCTGCTAGAAAAATATAAGCCCATCATTTCGAGCTTATAATGGCTTAATGACTTGCTTTGTATCAAAATCAGAGCTAACATCACAGGTAGAAAGGAGTGACAAAATGATGCGAAAAGTTATTAAAATTGATCCTGTCGCAATCAAGCTACCGGCCAAAAAGCGGGTAGCAGCGTATGCCAGAGTTAGTAGTGGAAAAGATGTTATGCTTCATTCGTTATCTGCTCAGATTAGCCATTACAGTGAAACCATTCAGAGTCGCCCGGATTGGCAGTATGCCGGTGTTTATGCCGATGAAGCAGTAACGGGAACCAAGGATAATCGAGCGGAGTTTCAAAAAATGCTGACAGCGTGTCGGAATAAAAAAATCGATCTGATTATCACTAAGTCCATCTCACGGTTTGCACGAAATACCGTGACCTTACTGGAAGTGGTCCGGGAACTAAGTAGCCTTAATATTGAAGTTTATTTTGAAAAAGAAAATATTTACAGCCTAAGCGGGGATGGTGAGTTGATGCTCACTATCCTCGCTTCTTTTGCGCAGGCGGAAAGTTTGTCAGTGAGTGAAAACTGTAAGTGGCGCATTAGAAAGGGATTTCAGGAAGGCGAGCTGGTTAACCTTCGGTTTATGTTTGGTTATCGGATTTCTAGGGGTCTGATAGAGATTAATGAAGAACAGGCCCAGATAGTTCGAATGATTTTTGATGACTACCTTGGTGGAATGGGATGTACTCAGATTGCTAAAAAGCTCAGAGAACTTGATGTTAAAAGAATCAGAGACGGAATCTGGACGGCTGAACGGGTCGGTGAAATATTAAAAAATGAGAAATATGCTGGAAACTCGCTTGCACAGAAAAAATTTATTTGTGACCATTTATCAAAAAAACTCGTCACCAATTGGGGGCAGCTTCCAAAGTATTACGCAGAAAATACCCACCCGGCCATAATCGATCAAGAGACCTTTGACAAAGTACAGATTTTATTAGCGAAAAAGCGAAAAACATCGGGGAAGAAAGAGAAGGCTGTTTATGCTTTTACTGAAAAAATAGTATGTGACAAATGCGGGAAGCATTACAACCGGAAACCCACCCATGGATATGTGTATTGGAACTGCCGAACCTATTTGCATTTTGGAAAATCAGTCTGTCATACTAAGCAGATACCTGAAGAAATACTCCTACAGGTTTCAGCTGAGGTCTTAGAACTGGACCATTTTGATGAAGAAATTTTTCATCAGCAGATCAAAGAGATCCGGGTGCCGGAGGATTTTAAATTGAACTTTGTTCTTCACAACGGACATACAGTCGAAAAAGAATGGCAGAATAAATCAAGAAAAAACAGCTGGGATGATAAAAAGCGGCAGGAAGCCAGAGAACGACAAAGTCTGATAATGGAAAGGGGGATGGCAAATTGAATGGTGCAAGAAATGTAAGATCCGTTACGGTTATTCCGGCAACTCCTGAATTATTTATGCAGATCGATGAAAATCCTTCCAGAAAAAAGCGGGTGGCTGCATATGCCAGAGTATCAACTAATTTAGAAGAACAGCAAAGCAGTTTTGAGGCTCAGCTGGATTATTACACGAAGTATATAAAAGGTAAAGAAGAATGGGATTTTGTAGAGGTTTATACGGATGAGGGAATCTCAGCAACGAGTACCAAAAAGCGTGATGGCTTCAACCGCATGATTAAGGATGCGCTGGATGGAAAGATCGATTTAATTGTTACGAAGTCAGTTTCTCGATTTGCCAGAAATACAGTTGATACGCTGACAAATGTTCGATTACTAAAAGAAAAAAACATCGAAATCTACTTTGAGAAAGAAAATATTTACACTCTCGATAGCAAAGGGGAGCTATTAATCGCCATAATGTCAAGTTTGGCTCAAGACGAAAGCCGCTCAATTTCAGAAAATGTGACGTGGGGGAAACGAAAAAGTTTTTCTGACGGAAATATTTCCCTACCTTACAAGAGCTTCTTAGGATATGTAAAAGGGGAGAATGGATTGCCGCAGATAGTTGAAGATGAAGCAATGACAATTCGACTTATTTATAAGCTCTTTCTGGAAGGTCACACGCCATCATCCATTGCCAAACAGTTGATGTCATTAAACATTTTAAGCCCAACGAAAAGACAAAAATGGCCGGTGTCAACGGTGATCAGCATTCTTAAAAACGAAAAATACAAGGGCGATGCAATACTGCAAAAACGCTACACGACGGACTTCTTGACTAAAAAAACAAAAACAAATGAAGGGGAAGTTCCTCAATATTATGTTGAAAACAGTCACCCAGCTATCATTCCACCAGAAACCTTTGGCCTGGTGCAGGAAGAGTTTGCGAGAAGAAAATCAAAAGGCGGATATACAGCTTGTCAAAGTTGTTTCTCCAGCCGGATTATTTGCGGCGATTGTGGTAGTGCCTATGGTAGCAAAGTCTGGCATGCGGGCAGCAAATATCAGCATACTGTCTGGCAGTGTAATAACAAGTTTAAGGAAAAAGACAAATGCAGCACACCGCACTTATATGATGAAACCATTAAAAAAATATTCGTGGAAGTCATGAATCACCTTATTAAAAATAAAGCAGAGATTTTTGAGAATTACCGCCTTATGATTGAGAAGCTAACAGATTGTCAGAATTTAGAGGAAGAACTGAAGAAAGTCAATGAGGAATGCAGCTCCATTGAAATGATGGTTGATGCCTTTGTCAGTGAAAACACCCGGGTAGCGATGGACCAGGAGGAATACCAGCGCCGGTACAACACCTATGCTGAGAGCTATGATAAACTTCGCAATCGCCATATGGCCTTAACCGAAGAAATCAGAAAACGGGAGGCCCAGAAGAATCAGATTCATGACTTTCTGGATATTCTTGAAAAACGCGACCAGCTACTCACAGAGTTTGATGAAACCCTCTGGCGTCGGACTATTTTAGAGATGGTTGTTTTCTCCAAGGATGAAGTCAACTTTCGGTTTAAAGATGGAGCGGAGATAAAATGGCCAATGAAAGGAATATGAGATGGCTGAAAATCGAGAAATCAAAACGATCACTAAAAGAAAGGGGATTTCACATCATCAACTCAAACGGGTCTGTGCCTATATTCGGGTATCAACTGGTCACGATCTGCAACTAAATTCACTGGAGAACCAGGAACAGTATTTTAAGCGTCTAATCACGTCACATCCGGATTATGAGTTTTGTGGGATCTATTCGGATGTCGGGGTATCCGGGGCAAAGAATGATCGCCCTGGTTTTAATGCCATGATGGAGGCAACAAGAAATCAGGAAATTGATCTGATCATTACAAAAACTATTTCAAGGTTTGCCAGAAATACCATGTTTTTGCTTGAAACAATCCGGGAATTAAAACAGTTAAACGTTGGTGTGATTTTTGAAGAAAACCACATAAATACCCTTCATGCTGAAGGGGAGTTAATGCTGACAGTTCTTGGGTCTCTTGCCGAAGCAGAACGAAAATCAGTAAGCCAGAACATCAAATGGTCCATTCAAAAGAACTACCAGGCCGGAAAGACGTTACATAGTCCGGATCGCGTCTTTGGCTACACGACCGATAAGAATCGCAATCCTGTGATAAAGCCCGACGAAGCTGACATTGTCAGATTAATCTTTAAACGCTATCTGTCGGGAATCACTGGTAATCAGATTGCAAAAGATTTTAATGAAGAAAAAGTACCGATTGAATTTAAAAGGGTTTGGACCTCGGAAAGAATCCTTCGGGTTATCTCAAATGAAAAGTATATGGGGGATTGCCTTCTTCAAAAATCGTATGTTGATGAAAAAGGCAGACAGCTGCGAAATAAAGGACAGCAAAATAAATATTATGTGAGCGGTTGTTTTCCGCCAATTATCGATCAGGCGGACTGGTTTAAAGCACAGGAATTAAGAAAAACTCGTTCAAAAAAGACCTACCCATTTTCCGGCCGATTCATTTGCCCATACTGTCACCAGACTTTGATACGTGTCACAGGTTTTAAGAAACAAATCTTTTGGATTTGCAAAACTTATATGCAACAAGGAAAATCGGTTTGTAAGGGCGTTCGGCCAAAGGAAAAGATTCTAAGAGAACTTTTGGAAGAACAAAATTTATTAAATACTGAAATGCAAATAATTGTAGAGGAGCAGTGTCATGGAAAAAACCATCACCCAAAAACCAAGAATGATTTTTCGCTTAGACCCGTCAGCAAAGAGCAATGAAGCAGTTGAGGCTTGTGCAGATGTAGCAGAGAAGAAGCTTCACGTCGCCGCTTATTGTCGGGTTTCCAGCGGAAGCAATGAGCAGGCAACAAGCTATGCTGCCCAGGTTGATTATTATAGTCGACTGCTGCAGGAAAATGAGGATTATATCTTTTCAGGGATTTATGCGGATGAAGGCATCTCTGGTACTAGCCTTAAGAAAAGAGAAGCCTTCAACCAAATGATGGCCGATGCCAGGGAGCACAAGTTCGAGATGATCATCACAAAGTCGGTTTCCCGGTTTGGACGAAATACCCTGGATTGCCTTAACTGCATTCGGGAACTTAGTGAACTGGGGATTGATGTATATTTTGAAAAAGAAAACATCCATACCATCAAAAGCGAGGGGGAGGTGCTACTCACCCTGATTTTAGCGGTTGCTCAAAATGAAAGCCAGACCCAATCGGACAATGTGAAATGGGGGATTCATAAGCAGTATGAGCGGGGCAACATCAAAAGTATTCCCAGTGGAAAGTTTCTGGGTTACGATAAAGATGATGAAGGCAATCTGGTAATAAATCAAGAGCAGGCGGTCATTGTCCGGCGCATTTATGAGGAATTTCTGGACGGCTATGGTGGGTATCAAATCGCAAAACGACTGACAGATGAAAAAGTACCAATGGCTTATGGTGGAAAAGGCTGGTGTCCAAGCCATATTAAAAAAGTATTGATCAATGAGAAATATAAAGGCGACACGCAGTTTCAAAAAACCTACAATACCTGCTGTTTGACCAAGAAACGAGCCAAGAATCAGGGCGAATTACCGAAACCTTATGTTGAAGATACCCATCCAGCGATTATTGAAAAACCAATATGGGACCTGGTCCAGCTTGAATTTATGCGGCAGAAACAATACTGTAAGGATCATCACATCACAAATGGTCGATACCATAATCAGAGTGATCGATTTCCTTTTGCCGGCAGAATTATTTGTGAAACCTGCGGCAGTACTTATATGCAGTTGACCGATAATGAGGGGAAGAAATACTGGCGTTGTAAAACCTTTCAAGGGAAAAAGGGAACGCTGATTGAAGGAAAGATGTATAATCCACCTCCGAGAAAGCTATGGGCCGATCGTTCCAAAAATATCTACTGGCTAAGCGATCAGTCTCCTAGAGAAATGTATTGTACCGATGTTAAAGTAAAAGCCGAATTTATCGAAACACTATTCATAAACGCATGGAACCACCTGGTGGACCATCCGGAAGAAATCAAGCTAAGCGGGGATGCTTTGAAAGATTATCGGGCCGGGGAGCTTAAACGCCTGTTATTGGAGTATGGCAATATTGATGAAATCAAGCCGGAGCTGGTCAAACAGACCTTGGATCACATCTGCGTTGATAAAAATGGGGAAGCGGTTGTGATTTTTTTATGTTGGGTAAGGATTTGAACTAATATTATATTTTATTATATTTACATATAACATCTGCTATAGTATTATAACATATGTTATATGGAGGTGCTGATATGGAATTTTCTGAGGTCGTAAGAAAAGTTAGAGAAATTCTTGATTTGAGTCAATCTGAATTAGCTGACGCCCTATGCGTTAGTTATGCAACCGTTAATAGATGGGAAAACAAAAGGGCAATTCCGAGTAAACTTGCACAAAAAGCTTTTTATGAATTTTGCGAAAATAGCTTTATTGACATCAACAATATTTAAAGAAATTATTTTTTAAAGTGGATAAACGGGGGTAAAAACATGGCTAGAGCAGATTTGCTTTGTGATTTAATCAAATATGGATTGACGAATGACACTATGAATTTTAAAAGAGCTGCAGAGGCTATTTGTGCAGAAGAATATTCTAAACAGCACAAAGTATTAGGTAAAAAAATAGAAGACTTATTAAAAACAACGAAACCTGGAATAAAAGAAGTGAATGGGCCAGTAATTATTAACAATGGTACAAATGAACAAAATTTAATTTGGGAAAAATATCCACAAAAAAGAATTTCTGAACTTCTATTGCCGAAAAATGTTTTAGAGAGTTGTAACGAAATAATTGAAGAACAGATGCGTGTGGATATTTTAAGATCATATGGTATAGAGCCAAGAAATAAAATTCTACTAGTTGGTCCTCCTGGCAATGGTAAAACATCTTTAGCTGAAGCTATTGCAGAATCATTATCTGTTCCATTATTAACGGTGAGATATGAGAGTATTATTGGTTCATACCTAGGAGAAACAGCGACTAAGCTATCAAAATTGATTGAATACGCAAAATCCAGACAATGTGTTTTATTCTTTGATGAATTTGAGACTCTAGGTAAAGAGCGAGGGGATATGCATGAAACTGGTGAAATAAAAAGAGTCGTTAGTTCGCTATTGTTGCATATTGATTCTTTACCTAGTTATGTTGTAGTAATTGGTGCGACTAATCATGAAGGACTATTAGACAAAGCTGCATGGAGAAGATTTCAAGTAAAGCTATTTTTACCAAAACCGGAACAAAACGATTTAGAAAAATGGTATACTATGTTTGAAAAGAAAAAAAATTTCAAGTTTGGAATATCTCCTCTAAATTTGGCTAAAAGATCACTAGGTTTAAGTTTTGCGGAATGTGAGGAGTTAGGACTTTCCATATATAGACAATATATTCTAAATTTACCAAATGCAAATAACAAAAAAATAACTGAAAAAGAATTAGAACTTTGGGATACTCAAATTAAAAAACCTGAAATAAGTAACTTGGAAGTGAGTGAATAATTATGAGCGAAAGACCATTACTATTATTTCCAGAACCACAGATAGCAGATAAAACCAAGGGCCATCCATTTCCACCAGGAAAAATATTTAAACCAACTGCTCAAAGACAGTATAAAAGACTTGAACCGGTTTTTACTGAGCTTAAAAAAGCGTTTGACTCTAAAAGCATTAATTTACAAAAATCAACTATTGGAATTAATCCAGAATACGCGTTAGTTTTTGAGGTGATCGGAAGTGTAGATAATTTTTACAAAGCTGTAAAAAAAGTCGATGGTCTTGAATGGATGTTTGATCACGTAACTAATGATATTGAGCCAGATGAAGATTTCTATAAAAAAAATGATTTAGGTGAAAAAGATGACCATTGCTTAAACGGCAGAGTGTATTGTGTTATGACCAATCAAGTAGCAATGAAACAGTTGATCTCGATGTGGAAAAAATTCAGTGCCGGTGAAGAAAATGTTTTTCCACGTGGCACCACACCTTTAAGAGATGTATTTCAATTACTGAAAACGATTAGAGTATGGGGCGCACAAGATCGAATTTATGAAACAAATGCACTTGAGTACTGGAAAGAAAATCTAGAATTTGATGGGGAAAAGCCAGTTCCATTTGAAGTGGAACTTTTTTGTCGTAACGAAGAAAGAAAACGAGATTTAGCTGTTGAAGAAGTTAAAAATGCAATTACTTCAATGGGTGGGAAAATTTTACAAATATGTTATATTGAAGACATACTTTACCATTCTTTGCTTGTTAATTTGCCTAAGAAGGAAATTGAGCACCTTGTTAAAAATTATGAAAATATTTCCCTTGTTAATATTGATGGTATAATGTTTTTTAGACCCACATGCCAATCTTTTTTTCATAATGAAGATTCCAATAATTTATATGAATGCGAAAAGGAAATAAAGGAAACTAATAACTCGTTAGATCCAATTATCGCGATTTTTGATGGAATGCCAATGCAAAATCATGGACTATTAAAAGGGAGACTTGTTATTGACGATCCTGACGAATATGAAACTCAATATCAAGTTAAAGATAGGAAACACGGGACATCGATGGCCTCTTACGTAATACACGGAGATTTAAATAATAATTGTCCATCTCTGCATAGACAAATATACTTTAGACCTATCCTAAAACCATATGAACAACTTGATGGATCAATAGAAATGGTTCCTGATGATGTCTTGATAGTAGATTTAATTCATCGTTCAGTAAAAAGGATGATTGATGGCGATGGCAACGAAAGTGGTGTAGCGCCAACAGTTAGAATTGTTAATTTTTCTATAGGTGATTCTTGCAGGCAGTTCGCAACAACAATGAGCCCTCTCTCGAGACTACTTGATTGGCTAAGTTATAAATATGGTATTCTATTCATAATCAGTGCTGGAAATCAAAGCCGTTTTGAAGATGTCTTCACGGAGACCTTCACTAATTTTAAAGCCTTAACTATTGAAGAACGAACAAATAAGGTATTTGAGACTTTATCTGATAACAAAGGTTATTTAAAGGTTCTTTCACCAGCAGAATCGATTAATAATTTAACGATAGGTGCAACGTATTCAGATTTCTGTGACCTTGATGAAAACCAAAGACAAGCATTTGCTGTTCAAAAAGGGTTTCCGAGTCCAATATCAGGATTTGGATTTGGATATAATAATATAATTACACCTGATCTTTTTTTCTGTGGTGGTAGAAAATTTTTAAGAGAAGATATCGTGAAACAAAAAACTAAATGGGTTAAAAATGTAAATGAACCTGGATGTAAATCAGCAGCTCCTTATTTAGATGGAACGTCTGATGGTTGTAGCTTCACTTTTGGAACGAGCGATGCAACAGCTCAACTCACACATGAAGCTGGTATTTGTTATGAAGTTTTATATGACATTTTTGTTAACGAAAATGATATAGCAATGCCTCCTAGTCATATAGCAACGCTAATTAAAGGGATGTTGACGCATGGTGCATCTTGGGATAATGTCGGAGAAAAACTATCATGCTGTGTTTCCGAATCACAAAAAAAGCTTAGTAGATGGCTAGGAAATGGAATACCAAATATTCAAAAAGTTCAAGAAGGCGCTAAAAACAGAGTAACTCTGATTGGCTTAGGGGAATTATGTCCTGATGAAGCACATGTTTTTAGATTGCCGTTACCTTTTAATTTTTCAAAATCGAAAATAAGTCGAAAATTAACAGTTACATTATCATATTTAGCACCAACAAATCCTTCGAAACAAAAATATAGGTCTACACAACTTTGGTTTGAAATTGAAGACTTAGAAAAATTGAAATTAGAGCGTTGTAACAGTGATTGGCAAAATGTAAGAAAAGGAACTCTTCAGCATGAAATATTCTTTGGTGAAAGTGCAGTTGTTTGGGATGAAAACAATGTTTTATTAATAAAGATAAACTGTAAAGATGATGCTGAAAAGTTAAAAGAAAAAGTAAATTACAGTTTATTTGTTACTTTTGAAACAGCTGAGGCTATTGGCTTAGAAGTGTATGAAAAAATTGCTAATAAAATTAAAGCTGCTGTTAAAGTACAGAATAAAGTATAATAAAAAGCCAGTTTTCTTTCATATTAATAGTTTTTATAAAGTTCGATCTGTTTAGTAGTGATCTAGAGGGGCATTAATATATGGGTTACCTGTCTTGAACAGGAGATTGCAACTAACCATCAATTAATGGGATCATACAGCGTAAAAGATATTCCTACTCGTTTAATAAAATCATGAAAGAAATTATTCTGTGTGGAAGGTGAATTATATGATTTCAGATGAATTAAAGAAAATAGTTGATAAATTAAATGATCAAGGGAAGATGGCATTCCTCCCAGAAACAACAGACGATAAAATATCGGGCTTTGAAAATAAAAATAACATTACGCTGCCACTTCAGTATAAAAAGTGGTTGCGCTTTTCGGATGGTGGAGAATTCTTCTTACCTGCCGGAATTCAGTTATACGGGGTAGATCATATGCCAATAATTGATATTGATGATAGCGACAGACCCAGTGATAATTACATTGTAATTGGTGCCTTAGCATCTGGTGATCCTATTCTTTTTGAAAAAGAAACCGAAAAAATTGCTATCTACAATCACAAGGCTGGTAGAATAGAAGATGACGAAGTATACTCTGACTTTTTTTCTTTCCTGATGGATTTATATGATTTATTAGGTATAGGAGGCTGATTCTATGTCTAGAAGAACCTCCGAAGCCAATAAAGCTATTTGTAAAGCATGGAATGATGAGCAACAATTAGTCCAAGAAGGAAAAGGTACTAGAGACTGGACTCCTGAACAACAGAAGGATATCCTTGAAAAAGGAAAAGCCTATGATGAAAAAGGAAAAGCTTTCGAAGGCCATCATATGCTAAATGTTGAGAGATTTCCTGAACACCAAGGCAATCCTCAGAATGTAGAGTTTTTATCAAGGTCGGAGCACTTACAAGCGCATGATGGAAATTATCAAAACCCTACTTGTGGATATTTTGATTATATCACCGGGGAAACAGAATTCTTTGAAAATGGCAATTTAGAGCCATGTGTTGTAATTGAATTGAGTAATCCAATTACCAATATTAGTGATTTACCGTTAGGAACAGTCTCTAATAAGAAAGTTGTTTCTGATGAAGAAAAAGTTATAGATGATAAAACCAAAGACAATTCAGAGATAGACGATAAAACTGATAATAAAATAATATTTATAAATAGTGCAGAGCCAATTACTCCTAAAAGCAAAGTAGAATTAAAGAAAAAGTCAAGTTTTGGAGATAAAATTCTGCGGGCGACAGTGACCATTTCAAAGTTTTCAGAACAACACCCAGTTGCCACAAAAATAATAATGGTTGGTGTTCCGATAGTTATTGGAGTAGCTTCCGACGTTGCATCAAAAAAAGTGAGCAGTAATAGTAAAAAAAATCAACTAAAAGTGCCGACAAAACAGAAGCCAGTTATTAGTTCACAAAGTAATACATTAGAAAAAGCAAGTGAATTTGTTGCACAAGTTGAAAATGTATGTGAACGAAAATCTCCACTTGCCCACATGGTTGGTTCTCATGAACAGCGATACCATGGTGTAATGAAAAAAAAGGCAGCATACTCACGAGGTGGCAAAGAATAAGAGCATTATACTTTGTAATATTTGATCAAGACTGTCACAAATGGTTCCTGGACCAGTTTCCAAATACAGATAGGCATATATGACTTGCTTTATGTCGTGTCGAGCAAAGATTACCTCATTTCTAAGATCCAATTCTTAACCTCTTCAAAAAATTAGAAGTCAAGTCTATCGATACTTTTTTAAATTCAGCTCTTTTTTGTTGTACCATTGGTAGAAAAAACAGAGTTGCTTCTGTGGGGATGTCATCAAGAAGATGACCAATTGTATCCCTCATGACAGTATAATTTAGAAGCAGCATGTGGTATAATATGTAACCTAAAAAAGTAAAAAAAAAAGGGGCTGTGAGTGTGAAAAACAGAATATATATTGCCATAGATCTGAAAAGTTTTTACGCTTCGGTGGAGTGTATCGAACGTCAGCTCGATCCACTGACCACAAACTTGGTGGTGGCTGACGCTGCTCGAACAGAAAAAACCATTTGCCTTGCGGTGTCGCCGCCCCTGAAAACCCACGGTATTTCCGGTAGAGCAAGGTTGTTTGAGGTGGTGCAGAAGGTGAAAGAAGCCAATGCTCAGCGACAGCAAAAGGCACCAAATCGCATTTTTACCGGTTCCTCTTATGATGATGCTCAACTTAAATCATCACCGGAACTGGAACTGGATTACATCGTAGCCCCGCCTCGCATGGAGCTGTATGTTGATTATAGCACACGTATTTACAATGTATATCTCAAATATATCGCTCCTGAAGATATTCATGTGTATTCCATCGATGAGGTTTTCATGGATGTGACAAATTATCTGAATACCTACAAGCTGACTGCTCGTGAACTGACCATGAAAATCATTCGGGATGTACTGAAAACCACGGGCATCACAGCTGCAGCGGGCATCGGTACAAATTTGTATCTCGCCAAGATTGCTATGGACATCGGAGCCAAGCATGTCAAACCGGATAAAAACGGTGTACGTATTGCAGAGCTTACCGAGATGAGTTATCGTCAATCCCTATGGGGTCATCGACCGCTTACCGATTTCTGGCGAGTAGGCAAGGCTACCGCCAAAAAGCTCGAGGCTCACGGCCTTTTAACGATGGGCGATGTGGCCAGGTGTTCCCTCGGGAAAATAGGTGATTTCTATAATGAGTCCCTGCTCTACAAGCTGTTTGGCGTAAATGCGGAGCTGCTCATCGATCATGCTTGGGGCTGGGAACCATGCACCATTGCAGATGTTAAAGCCTATAAGCCAACCACCAACAGTATTAGCTCCGGCCAGGTCTTACAGTACCCTTATCCCGTCGATAAAGCCAGACTCATCGTACGGGAAATGGCCGATCTACTGGCCTTGAATTTGGTCGACAAACAAATGGTAACGGATCAGTTGGTACTAACAGTTGGTTATGACATCCGAAATTTGCAGGACCCAGAGCTCCGGCAATCTTATAAGGGTGAAGTCACCACAGACCACTATGGCCGGCAGTTGCCTAAACATGCCCACGGCACCGAGAATTTTGGCAGGCATACGGCCTCGTCCAAGTGCATAATTGATGCGGTTACAATGCTCTTCGACCGCATTATAGATAAGCGACTGCTGGTGCGCCGAGTGAATATAACCGCAAACCATGTCATCCCCGAAGCATCAGCGCCCAAAGCTGCTTCATATGAACAACTCGACCTTTTTACCGATTATGCTGCCTTGGAAAAGCAGCAGGCAGCGGAAGAAGCAGAGCTTGAAAGAGAGAAAGAGATGCAAAAATCCATCCTGGTCATTAAGAAAAAATTTGGCAAGAACGCAATCCTCAAGGGTATGAATCTGCAAGAAGGGGCCACCACCAGGGATCGTAATGATCAGATCGGAGGACATAAAGCATAATGGGTTCATATGATGACATTATCCACTTGCCTCATCACGTTTCATCTTCCCGCACCCCTATGCCAATTACCGATCGAGCGGCGCAGTTTTCGCCCTTTGCAGCGCTTACCAAACATGGGGAAGCTATCGTGGAAACAGCTCGGCTCACAGGGGAGCGAAAAGATCTGACAGAGGATGCCAAAGCAGATATCGAACTGCGGTTGAATCTGCTGGCCAAGCAGATTGCCAGCCAACCCCAAGTCTCCATCACATACTTCCAGCCGGACGAGATAAAAGACGGTGGCAGCTATATCACCGTCGCTGGTATAGTCATAAAGATTGATGTTTATGATCATATAGTTGTGATGCTGGACAAAACCAAAATTCCTATAGAGAATATCTTTGAAATAAATGGGGAATTGTTTGCGGGGCTGGACTGAGTTATATACGTTGCAGATCTGGCTGATTCCAGTAACTTATAGAAATGAATCACGACCACACTGATTGAGATTTTAGCCAAACCCGATTACAAATCATTAATACCGCTAAAGCAAAAATAACCACTGAAATATTAATTTGTAAAGATATCATCTGCGGAACATGCGGCAGTACTTTTGTGCAGCTGACTGATAAATGCTCATTAGTGTGTAAAGAAAAATAGAAAAATAGATATAGATAATCTAACTATTCACAGCGTATCATCTATATAATTTGACAGCTGTTGCGTCGCTTGGCGCAATTTTTTTATGAATAAACACATTGCACAATAATTTAAGAAAATTATATACAGTGTGAAAATTGTAAAAATTGAATTATTTGTGTAATATATTGATTAAGTACTTGACTTCACATTCCCGGGAATAATAAAAGAAAGTTTTGTCAAATGTTACTTTAATCTAAAAGTAATATGAGTGATAAGGAGAAAATATGAGAAAAAACGAAGCTGGAATTAGAAAAGAGCATGAAACAATTAGAAATGCAGTGGGATACTACGATTTCACGCATCAGCTACTAGAAGTAACGGGAAAAGATGCTAAAGCATTTCTAGACTATATTTTTGTAAGTTCTATTGCGAAAGCAAAAGTGGGCGAAGCGAAATATACAACAATGCTTAATGAAGACGGTGTCATCATTGATGATGTCATTGTATTCCGTATTGATGACGAATTATATTGGGTTTCGACGCTATATATTAGCGATATGATCAGATGGTTTGACGCGCATAAAGAAAAAATGGATGTCAGTTATAAGGATATCACACCTGTTACTACCATGTACGCAGTGCAGGGGCCGAAATCAGGTGCAGTACTGAACGATTTTCTCAAAGAAAAAATTGATGATATGAAACTTTTTACGATTAAAGATAATATGATTGATAATGTGCCAGTCAAAATCGCACGTAGCGGATATACCGGTGAACTGGGTTATGAAATCTACTGCAAACCTGATGACAAGGCATTGGTCGAATCAAAGCTTGAAGATTATGGCTTCAAGCACGGTATTTCAATAATTGCAACTGATGTTATCATCACAAGTTTGCCGAGAGAAAAAGGATATGTTCTTATGAGCGATCTTGCAGGAACAAATCCTTTGGAAGTTGGTTTTGATTGGACAGTATCCTGGGATAAAAAGTTTCTAGGGAAAGCTGCTTTGGAAATTGTTAAAACACACGGACCGAAACATGCTTTGCTTGGTTTTACAGTTGACGATGATGCTGCTGTTATCGAACCCAAAGAACAGGTTATGATTAACGGCGAAGTTGTTGGTAATGTCACTACATTTACATATGGATATACCATTGAAAAGAATATTGGGTTTGCTTTGATTGAAAATGCAAAAGCAAAAGTAGGAGATCGAGTCACTATTGGTAAATATACGGCAATTCTTACTGATCGTATCTTCTATGATGTTGATAATGCAAGAGTTAGAAACAAATAATTAAGCTGATTGCATTTTTATAATATCAATAATTCAATGGGAACCCCCTGTGCTTGGATAGTTGTTAGGTGATCATTTTTGCTATTTAAATGCAATAGTCGAATTATCGGTGAAATTGGAGACAATAGAAGAAGTGTTGACGAAGTTATGTTTATAACCAAAAGTGTTTTAGATGTTTAATAAAATAATATTTAAATTTGGAGGATACGATGACTACAACAGGAAAATTATTGGATAAGGCAAAGAAAATGGCAGATGCGGCAGCAGTAAAAGCGATCGAAATCAATGTCCCGATGGTCATAGCGGTTTGTGATAATGCAGGAAAACAGGTTCTTTTAAACCGCATGGAAGACTCACTGTTGGCCAGCATTGATATTGCAACGAATAAAGCCTATACATCCGTTGCTCTAAAAATGAGTACCGATGCAGCTGCTGACCTCTGCAAGGAATCAGGCTCACTATTTGGCTTAGCTACTTGTGACAAAGGTCGGATGGTTGTTTTCGGTGGCGGTTTTCCAATCAAATGCGATGGTCAGATTATCGGCGGCATCGGCGTTAGTGGTGGAACAGTTGAAGAAGATATGATAGTTGCTAATGCAGGACTGGCCGCAATCGAATAAAAAAAGACATAAATTAAAGAACTTGATTCAGGAGATGCCATATATGAATGTGGAAAAGAGAGGCAAAGGCTTCTAGAGTGGCAACACCATTGGGTAGCGGTACATCAGAAACTTGATGCAGCGAAAATAAATTTCTGAATGCACAGGAAACCACTCGAATGAAATCAGGCAGAGCTGGCTGAATACTGCCGGGAAAAATGTCTTTATATTGAAAACAGATTGAAGCCTGAAGGGATGCATGCGTCAATGCCAATAGGCAGTGTTACAAAGGAATCTCAAAGACTAAAAAAGGATCTGAATAAAACCCTAAGGCAGGGCAGCTCAATCGTTAACTAAAAAGAAAGTTAGCAGCTCTGGTAAAAACGACAGCATTACTTACGCTCTGAAAAAGGGCCCAAGCGGTCTGAGGGAATCCGAGGACAAATGATCTCAGCCTCAGACCGCAAGCTGTCTGTTGAATTAATTGAAGAAGTCACGGAGCATGGCGCACGACAATTTCTGGCCTGAGATGAACTTCAGATCAGTGAACATACATTTCAGTGATGGAAAAATCCGTCAACACCCCTTGGAGATCAGCGCTCTTTAGCCATTCTTCCGGCGCCTTCCTATAAACTGTCCCCCGAAGAACGGAATGAGATTATTGGACTCGTGACTTCAGAAAAATATCAGAGGCAGCCACCGTCAGATCGTTCCCAGGCTGGTAGATGAGGAACATCGCTATATCGCATATGAATCGTCCTTGTAACAAGTTGGAAAGTATACTTTAACTTAAGCTGTAGATGTTATATAATTAAAATTATTACTAATAAGCATTGATTGGAGTGAGGTTGGTGTTTCTTAATCCTGATATTTTATATGATAATTTATCCGAATCCTTTCAGAATGTTCAATTCTATGGACTTAATAGTCAAAAACTTAAGTTGAAAAGACCATTGTTATATAAGTTTGGAATGGAATTTGAACCTGATAGACTTTATGTGGCAAAGGCGGATGATCTCTCAGATCACCCTAATTTTACTAAGTCGGTAGTATTAGTTTGTATCGGAACTCCGGAACATAAAATTTATTATTCTGCTAGTATTACTCTTATATGTATGGATTCTAAATATGACATTGGTTTTGTGATGAATTTCCTGCAATGCTTATTTGATAGATATGAAGAATGGAATAATAGCTTAAGGCAGATAGTCGATAAAAAAAAGGATTTGTTTGAGTTGATTGATAAGGTTGTAGAGGTTTTCAATAATCCTATGAGCCTTATTGATATTGATTTGAAATTCATTGCGTACTCCAAAGACTATAAAGATTTTGCCGCTCAATTTCCAGAATTACACTGTCAAGACGATGGTCAAATGAAAGTTTCATACGAAATATTTCTAGAATGTAAAGATAGAATCGACCATAATCGAAAAAAGAAGAGGGTTTTTCATAGTTCATGCAGTAAAATAAACAAAGATGCCATATGTGTAAACGTTTACGATAATGATCGATATGTATGCGGTTGTTATTTAGTGGAGTCAAATAGAAAATTCCGCCCTTCAGATGAAGCACTTTTGGAGTATGCAAGTTCGTATATTACAAAATGTGTAAATGAGTATGTCTATATACAAAGTAGCCGGACTGATTGGTTGAAGGCTTATTTTATTATGAACTTAAATGGTGAGAACATTGATTCTGGATTTTTACGGAATGAAGAGTATCTCAGTATAAAAGAGGATTATATATGTGTGAAGTGCAAATTAGTGGATGCTTCTAAAATGTTATTTGGCAAGTATTTGTGTGAGCATTTAGAGACAGTAATTCCAAATTCCGTTGTATTTGTGCATGATGATGTGCTTGTAATTTTTATATATTCTAACTTTATCGATGAAAATAGCAACTTCTTGATCAATTTAGAATATCAATTAAAAAATTTGGGTTACAAGGCTGGAATCAGTAATAGTTTCTGTAATATTAAAAATGCGTCCACGTACTTTAAACAAGCTTGTACCGCAATTGATATTGGTAGTAAATTTAATCCTGATATGACGCTGTTTAAGTTTGAAGATTACGTTTTAAATTATGTAGCTTTACAAGCTTGTAAAGAGTTTCCACCAGATACCCTATGTGCAAAAGGTGTACTAAGACTTTTAGAGTATGATCAAGAAAACGCTACTTCTTATTTTAAGGAATTGAGAACATATTTAGATTGTCAAATGAATGCAGTTAAATCTTCACAGGAATTGTTTATTCACCGGGGTACTTTTATCAAGCATATGGAAAAAATCAACGAGATAATAAAAATGGATCTTAGTGATGTCAATGATCTTTTATATGTTTTACTATCATATAAAATTATAGAGTGTCAGGGTATTAATTAATGTAATGTTTGTATGTTGATTTGCGCCGCTAGGCGCTTTTTTTATGAATAAACACATTGCACATTAATTTTAGAAAATTATATACAGCATGAAAATTGAAAAACTTGAATTACTTGTGTAATATATTGATTAGATACTTGACTTCTCATTCCTGGGAAGAATAAAAGAAATTTTTGCCTAATCTTACTTTAGTCTAATGAAAAAGTGGAGGTTGGTAATCTGATTGCTGATTAGACGGAGAAAAGTCTGACAGAAATATCACTGTGGAAACAAATAACCTCTTTTAGAGACAAGATGATAATATCTACCTTTAGGTTGATCGAGTAGGGCTGGCTAATATAGGGCTAATATCAAACCACCGCTTGAAGTGGTGGTTTGTGACTTTCCTGACTCCAAATCAGAGGCACTCTGGAAAGAATAAAAAGATTTTTTCATCTGTACAGCTGTTTATGAGGAAACACGCCAAAAGAGTCCTAACCGCTGGGCTAAAAATATTCGCAACTGGTCACTGAAAGAAGAGCATTGACTAAATGTAAAAAAAGATGAAGAATGTACAATCGATAAATTCGTTGGGGAATTAAACAAAACAAAAAACGACAAATATCTTGACAAGCACCGAAGGAAAGAATTTATTAATAAAATACGGATACAGAAAACTGTAAGAGGTAAAAAAATTATACGAGGAGCAAACGAAGTGTTAAATTTCAAAGTATTAAAACAGGCAATGGGAGAATTGGAAGAAAATCAGGTTATGTACCTGCTAAAGGAATTTGTAGCAACAAGTCCATCGGAAACAGAAGCACTGGAAGCGATAGCTGCCTGTCAGGCTGGAATATCTAACGTTAGGGATCGTTTTGAATCAGGTAATTATTTTTTAGGGGATCTAATTTTTGCGAGTAAGCTTTTAACAGAAGCAATTAATATATTAAAACCTATACTTGGAAGTGACGAAGAAACAGCAGCCGGTACCATTGTTCTTGGAACTGTACATGGTGATTTGCATGATCTTGGCAAAACCATTTTCAAAAGCATGTCGGAAGCAGCGGGTTTTAAGGTGATTGATCTTGGAATCGATATAGAAGTTGCTGATTTTGTAGCCAAATCAAAAGAACTCAATCCGCAGGTTATTGGAATGAGCGGCGTACTGACACGGGCAATTGACGTCATGAAGGAAACAACTGAAGCATTAAAGGTAGAAGGGATTACATCAAACATTATTATTGGAGGCAATCCGCTTACAAAAGAAGTTTGTGAGTTTGTAGGTGCCGATGCATTTACGATCAATGCTGCGGAAGGAGTAAAAATCTATCAGGGATGGATATAAGATTTTGGAAATCAAATGTCTGAATGACAATTGAATAAATTAAACAGGAGATTTTTTATTATAATTGTAGAGAAAATTAGCTGAACAATACCAGTATCGGCATTTCGCAAATGCCTAACTGACAGAATAAAAAAGGAGAGGTATGATGTTTGAGATCGTACATGAAAAATATGAAAGTAACAGATTGTTTTAAAGAAAAAATGACCCTATCCTTCGAGGTGTTTCCGTTAAAACCGGAGCAGGACATAGCTGAAATGAAGAGCCTGCTTGATGCTTTGTACCGTTACTCGCCGGATTTTATTAATTGTACTTATGGCGCAGGTGGTTCAGCGCCGGGTAGAAGCAAGGAAACCGTCGAGATTATTGCAAAAGACAAGGCTACCATTCCAGTAACCCATTACAACTGTATTAATCACTCAAAAGCTGAAATAAAAAAAGATTTGCAGGATTTTGAAAACATGGGTGTCAAAGATGTGTTGGCTTTACGTGGTGATTTTCCTAAAGAGCAGACTTCAACCGGAGGGGTATTTAATTATGCTTCGGAATTAGTTGCGTATATAAAAAAAGAATTTACAGAGTTTTCAATTGCCATTAGCGGGAATCCGGAAGGCCATATCGATTGCTCAAATGGTGCACTTGATGTTACCCGGCTTAAAATCAAACAGGACTTGGGAGCCGATTATATTATGGCTCAGGCCTGTCATGATGTTGATATTTTTAAAAAGTGGCTCGAGCAGATTCGTAAGGCTGGTATTACGATCCCTGTTGTAGCCGGAGTGTTGCCAATCCTTTCTAAAAATACGACGGTCTTTGCTTCCTATATCAATGGTATTGCCATTCCCACCGAGCTATCAAAAATAATCGGGTTATATGGAAACAATCCGGAAGAATTTAAAAAGGCGGGGATGGAGTATTCAAAAAAACAGATCAGCCGATTTATGAATGCCGGAATGGAGGGGCTTCATCTTTATACAATGAACAAAGCCCAGGAAACCAATGAAATATTATTAGATGTTGGTTTTTTAAACAAGATCTAATACAAGAAACAACCAATTTTGATGAAAAAAGCTTCAAGAATGACTGTTTTTATGAGGAAATTGAGAGTAAAAAAACTAGTAGTATCATGATTACCATCTGAATTCTGGCTTGGGTATAATGTTCTTGGAAATGTTGTGATATTTTTCTGAAATAATTAGGGAAAGTGATAAACATGGCTTCTACAGCAAGCTTTCTATGGAACATCTTTTGGATGTATAGCTAAATATGTTGCTTCAAAAGCGGTGTTATTGGAATTTCTCAGTCATTGTTACGAAAACTGAAGCCACACGGAAAAAATAATCAACTGTGTAGTTCCGGGTGGAATGCTGACACCATGTGCAATGGTAATGCAGACTCCCCCAGCAATTGAAGAATTAAGAAATACCAGCCCAACTGCACCGATTTCAGATCCGGATGAAGTTGCTCGTGTAGTATTCATGTTAGGGAATGAAATAGGTGATTATAAACTGGAGTTGAAATGAGCATTATTGAAAGAGGTTAAAAAAATAGTGGAAGTATCATTTGAAATTAGTCCTATGCAAAATCAGCAAAAAGTGCTGAACCAAAAGAAAATGCTTACTAATCTTTATGAATTAGTGCCTGATTACATAAGTTGCAATATCAACGGCATAAAAGATGCTAATTTTAAGCGTAATTTTGAATTGTGTAAAACTATTAAGATGGATAATCGAACTGTGTCAATGACGAACTTTTCAATTGGTGGTAAGAACAAAACAGAATTAATTGATCGATTAAATGCATATCTTTCGATTGGGATCGAGCATTATTTTGTGATAAGGGGTGATTTCCAATATCATCAACTAAGAAATGATTTATTTCCACAATTATTTAGTTTTATTGAGACTATCAAAACAAAAAAAGCAACTGCAAGAGTAGCGATTGCAGGATATCCGGAAACTCATCTTTATGCATCTTCTCAAGAGTCAGATATTAGTCAGCTAAAACTTAAGCAGGATTTTGGAGCTGATAAGATCATTACTCAGATTTGTTTTGATCCATCAGCGATCGCAAAATGGTTGGTTTATTGTGAGAAGAAAGGGATGCATTTACCGGTTGATATTGGTATTCTACCTGTAATTAATAAAAAGAGTGTTCTTCAAGTTTGTCTTTTAAATGGAATTTCAATCCCTCAGGAATTATCAAAAATTATTGGTCGTTACGGAGATGATTCACAAGAATTTAAAAAGGCAGGTATAGAGTATACCATTAAACAGATTGAAAGTTTAAAAAATCTTGGAATAAAGAGTTTTCATTTTTTCTGTGGAAATAACACCAAAACAATCTCAGAAATAGTTAATGCAACGGGATTGTGAACAAATTTTAGGTATCTTTATGGGAAAAAAGCAAGGTGAGTTTTTAAATTATAAGCAGTATGTAAATTAGTTGCTTCATTGTATTGTCAGTAATTATTCATAAATAATCTGCTGGAACAAATCCTGACAAACAATTATGACAACTGCTTCATAAAAAACGATAATAATATGGAAATGTTTGTTGTAGTGGAATTAAGCCGAAAAATTGTTGAAAACAGAAAAAACAGTTGCGTTTGCAGAGCTTTTAGCAGCGGGTGTTTTATCAGCCGAGCTAGAGAACGGATTGGAAAGTGATCTGCTGACAGATAATTTAAAAAAATTACAGAATGAGTTAAGAGGTGTTAGGGGAGAGCGAAATGCGGTATATTCTACTATTGTAACAGGTGAACATGATTTTAGAGGCAATCAGAATAATTTGAAGGGCAGTTTCAGCGAATTTATTGAAAAAGAAAATACTATTCTGGATTCAATCGTGATGCCGTATAAAATGAATGTGAATCATTTTAATGTGATTGCCAATGGTCAAATACTGGAAAAGAGTTTGGATGAAGTGTCGAAGGATTATAAGACAATGCAGGAAGACCTGAATGCATGTATCGATGGGTTGGAAGGGCTGCAGGAAGGGAAGAGGGTTTTAGGTTTAATGGCTTTAAACGATTTTTCACAAAAGATGGAAATTGAATCCAAAGGTATCTATAAAGACACTGCTGATACTATTAATGTCCTTTATAATGCTTTTAATTTTATAGTTGATACGATAAATCTGGTTGTTGATGGTGATATAAATAATCTGGTATATCTTTATGAGGCAGGAAAACAAAGTGAGAATGATCAGCTTGTCCCGAGCCTGATTACTTTAATGGAAAATATTTCAAATCTTGTCAAGGAAACTGAAAATCTGACCCACTCAGCGATGAGTGGAAATTTGGATATTCGTGGACAGGTTGATCAGTATCAGAGAGAATATGAAAAAATTATGGCTGGTTTCAATTCAACTCTAAATGCTATTACGAAACCGATAAAAGAAGCTTCTGCGGTATTAACGGATCTAGCTAATGGAAATCTCAGTGTTCAGATGACAGGAAACTATCAGGGACAAAATGACAGAATTAATCGGGATATGAATAGTCTTGTCTTTATACTCAATCAGTATATTAATGAAATCACCAGGTCTCTGGAAGAAATAAGCAAGGGGAACCTGGATTTTGTAATTACCTCTGATTATCTTGGAGATTTTCAGTCAATCAAGATATCGATCAATAAAATATTTGATTCATTAAATGTAATGATGTCAGAAATTGATTTATCAGCCGGGCAGGTTAAGATTGGGGCTACACAAATTTCACAAGGTAGGTATGTCCTTATCAATCGGCGCAAATGAGCAGAACGATGCGATCCAGGAGCTGTCAACATATATGAATGAAATCGCTGCTGAAACTGATCGCAATGCTCTGGATGCTAAAGAGGCAAGTAATCTGGCAAATAAAGCCAGAAAGAACGCCGAAGAGAGCAATCAGCAAATAAGTGCCATGATTGACACTATGTCAGAAGTTGATGAATCGTCAAGCAATATTTCGAAAATTATCAAAGTTATATATGAGATCGCGTTTCAAACAAATATACTGGCCTTGAATGCCGATGTTGAAGCAGCACGTGCCGGAGAGCTTGGTAAGGGTTTTGCGGTAGCTGCCGAAGGGTCAGGGTATTAGCGTCTAAAAGTGCTCAAGCTGCAAGGGAAACCACAGCACTTATCGAAGGATATGTAGAAAAAACTAATGGTTGGTAATCTGATTCCTAATCAGACAGAGAAAAGTCTGGCAGAAATCTCAGAACAGATCGAAAAAGTTAACACAATTGCTGGGAAAATTGCTAAAACACAAGAATGATTATCAGATGATTGTTAAAGAAGTACAAATATTTATTGACGAAAATGCCAGTATCGCCGAAAACCAGAAGCAATACAATCTTCTGGTAGAAAAAGTTTGTGCGCACAAAAAATAGAATGGTTGAGTTCGAAGATGAAATAAAGGATAAAGCAGTGAGACAGAAAGTACCATCAGCTTCAGTGATAAAGATTTTATTCATGTCCGGGAAATAGCCCAGCAAAACGGCAGTCCACTTCGTATTCCACCTGATCGATGGTGATGACGCTGTCTATGGAAACTCGCCGTTCGATCTCCAGAAGAAAATGCTTTTCGATTTCCGAATCGGAAAGTTGGCGAATGTGTTAGGGTTCCGAAAGGAAGTGATCCTGAGGTGACAGGCCTTTAAGCGATTAATGCGGGATCTGATTATAGCGCAGTACATAAGCCGCAGGTGGTCACGTAGCTCCAAAAGCGCAGTGAAATCGCGGGTATCCAGACTGGCCAGCCACTGATCTTTCATAGTACGAAACGAGAATGTGAAAGTTTTTCTGTAAATAACACAAAAGAAGTCTGCTGTGATAAACTAAAAATCAAATAGAGGCTTTTATTATGACAAAAAGGAAAAATCCTGTACATGAAGTCACAATGACGGAAGGAAAACGAAAACATCCTACGGCAGCTTCAGGAGGAATACGATATTGAATCCGCCAGTGATATTCAGGATGCACTAAAGGATCTGCTGGGGGCAGCACAACAAAGAGATGATGGAAGCGGAAATGGATGCCCATCTTGGCTATGAAAAATCTGAACGATCAGATAACGAAGATTCCCAAAATGGATATAAGGCAAAACAGATCAACAGCAGTTATGGAAGCATGAAAATCCGCGTTCCAGACGACCCGTCAGATTTCCGAAACGCTGATGGATATCTATGGTTTCGAGGCTTCAGAAGGGTTCATTTCCGATGTTACGGATAAATAAAATCATGCCGGAAATTGAAGCCTGGCAGAACCGGCCGTTATCAGCAGTTTATCCTGTAATTTATATTGATGCGATTCATTACTCAGTAAGGGATAACGGTATTATCCGAAAAATTGCAGCTTACGTTATTCTTGAGATCAATACTGACGGACACAAGGAAGTTCTGACGATTCGGATCGATGAAAACGAAAGCTCAAAATACTGGCTCAGTGTTTTTTATGAGCTGAAAAACCGTGGTGTAAAAGATATTCTGATCATATGTACGGACGGTCTTACCGGCATAAAGGAAGCCATTTCAGCGGCCTTTCCGAATACCGAATATCAGCGCTGTATTGTTTATCAAATCCGTAATACCCTCAAATATGTTTCTTACAAAGACCGAAAAAATTTCGCAGCGGATCTGAAATCCATTTATCAGGCAGCATCCGAGGACTGAGCGCTGGAAGCCCTCAACCAGGTTTTTTAAAAAAATGGTCTGACAGATACCCGAACAGCATGAACAGCTGGTCGCAGAACTGGGATGCTATTTCACCAATTTTCAAATTTTCAACCAATGTACGAAAAGTGATCTATACGACCAATGCCATTGAGAGCCTGAATGCCACGTATCGTAAACTGAACCGGCTGAGAAGTGTTTTTCTCCAGTGATAAGGCGCTTTTGAAAGCCCTTTATCTGGCAACTTTTGAGGCAACAAAAAAATGGTCGATGCCGATACAGAAATGGGGCAAAATTTATGGCGAACTCAGTATTGTGTATGAAGGTCGTCTTTCAGAATAGCTCTAAATAACAGGTGCGTTACCACCTGTTTCTTGACATGCTCATTTTTATTGGGTATAACATTCTTAAAATATTAGTAAATTTCTCTAAAAATTTTTACCCCATTTCATTTTAAATCATAGGAGATTTCAATTTACAGACTTTCCTTCATACACTCTGCGAAACCACCGTTCAATTTTTGCCTTTCGCGTCGGCGTGTATGGCTGGTCATAGTGAAGAACCGAACTGGTTCGGGCTGCCAGCAGCTCTATCTGCCTGTTTTTAAAAGCGCTGCCGTTATCAAAGTTGTAGATCTGCGGTCGACCATACCTGGCGACAGCTGATTTCATGACCGACATCAGGTTTACAAAATTATCATTGAAAAAGACATCAATCCCCACAATCAGACAGCTGGCGTCATCAATCAGGGCGATAATGAAAACCTTGTGCTTCTTTCCGTCCGGCGTTTTAAGATAGGAGCCGACACTGCTGTCCCTGCACCAGACTTCATTGATGTGCGGGCGTTCATAGCGCCGCATATCATGATTGGTGGTGGTCTTCTGCTCAAGCGCAAGATGTTTGATAAAACGGTTGACGGTCGACTCGGACAGTTCACCGCTTTGACGGTGCCGTTCTCACGAAGCTGGCGGAAAATGGCGGCAGCCGACATGCGCGGATAGCTTAGTTTCAGATACCAGATCTGGGTCTCAAGATCCTCATCCAGCTTGTGCGGCTTACCGCTATCCGATCGGGGAGGAAGGGATCAGGCCATCAAAGCCGTCTCTAAGATAATTGCGGTACCAGTACTTGATGGTTTGCGGAGCAAAGTGCCGGGTTGATCCGTTGGCCAGCAGAACCCCTTTAAGCGAAGCCTCACGAAAGAAAGCCTCGTTGGATGGATACTGATCGGAAAGGCCTGAAATGTAAGCGTAGCGCATCAGCGCGATTGCCTGGGCTGCATTCTGGTTCATAATAACCTCCTTGGTTTTTTCTCCATTTTATGGAAAAATGGCGGGAGGGTCATGTCAGCTTATGTGGGTTTGTGAAATAAAATATTCGGTGTCCGTTTATCTGCATGAACTGCCGGCTGAAGCCTGAAAAGCACTGGTTGATGAAGTGACGGGTTGACGGTCATCGAAAGTTTCAGCCCGATGGCAAGCACGATACTGGCGAATCGCATGACAGATATTGCTTTCAATAATTGCTGGATGACCGTTCATAATCGCAGCGAAGTCACCAGAAGATTCATAATAGGAAAGAATTTGGATCTGCTCGGAAAGACCAATCTGAGAATGATGGACAATCGCCGACAGCTGCAGGGCATGGGTTCTTTTGCAAACAGCACATTTCACCATTATTATGACAGTACCGCAGAAGTTTATAGAAACGCAAAAGGGGTATCATTAATTAAATTACTGAAAAATCAAATAGTTGTGAAGGAGGAAGAATTTTGAAGCAGATGTCATTTATGATTGAGTCACAAACAGAATTAAAATCAATAAGAGATGAACTCAATGGGAATGAAGCTTTTTTAAAAGCTCAAAGTGTTTTGCTCCACATCTTTAGTCCGTATGCTGAAAATGAATTGTTGGAAAATTGGATTATGAAAATTAATTATTTCTTTGGAGATATAAAGATTGTAGGTACTACAGCGGGAGGTATGATTTCTAATAATGAAATATCATTTGAAGCAATTGAATTGGTATTCTTCATATTTGAAAAATCAGATTTTGAAATTAAGACATATGATTTAAATGTCCTCTCGGTAGAAGAAGTAAGAAACGATTTGATAGATTTATTTTCAAATATTGATCATATTGCTGGTGTTGAGTTTTTAACGACCCTTAAAACAAATAAATACATTTCACTTTTGGATTTGATTTCAGAAAATATTAATTTCCCATTGTTTGGTGCTGGTGCATGGTGTGTTGTTTATGATGAAAATACTTTACCTAAAATATTTAATGATGATATATATGATGATTCAATTGTGATCATTGTTTATTATGGGGAAGAATTGCATATTAAATCTGATTATTGCCTTGGCTGGGTTCCGTTAGGAAAAGAAATGACAGTAACAAGTATGGATGGTGATTATTGTATCAATGAAATTGATGGGAAACCAGCTGTTTCAATATATGAAAAATATTTAAAAGTCAAGCCTGACAGTCATTTTTTTGAGCATATCAGCATCTTCCCAATGGCTATAATAAGAGAAGGAAGATTAATTGCTAGAACCCCTATTAATTATGATAAGCAGGGTCGCCTATTCTTTAATGCAGACGTACATATAGATGATCGTATACGTCTGTCATATGGGAACTTTTCATATATTCTTAAGGATTCAAGAGAGATGAGTGAAAAATTCTCAGAATTTAATGCACAATCCATTTTGCTTTTTTCATGTAGAAATCGCTTGAATTTTTTTGGTGAGAAAGCAATGCGCGAGGTGGAGATATATAATGAAAATTCGCTTGTTGTATCAGGATATTATTCTGCGTCAGAAATCATATCAAAAGACAATAAAATCAATGTGCTAAATTCTTCATTGGTGGCAGTCGCTATGCGTGAAGGTGATATAAATCTAACATATAACTGTGATCAGGAGAAAATTGTATCAAATCAAAGTAGAGAACAAATACCCTATTTAGATCGATTGTTGAACTTTCTTGAAGTTACAACCCAAGAATTGGAGGAGAGTAATAGAAAACTGGAGAAGTTGGCGACTTCAGATGGTTTAACAGGGCTATATAATAGACGCGGGTTGGAACAGATATTCACATATGAAATGAACAAAAGAACAGATACTCAAAATTTAGCAGTAATTATGTGTGATGTGGATTTTTTTAAGCAAGTTAATGATAACTATGGTCATGATATAGGCGATAGGGTATTAAAAGGCATTGGACATGCTATCGGAAAATGTATAAGGAAACAAGATTCAGCCGGACGCTGGGGTGGAGAAGAATTCATGGTTATATTACCGAATACTAAGCTAAAGAGCGCAAAATCTGTTGCGCAACGAATACGTAAAACAATTGCAGAACTAAATTTTGAAATTGTCGGATCGGTAACAGTTAGTGCTGGGGTCGCTATAAGCGATGATGAAACTTTGATGGAGAATGTTTATCATAAAGCAGATACAGCTTTATATATAGCCAAGAAAAATGGAAGAAACAGAGTTGAGGTTTTCAGAGATGATACTGATTTATAATAATTTTACAGTATTATTGAAGAAAATGAAATAAATTCAGCATATGTAATACTTTTCAGCGAAATAATACAATTTAGCGTAATAGCCAATTACGCTAAATTGTATTATTTTTTGCGTCCTTAGACAATATGAAATAAAAGCAACATGCTTAACAGCTGATTAGCAATAATCAGCTGTTTTTTTGTAGGATAAGGTGTTGAATTAATATTTTCATATGGGATGGCATTAAGAAAATGCCCCCTCTTATCAGTGTAAGTTAGAATCAGAATGTGATATAATATATAACCTAAAATAAGTGAAAAAAGGGGCTGTGAGTGTGAAAAACAGAACATATATTGCCTTAGATCTGAAAAGTTTTTACGCTTCAGTGGAGTGTATCGAACGTCAGCTTGATCCACTGACCACAAACTTGGTGGTGGCCGACGCTGCGCGAACAGAAAAAACCATTTGCCTTGCGGTATCGCCGCCCCTGAAAACCCACGGTATTTCCGGTAGAGCAAGGCTGTTCGAGGTAGTGCAGAAGGTGAAAGAAGCCAATGCCCAGCGACAGCGATATGCACCAAATCGCATTTTTACCGGTTCCTCTTATGATGATTCAGAACTTAAATCATCGCCGGAACTTGAACTTGATTATATAATTGCCCCGCCTCGCATGGAGCTGTATGTTGATTATAGCACACGTATTTACAATGTATATCTCAAATATATCGCTCCTGAAGATATTCATGTGTATTCCATCGATGAGGTTTTCATGGATGTGACAAATTATCTGAATACCTACAAGCTGACTGCTCGTGAACTGACCATGAAAATCATTCGGGATGTACTGAAAACCACGGGCATCACAGCTGCAGCGGGCATCGGTACAAATTTGTATCTCGCCAAGATTGCTATGGACATCGGAGCCAAGCATGTCAAACCAGATAAAAACGGTGTACGTATTTCAGAGCTTACCGAGATGAGCTATCGTCAATCCCTATGGGGCCATCGACCGCTTACCGATTTCTGGCGAGTAGGCAAGGCCACCGCCAAAAAGCTTGAGGCTCACGGCCTTTTAACTATGGGCGATGTGGCCAGGTGTTCCCTCGGGGAAATGGGGGATTTCTATAATGAAGCCCTGCTCTACAAGCTGTTTGGCGTAAATGCGGAGCTACTCATCGATCATGCCTGGGGCTGGGAACCATGCACGATTGCAGATGTTAAAGCCTATAAGCCAACCACTAACAGCATTAGCTCCGGCCAGGTCTTACAGTACCCTTATCCCGTCGATAAAGCCAGGCTCATCGTACGGGAGATGGCCGATCTTCTGGCCTTGAATTTAGTCGACAAGCAAATGGTAACGGATCAGTTGGTGTTAACAGTCGGTTATGACATCCAAAATTTGCAGGACCCAGAGCTCAGGCAATCTTATAAGGGTGAAGTCACCTCAGACCACTATGGCCGGCAGTTGCCTAAACATGCCCACGGCACCGAGAATCTTGGCAGGTACACGGCCTCGTCCAAGTACATAATTGATGCGGTTACAATGCTCTTCGACCGCATTATAGATAAGCGACTGCTGGTGCGCCGAGTGAATATAACCGCAAACCATGTCATCCCCGAAGCATCAGCGCCCAAAGCTGCTTCATATGAACAACTCGACCTTTTTACCGATTATGCTGCCTTGGAAAAGCAGCAGGCAGCGGAAGAAGCAGAGCTTGAAAGAGAGAAAGAGATGCAAAAATCCATCCTGGACATTAAGAAAAAATTTGGCAAGAACGCAATCCTCAAGGGTATGAATCTGGAAGAAGGGGCCACCACCAGGGATCGAAATGATCAGATCGGAGGACATAAAGCATAATGAGTTCATATGATGACATTATCCACCTGCCTCATCACGTTTCGCTTACCCGCACCCCGATGCCAATTACCGATCGAGCGGCGCAGTTTTCGCCCTTTGCAGCACTTACCAAATATGGGGATGCTATCATGGAAACAGCTCGGCTCACACGGGAGCGCAAGGAGCTTACTGAGGATGCCAAGAAAGAGATTGAATTGCGGTTGAATCTGCTGATCGAACAGATTGCCAGCCGGCCCCAAGTCTCCATCACCTACTTTCAGCCGGACGAGATGAAAGACGGTGGCAGCTATATCACCGTCGCTGGTATAGTCATAAAGATTGATGTTTATGATCATATAGTTGTGATGCTGGACAAAACCAAAATTCCTACAGAGAATATTTTTGAAATAAATGGGGAATTGTTTGCGGGGCTGGACTGAGTTATATGCGTTGCAGCTCTGGCTGATTCAAGTAACTTATAGAAATGAATCACGACCACACAGATTGAGACTTTAGTCAAACCCGATTACAAATCATTAATACCGCTAAAGGAAAAATAACCCCTGCAAAATTAATTTGTAAAGATATCATATGTGGAATCTGCGGCAGTACCTTTGTGCAGTTGACTGATAATGAAAGCAAAAAATATTTGCGATGAAAAACCTTTCAAGGGAAAAAAGAAACGCTGATTGAAGGGACGATGTATACTCCACCTCTGAGAAAGGTATGGGCCGATCGTTCCCAAAATATCCGCTGGCTAAGTGATCGGGCTCCTAGAGAAATATAATGTACTTATATCAAAGTTACGGCTAATTTTATCGAAACACTATTTATATACTTCTGGTACTTGCTGATAGACTATCCAGAAGAAACAAAACCGGAGCTGGTCAGATAAACTTTGGAACACATCTGTGTTGATGAAAATGGTGAAGCAGATGTGATTTTTTTATGTGGGGTGGGGGGTGAAAAAATAAACCTGAAAATGTTCAATCGCAGATGTCAGCAAAAAAATTGACATGACTTGAAATCGAATATCTGTAACGTTAGAATAAAGTAAAAAATTAGAAGAAATCTATTGACGGATAACACAGATACAACATTTTTATAAGATTAGGGATATTTGAACAAAGGAGATATGAATGGAATATAAAATTGGTGATGTTTCAAAATTTTTAAATATATCTGATCAGATGATTCGATATTATGAAAAACATGGTGTCATAAAGCCAAAACGTAAGGGTGACGGGAAATATCGCTATTATGATGCGATGGATATTTTTTGGCTTTATGAAGCAATGAAATATAAGGAATGGGATATCAATATTGCCGACGTAAAAGATATTATTTCTGATGGTTACTTTGATAAGTTAGGTGTTAAATTAAGGGATTTTTCTAAACAACTGAAGGATCAGATTAAAAATGAGGAGCTTCTTCTTGGAAGAATTATAGAAATCGAAAAGAGGCTGGCAGTCGGTCAATATAATATCGAAAATTTCTGGGTTGAACAAGTCCCCAGTATGTATAGATTTAATTCCAATATTGGCAGTACTGGCGATAACTATACATTTGAAGAGAAAGATTTTCCAATGAAATCATATATTTTCACGAAAGACTATATTTCTTTTTTCGATGTTTTAGTAGAGTTTAATGACAACGATGAAAATTGGAGTTATGCAATTGATAAATACACTTTAGATCAATTAGAAATTGAAATCGCTGAGAAAACTGAATTATTGCCCGACCAATTATGTGTTTGTACAATAATTGATATGGGAGAATTTGGAGATTTCAACTCTGACTGCCTAAATAATCTAATGAATTATCTCAAGGAAAGAGATCATCAACTGGTTTCAAAAATATTTGGCATTATTGTGGGCAGAGGAAGCGTGGCGGGAAAGTTAAATAGAATCATGAAAATATACGCACCAATTAAAACTTTGTAATGATTATAAGGTGATAAGGCAGGGGCTGTCGGGAAATGGCCTCAGCTAAAAAGGGAGTTTGATGGACAACATCAGACTCCCTTTTGATTTTTTGGCAAAGAAAAAAGACGGTTAAAAAAACCATCTTCCCTCCGTTACATATACAGAATATAATGTAACTACACATGAATACTTATTATACAGAATTTTTCGAAAAAGGACAACAAAAAATAAATTTCAATCTGTATCAGATCGGTTTGCCATCCGACGATCCCGTCTTTACCCTGAAAAAAGTTATGGAGGACTTGAACTATGCCAGCCTGCTGGAAAAATATTCACATCAGGGAAGAAAAGGATACAATCCGATTATGCTGTTCGCAGTGCTGGTTTATGCCAACATGCGGGGTGTTAAGGCAATTGACCGGATCGTAGAATTATGTCGACGCGATATTGCCTTCATCTGGCTGACGGGTGGTCTTAAACCAGGACGGGATGTATTTTATGAGTTCATAAAATACCGTCTGACTGGTGAGATCCTTTCCGGGCTGCATTGTCAGTTCATGCGTCGACTGCAGAAAGAAGGATTGGTGTCCCTGAAAGCCCTTTTTATTGACGGCACAAAGATTGAAGCGAATGCCAACCGTTATACCTTTGTCTGGCGGGGAAGCATCAACTATCATCTGGCCAATCTTCTGGATCAGATCAAAACACTGTATGCGTCCTATAATGCATTGCTCAAATCCGGCGGATATGGCGACAAATATGGTTTTTGCAAAGAAGAGATGCTGGTGATCGAAGGCATTGAGCGGGTAAAAACTGTCATTGAAAAAAACCGTAACCGTAAACTTCACGGGGAAAAGAAAGTTCCGAACAAGGCCATCATCACCATTGAAAACTGCTCACCCCTTGAACTGCTGAAGCTACAGACAAATCTGACCACGATCGCAAAAGGTGAAGACATTTTGTTTACCGTTTTGAAGGGACAACGGAAATCCGAGCTTCAGAAACTTTACGAAGCCATTGAAAGCTGCGGCGAACGCCTGATGAAATACAAAAACCATTTTGAAATCATGGGCGCTGATCGCAACAGCTATTCAAAAACAGATTTCGAGGCAACCTTCATGCGAATGAAAGACGACCATATGCGAAACGGACAGCTCAAACCGGCTTATAATGTCCAGATCGCCGTGGAGAATTACTTTATTATCCACAGCTATATAAGCAATGATCGTACTGATTATGATACCATGATTCCGGTTCTTGACAGACACCGGAAGGCTTTCGGATGCTATCCGGAAGAAGTGACGGCAGACAGTGGCTACAGCAGCGAAAAAAATCTTGATTTTCTGAAAGAAAATCATATCAGCAGTTACATCAAGCTGCAGGCTCATGAAAAAATGAAAACAAAAGCCTGGAATAACGATATCGGGAAGCATTACAATATGTCCGTGATAATGCATGGTGGTCTCCGCTGTTACCGCTGTCACGATGGACGGCTCTTGTCCCATATCCGGACAGAAACCGGAATAACAAAAGGGTATGAACGAAAATTTGAGGTCTACGCCTGTGACGACTGCAGCGGATGCCATTTTAAAGCGGAGTGCTTCTATCGCTACGACCCGATAAAGGATACGGATAAAAATAAAGTGATGAAGGTTAATCAGAAATGGGAGGACCTCAAGGCCCAATCGGATGAAAATATTCGTTCTGAAAAAGGCATCATTAATCGACAGATCCGTTCCATTCAGACCGAAGGTCATTTTGGTGATATCAAGGAAAATAATAACTTCAGGCGCTTCAACTACCGCTCCCGTGAAAAAGTTGAAAAGGAATTTCAGCTGTACGTTTTTGGACGTAATCTTAATAAATATCATCGTTTTATCCATCGGGAGATTGAGAAATTCGTTGGTAAAAAGAAACAGAACGCCGCCTAGAAAAAAGTTTAACTCAAAAAGTCAGACTTTCTTTTTGTGCTGCCTCAAAATAAAAACAATTCTGCAAAAAACAATAACCCGCATGATTCCGGATAAGCCTATCCCATTTTATCATGCGGGTTTCGTTAAATTTTTTAATCAGGGGCTAAAATCGTCATTTCCCGACAGCCCCCTGCCTCATTTCCTAAAGCTTTAAAGCAGCTTCGTAACCTTCTCTTGTTGCAGTCAGGGCGTTGCCTGCTTTGATAGCACTGCCCACGACATACACTTCATGACAGAGTGATTTAGCAATATCTCCCAGTGGGTTGTAGGCTTTATAGCCAAAAGCTGAGATAACAGATGCTGCTGGTAAAGTAATTTCGTCACCATTACTATTTTTGTAAGATACACTATCATTGGCAATTGCTGAGACTGTTGCCTTTGTAAGAATCTTAATTTGCTGCTGTGTGATTCTTTGTAAGAGCGGATACATGTTCGGCTCAACCATGTCACTTAAAATCTGCGCTTGCATTTCCAGTATTGTGACATCGTGATTGGTTTGAGCAATAAATTCAGCCGTTTCACCGCCGACCTCACCGCCGCCGCAAACAATCACTGGACCTGCCGGTAATTGGATATTGCCATATAAAACGTCTTCTGCAGTGTATACGTTTAGGCCATCAATGCCAGGAATTGGCGGTGCTAAAGGAACAGAGCCGGTAGCAACAATTATTGTATCAGCTTTTACGTCAGTAATAAGTGCCTGGTCAACTTCGATGCCCATTTTAAAAGCAACGCCTAAATTAATACATTCTTCCCGGTATGCGGAAATGACGGTTGATAAAATTCCCTTACCCATTGGATAAGCGGCTGATCTGAAAGCGCCACCAAAATGTGTGTCCTTATCATAGACTGTAACTGTATGTCCTTTCTGAGCTGCGGTTCTGGCGGCCATTAAACCGGCGGGACCAGCGCCAATGATCATCACATTTTTGGGTTTTGAAACAGGGTTTAGATCATTCTTGTATTCCTGTGAAACATGCGGATTAACCAGACAAGTAAATCCTAGTGGGGATAAAATACCATACTCACAGCCCTGTAAACAACCGATACAGTAATTTATTTCTTTTGTTTTTCCGTTCTGAGCTTTTTCAGGTAAGTGTGGATCGGCAATGGAACCTCTCCCCATATCAATAAAATCAGTTTTTTCCATTTTAATTAAGGTATCGGCCATCATTGGGTCATTGATTTTATTGACCAGCATAACAGGACAGGAGACCAGGTTCTTTATTTCTTCGCAGGTATCTCGGTTGAAGGCGAAATCTGCAAACATTGAAGAAATGACATGATGGTTTGGATCTGCTGCATAAGCGCCATTTGATACATTGATGGCATCTACACCCAATTTGTCAAGATGTCTTGCCAAAACAAGTGATTCTGCTTCCGTTCGACCACCGATGACATATTCATTGACGGATATTCGGACAATTACCGGAAATTCTGGGCCGACAGCTTTTCGGATACTGTAATAAATCTCGTCTAAAAGTCGCACCCGATTTTCAAAACATCCACCATATTCATCTGTTCTTTTATTGACAAAGTGTGATAAAAACTGGGCAATAAAATAACCATGAGCAGCATGAATTTCCACCCCGTCAAAACCAGCTTTCTTGGCTCTCAATGCTGCGCTACCAAAGGCCTCAACAATTTCATTGATTTCCTCAATACTTGCTTCCTTCGGGTCTGACATGGCTAAAGGATCTTTAATCGCGGATGGTGCTAAAACAGGGCCTGGAACATTGGGCATTTTTTGTTTGCCGGCGTAATAGATCTGGCAAAAAATTTTTGTTCCGTACTGGTGAACCGCATCGGTTAATTCGACGTTTCTGGCAATTTGGCTATCATCCCAAAAACCAGGAATCTGATCATAGCCTCTTGCTTCTGGGGTAACACCATAGTCTTCAGTAATAATTAATCCCCAGCCACCTTTGGCTTTTTCTTCATGGTATTTAATATACCGGTCACTGATGATGCCATCATAACCACAGGTTTGGGTAACCATAGCGGGTACAACCAGACGATTTTTAATCTCGCAATTGCCAATTTTCTTTGGACTGAATAAGTTTTCGTACATATCAATATCTCCATTTCTTTTGGTTTGATATTATTATCAAGTATGTAACGATTACAGAGTCAAGTGAATTGTTAAGAAAAAGTCAATATAATGATCAGTGACATGATCCTGGATATTCAATTGCATTCAAGGTACAGTTTCGCAGTATCTGTGCGAGGGTAACTTTATTTTGTGAAAAATAAGAGCACCAAAAGAATTATTCCAACGATTCATGAAACTAGTACTATTAGTGACATTTCTGATTATCTGGTCAATCACTCATTAAAGATACTGGAATAGATTTCACTATTGAGGCTAGGATGGATTAACAGTAATGGATCCTTTAGGGATCTGATGGAGACAGTGGTAGTGTCAATAATTTTTCGCGAAAATGGAAACAGCCATTAGGTAAATAAAAATCACCCAACAATTGAATCATTTTCCTGAAGCATAAGCCCGAAATCGCTCTTGTTGCCAAACCCCGAACCTGTCACAATCGCGCCCGAAAAGACTATCTGTCCATCGAAAAGCAGCGCAGAAAGCGCAGTAAAACAGTCCGCAAAGCAATTCGAAAATAGCTTCGGTATGTTAAGCGGGATCTGGAATACGTCGAGACTTATCTGAAAGACACTGCCAGAGCGGAACTTCGGACAAAATGCCAGCACAGCGAACTTGATACCATCTGAAAGCTTTATGAACAACAGAACACCATGTATGAGACGAAAACGCATTCTTTCCCAAACCGGATTGTGAGCATCTCACAGTCCCACATCCGGCCAATTGTCAGAGAAAAAGCCTTGAGTTCGGGTGCAAGGTAATGACAAGCGCTGTGGGTGGCTACACCTTCATTGAGAAGCTTGACTTTGAAAGTTTTAATGAAGGGACTTTATTGTAGGAAGCGCTTCTACAATACCTGATGCGCTTTGGCTGCTATCTGGAGGAGGTGCTGGCAGATTCAATCTTTCGTAACCGTGAGAACCTTGCCTGGCTGGAGCTTTGAGGCATCCGCATCAGTGGCCCGAGGCTGGGTCGCAAACCGAAAGTGGTATCGGCTGAAGTTAAACAGGTGGAACGTGCCGATAATGGCGAGCGCAACGCAATCGAATCGAATACAGGCGTTATCTCGGATCTGCTGCATAAAAAGACCGCCAACCATAAATCCATATGATTGGCGGCATCATTTTTATTTTTTATTCTGTCTACTTGACAGGGAGCGGTTCAAGTTCTGATCGGGTTTTATATTTATAATGAATTAATTTTGATACCTCGAAATACCAAAAAATTGGCTTTTTATTAATGTTTCATATCATAAATAATGCAATGAATTATGCATCGCGAGGTTGCCCGATAAAAGCTGCACTTAGAGTACCAGGTCCTGAATGAGCTCCGATTACCGGTCCAATGAAATTCACGATTACATCTTTAACATTATTTTGCTCGTTTATGATTGATTTCAAAAGGTAGGCATCTTCTGCACAGTCACCATGGTTGATAAAGACGACCTGGTTGTGGGGTTCAATAATGCGTTCTTTGATTTCGGCGGCCAATGTTTTGATGGCTTTTTTTCTCCGTCTAACTTTTTTCACGGCAACTAATTTGCCATTTTTATTCACCATTAAGATCGGCTTTACGTCGATGAGCGATCCCAGAGCAGCACTCGTTGGGGATATTCTACCACCTCTTTTTAAATGATCCAAACTATCAACTGTAAACCAGATATTCACGTTTAATTTGTTTTTTTCGATCCAATGAACAATGTCTTGTTTGGTCCAGCCTTGTTTTAGCATATTGCAAGCAGTATGGACAAGTAAACCTTGACCAGAAGTGGCTCCTTTTGTATCGATAACAGTAATATCTGCGGATTTATGCCTCTCTAGGATGGCTTTTTTAGCAAGAAGCGCACTATTATAAGTATCACTTAAACCAGATGAGAAACCAATATAAATAATGGCATATCCGAGGGCGACATATTTTGAAAAGACTTTTTCAAAACGATAGGGATTGATTTGAGTTGATGTAGCCCGATCCCCTAAACGAAGGGAATGGTAAAAATTTTGATGGGTTATGGACTGACCAAAAATATCTTCATAGTCTTTATCGTTAAGTTGAAAACGAAAGGGTATGGAAATAATATTATTATATTCAAGATATTCTTGGCTAAGGTCGCAGTTAGAATCAGTAATAATGATCGGTTTCATAAACAATTTTCTCCATAATTCATTAGTTTGTTTGATTTTTAAAGAATAGATAAAAACGGACGACTGTACTAATAATTTGGCAAAAAAAAACAAAATTAACAATCATGAGGAATAGTCTTGTCATTAAATATAATTTAATTTAGTCGCTTGAAGTACTCCAATCAGTTAAAGCTGAATAATCATTGCGATGACTCTGCTTTTCTAAATGTAAATGTACAATGGAATCGATTTAATAATTGTTTAATGTTCTTTGTTCTCGCAGCTCCAATATTTTGGATGTGAAAAAAAATAATACAGACGTCCGAATTACGTTAAATTATAGGAGTAAAAGAATTTATTGTCAACAGATAACAATAAAGTATTAAATAAATAAAGATTCTCCTCAAATGCAAAGAATGACTTGACAAAGGTTGACAAAATAATATAATAGTATTTGTCGGACGCTTGTACGAAGTATGGATGGGAGCAACGTTATGAGGAATGAAATGAAAAGAACAAATCAATCAGAGCGAATCTTACAAACTGCATTTGAGTGTATTTCGTCAAAAGGCTATGCATCCGTTTCAATGCGTGATATTGCAGATGAGGCAGGGGTTGCGCTGAGCCAACTGACCTATCATTATAAAAATAAAGATGGGTTGCTGACAGAAGTAATAAAAATGATGATTCAGGAATACCTGCTTGAAGTAGAAGAGCATTTAAAAAAAGGATCGACACCAAAAGAAAAATTATCTGAACTGATTGCATATTTCCAGGGAATGTTAGAGGAAAATCCCAAATTGTTTAAAATGTTTTTTGATTTTACGAGTATGTCACTGTGGTCAGCTCAATTTAGCCAGTTGCTTCAAAATCTTTTTGATAATTTGGTAAATCTGATTGAAAAATATATTCTAAATGACATACCATTAAAAAGCAATCTGCGCAAATATTCACCGAAATCTATTGCAAGAATGCTACTGGGAGCTATGTTTGGAACGGCAATACAGGTTATTTTAGATCCTCAGGAAAAAGAACTTCCAGAAGCTTTAAATGCAATTGAATTATTATTTTAGCGTTTGATAGCGTGAACGAGTGGTGATATTCTTTTCCAGATCTTTCAGCTTAAAGTAGTGAAACGAGGGGGACGAGGTGAAAACTGAAATGGTTCCCCCAAAATAGCCAATCAAATTTGCTGAGAACTGAAGCATCAAAAAATAGATTGTATACAAAAAAATCATTTTGTTTAGCAGGTAAATTTTTTTTACAATCGAATTAATACGGACGTACGAATTATAAAGTACATCAACAAGAAAATTAAAATATTTTGAAATGGAGTGATAAACGATGAATAAAAAGACAGTTGTTGAAAATGCGAAAGTATATGGATTAAAAAAGGTAATTACCTATCTTGATTCTGATCCTGATAGGAATATTCCCAAGATTATAAACTGGGCTGAAAAATATGATAAAAATGGCATGTTGGATAATCAGATAAAAAAAACGCGCGAGGTGTTGTCAGATAAAAATAGCAATTGGTATCAGCTGACAAAAAGTCTTTGGAACGATATCGATGACGGTGTACGTAAAAAATTATTTGAGAATTTTATTGTTAATGCTTCAATTATTGCAGGTCAAAGGCAGGAAAAATCTCGGATAGAAAATAATTGCAACGTGCCTTGGGCAATTTTAATGGATCCTACTTCGGCATGTAACCTTAAATGTACAGGTTGCTGGGCTGCAGACTATGGCAATAAAATGAATATGAGTTATGAAACACTCGATAATATAATTGAACAGGGTAAAGCTTTAGGGACATATATGTACTTATATTCCGGCGGTGAACCTTTGGTTCGCAAAGATGATCTGCTAAAACTTTGTAAAAAACACAATGATTGTGTATTTTTGGCCTTTACCAATGCAACCTTAATTGATGAATCCTTTGCTGAGGAACTTCTAAGAGTAAAGAATTTTGTTCCTGCAATTAGTGTCGAGGGATTTGAAGAAGAAACAGATTTTCGTCGTGGTAAGGGCACCTATGCTGCTGTAACGGAAGCAATGGAACTGCTGAAACGAAAAAAACTGCCATTTGGTATTTCATGTTGTTATACCAATAAGAATACAGAAATTATTGGCAGTGAAATTTATTTTGACGATATGATTGACAAGGGGGCAAAATTCGCATGGTTTTTTACCTATATGCCGGTTGGTGTAGATGCAGCGCCAGAGTTAATGGCAACAGCTGAACAACGTGAATTTATGTATCATCAAATACGCAAATTTAGGGATAGTAAGCCCATTTTCACATTAGATTTCTGGAACGATGGTGAATATGTAAATGGATGTATAGCAGGCGGAAGAAATTATTTACACATCAATGCAAACGGAGATATTGAACCCTGTGCATTTATTCATTATTCAGATTCCAATATCCACGAGCATTCTTTAATTGAGGCATTTAAAAATCCTTTATTTATGCAGTACAAAGAAAACCAACCGTTTAATACTAACCATTTGAGACCGTGTCCGTTATTGGATAATCCCGAAAAACTTGAAAAAATGCTGCTTGTTTCAGGTGCGAAATCAACTGAAATGCTGCACCCGGAAAATGTTCATCACTTATGTGGTAAATGTAAAACCGCTTCAGAAAAGTGGGCAGCTAAAGCAGAAAAACTCTGGAAGGTTTCAATATAGATAAAAATAAGACCCATAGTCAAATTGCGGGCGGGTTAAATTTGACATTATCGAACTCTAAAACTTAATAGAGAGAAGGGCAAAGCAAAGATGAATTCAGTAATGATTTGCTTAATAATCGTCATACTTATGTTATTGCGACTGGAATCAAAATAAATAAGCAAGGTGAAAATAAATGGAGTTTATTGATTTAATATTATACTTTGTAGTGTATTCTTTTATGGGATGGCTGATGGAAACCGCTTTTGCTGGCGTTATTGAGAGAGAATTTGTAAATAGAGGTTTTTTGATTGGTCCATTTTGTCCGATTTATGGATTTGGGGCAGTGCTGATTATCCTTTGTTCTGCATGGTTAAGGGGGTTTTTTGAAAATAATCTAACATTTTTGATTATCAGTATCATCATGGCAATTGTTCTGACGACGTTACTGGAAATGATTGTAGGAGCAATGCTGGAGAAATTAATGAACCGTAAATGGTGGGATTATGGCGATAAGTTGTTAAATTTTCATGGTTATATTTGCTTGCAATATTCATTGCTCTGGGGAGTGTTAGCGTTTCTGACGATTGAGGTAATTCATCCATCAATTTTAATATTAGCTCTAGCTATACCACTAAAGATGAAGATATTGGCAACAATTATTGTTCTCTTATATTTTTTCATCGATACAACAAAATCAGTCATGAGTTTGGTCGACTTGAAAAAGGCTGTTTTAAAGAACTCAAGCATTTGGGATAATAAATATTTTGAAAAGGTTGCGAACTATTTAAATTTGTAGTGAACTAAGGGGAACTGTTTACTATCTATTGCACCTATTGCACAAATTTCAAGAAATTATATGTAAATTGGAGATGTAAAAATTTTAAAAATGACGATAAAATGGGGGTTTATATAAAAATTTCAAAGATCTCAATGAATTAAGATGTACCAATGATGCAGAAGCATTTTGGAATAAAGAAAGGAGAATCAAGATGAAGTCAGATTTAAGTAATGCTTTCAAAAACATTTTTTTAGGAGGTGTTGGTGCGCTTGCCATAACCGCTGAAAAATCAAAAGAATTAGTTGATCAATTGGTAGAAAAGGGGGAAATAACCATAGAGCAGGGAAAAGTATTAAATGAAGAGCTGAAAAGAGAGTTAAGAGAAAAGGTAAACGATGCAGCTTCGGTAATAAAGACAAAAAAATCTGCGGAAACAATTTCAGGATACATTGATCAGATGAGCCCTGAAGAAATTCAATTATTAAGAGATGAACTTGATGCATTAAAAGAACAGAACGTAGAACAAATATTTGAGACACCGTTAGAAGGCGAGGGGTGTGAAGATAAAAGTCCAAACTGATAGGGGAAGAAAGAGTCAGATTGAGATAAGTCTAACAGAATTGCTATAAATTGATTGTCTTGGGATGGAGATAACAATGGAATCTGAAAATGAGAAGCAAAGCTATCGAGTTTTGCAGATTGCAAAGATTTTAAAAAGAAACGATTTTTTGCATGATATGGCACCGCAAAAGCTTCGCATTATATTAGAGGAATTAGGTCCTACTTATATAAAATTAGGACAAATAATGTCGATGCGACCAGATTTAATTCCAAATGATTACTGCGAGGAATTAATTTATTTGCGTTCAGAAGTTTAATCGATATATATGACTTCAAGAAGTTCAACCTTATTCTCATAATGAAAATAAAACGTTGATCGATTGATTAGTGCTTTTTGGCATATTTGACTTACTGTAATATCTTCGAATCGTTTAGTACTTAGCAATTCTAAAAAAGCACTTTTGATTAATTGTTTATTTTTTAATACGCGCAAGTCAGTTTGTTTTTTCATACTAAAATTCTCCCTGCTATGGATGCTTTTTAATGAGATATCCAACATTTTGAATAAAGTTGTTGAATATCCATCAAAATGAAATGTGTTTATTGTAAAATAAAAATGTAGAAAGTTGCAAAGCAAAAATCCATAGTATTGCAAGTTGGAAAATGCACAATATTGCAAAAATCCATTGCGGGCAAAACTCAAGTCAATTATCCTTGTATCTGACCAAAGAACAAGGAGGAAATGGAGAATGCTCACAATGGATCAGATACATGATATCAGAAATCGTTTTTATGAGAAAGGGGAAAATATTTCCCAGATTGCGGAAGCGTTGCACCTGGAT